>JBPCWA010000242.1:0-8115 GCA_051009975.1 Hyphomicrobiaceae bacterium
TAGCGGGCCGCGTGGTGTTGGCCTTGAGGAACTCAAGATCGCGTACTTCGACAGGACCGGGCCGACTGAGCTTCCCGACAATGCGCGGCACGGGCGCTGTATGATCAGACCGTGCCTGCACGTGCCCTGGATGCTCGCAATCGACGCCTTCGAGCTCGTTGACAAACCTATTCGAGTAGCTTTCACGGCGGATCTCGCCATCGGTAATTATGTCTATTCCCGCACGCTCCATGTCGCGAATTGCCAGGATGACGGCATCGTCCTGTGCCTGCTCGAGCCAGGGCTCTGCAACGCGCCATATCTCCGGCATGCGCACACGCGGCACAACCTTGGACAACAACTCGCGGTCCACCAACCAATCTGGTTGCGGATAGCTGCCGACGACAGCAGTGGTCAGAAGCGGATTGGCCATGAAGGTCCTCTTGCTGAGGCAATCTTGATAGTCACTCTCCAATACGGACCACTGTCCGCAAAGGCTTAGGCTTGCGCGACTGCTGCCGGATCTGCTCCGACGCGACCCAACATTCGGTCGGCCTCACTCTCACGCGACAGTGTAAAGTCGAAACGGCTGCTCGGCAGGTTCGGAAGGGGACATTTCGGATCTTGGTTCGTGACAGCGGCCACCAATTCGCCCGAGGTGCCAAATACCGTATCGTCGGATAGATGCGGATCGCCCTCGATGTAGAGCGCGGTGACAAGCTCCCGATAGCCCGAAGCATTGATCAGCATATGAATATGTGCCGGCCGCATGCCATGTCGGTTCTGCCTTCTGACCAAGGCGCCAACAGGACCGTCCATCGGAATGGAATAGCCGACCGGTTTGACAGTGCGTATAAGATAGTCACCATTTTCATCAGTCGTAAAAATTCCGCGACAATCCATGTTGTCCGGATTGGAGTCTTCCTGGATATCGTACAGACCGTTAGATGTCGTTTGCCAAATTCCGATTTCGGCACCTGGCAAGGGCAGCCCGTCGATATTGGTGACGCGGCCCCACAGGGCGACTTCGCCTGCCGACGTGTCACGGGAAATCTGGTCACCAGCGTTAAAACGCGGCGCGTTTTCGCGAAAGAATGGCCCCAATAGACTGGAGTGCGTAGCATCTTCCAGGGCTGTCTTATCGTGCATGAAATGCACAAGGGCACTGAGGCCTACGGTATCAGAAAGCAAAATGAATTCCTGTCGGTCGGGCGTACAGGCCTGGCCAACCTTTGTAAAAAACTCGATAGCTTTAAGCCATTCAGCTGGGGTCAGATTCACCTCGCGCGCGAACGCGTGCAGATGTTTGACCGCCACCGTCATGACCTCTTTCAGACGCGGATCCGGCGTATCTGACATCTGCGCCAAGACTGCAGCGGTAATTGACTCCGCATCTAGCTCAGGAATTTCGCTGGACGACACGATCTGCCTCCTTATCTAAATTTTGGAGTTTGAGCTGGCTACGCACACATGTCGGGATGAGTATCATCAAGTCTGCGGTCATGAGTGCACTCAACCCTTTTTCAGCACAGACAAAACCAATCTCGGGAGGAAGTCAAAGATGTTTAAACGCTAAATTTCAGGAACGAGAGCAAAAGTAATAGGATCAGTGTTCGTTCAGCGTTCCTGTTGAAATTATATACCGACATCAAATCCTTCCCTCCGATAAGCATAAGTGACGGTTCCGGACAAAGATCGGTCCCTCCTCTTGGGTAGCAAGAATATTGGCACCACTAGATTGTTGGCTGGAGATGTGTGCATTGTAGCGAATTGCTCTTAAGCAGATCGAGCGATACTGCCCTTAGAAATATCGACATAGCTGCTCGCCCAGGCGCGCGACAAGGGCAACAACCCATTGCGGTGCGGAGACTCATGACCGAGCAATCGAACTGCGACTCTGGTGTGCCGAAGTCGATGATTGGCACTGCAGAAACAAGGTGGTCTGTCGTCTGGATCGCCTTCGGGGCTGGCGTCGTAGCCTCAATGCAAATCGGCAAGTTGCCACCATCGATGCTTCTCGTAAAGGCCGAATTTGAGGCAGGTTTTGTCGCGGCGGGTTGGATTGCATCAATGATTTCGACGACGGGTTTCATTCTCGGATTGGTTTCCGGTTCGATCGTCGACCACTTAGGTCATCGAAAGGTTTTGATTTTCGGCCTCTGCGCACTCGCACTCGGAAGTCTTTTGGGTGCACTCGCTCCGAGTATCGAATTCATGCTTCTTGCGCGCTTTATCGAAGGAGTTGGATTCGCGTCTACGACGGTAGCTGGTGGTGCGATGATCGCGAGAGAGAGCTCGGACCAGGACAGAAAGTGGGCGCTGGGAGTGTGGGCTGCCTACATGCCAGTTGGATTTGCTGGGATGATGATGATCACAGCAGCTCTCCTTGATCAGATCGGATGGCGCGCAATTTGGGTAGCGAACACCGCGATAGCCACCATCTGGGTATCGATCGTGCTTGCTGGAACGACTAAAACCAACCTTGTCGGTCGCGGCAATAACATAAAGACTTCTTTGGTTCACAACATTGGTGTTGTCTTGTCACAGCGAGGGGCGCTCCTAGTGGCGGCCACGTACGCCCTCTATGCGGCCCAACACATTGGCATGATGACTTGGCTCCCGACCCTAATGCAGGAGACCTATTCGGCTCCAGCATTACTTGCTGCTGCTGTGACAGCAGCCGTACTCATATTCAATGGTTTAGGAAATTACGTAGCCGCCTGGTCAATGGCTCGCGACATTCCAATTTGGATACTGTTGACCGTTGGATGCATCGTTATGGCCCTCATGGAGGCAGCCGTTTTCCTCAGTCCGATCCCCGATAGCTTGCGCATCCTATGTATTCTATTTTTTGGGATTGCCGGAGGCCTTGTTCCCGCATCTGCTCTAGCTGCCGTTCCGACGCTTGCACCGTCGCCAGCATTCATAGGACTGGTCGGCGGTCTTATGGTCATGGCCACAAACACTGGTCAACTGTTTGGCGCACCGATCTTAGCGTGGGCCCGTGTTTTCACCGGTTCATGGGAAGGCACGGCATACGTCTTAATTGGAATGGCAACCGTGGCAACTCTCTGCGCTCTAACTTCGCGTACGTCCGAAAGCTGCAAATTGACGTGAGTATTCGCCAACTGGCAGACGGAAGTTTGTTGCATCACGGTCTATCTGCGAAACAACTCAAGGTGCTGCTTTCCTTCGCCAGCCGCAAGGATAACCGCAAGAGGAACCCTCGGACGCGAAAACGCAGCCTGTCTCTAGAGGCGCGCTTGAGTTGTCCCGTTGTGAGAAAGAGTACAAATGGCAGAATTCGTGATTGTTGGAGGCGGAATATATGGTGTCGGGGTTGCCTTCTGGCTAACTCAGCAGGGTGCCGACGTCCACCTACTGGAAGCCAAGAGTATTGGTGCTGGCGCCTCAGCGGGCCCGGGCAGGCGAGGGACGCGAGCCAACGGAAGAGATTTGCGTGAATTGCCCCTTATTCGTTTGGCCCAAGAACAATGGCCTTCGCTACACGAGCCACTGGGTGTACCCGCCCTGTTTGAGCGTTCCGGTCATCTCCTTCTTTTTGAGCATGAGGAAGACCTGGTATCCGGTCACGCTAGGGCACTCATGCAAAACCAGCATGGGATAGAAACGCACATTCTAAGCGCCGCTCAGGTTCAAGATCGCGAGCCAGGTGTCAGCGATCAAGTCATTGGCGCACTCTACTGTCCCCACGATGGGGTAACTGACCATACTGCAGCGACCAATGCGTTTGCCGACGCGACACGTCGCGCGGGAGCTACAGTTGAAGAAGGCACGAAAGTGTCGGAAATCGAATTTACAGGAGAGCGCTCCACCGCAGTGATCACGGATGATGGCAGGCGGATTGAGGTAAGGCGCGGCCTTTATGTACTCGCAAATGCAGGTGTCCAATCATTGCTGTCCGCGCGATTGGAATTGCCGGTCTGGAGCCGAACGTTTCAGATTCTTCTGACGAACCCTCAACCGAACAAGGCCATGCGATATCTGATCGGCCACGCAAGTCGAACGCTCGCCGCTAAAAGCGAAAACGATAATCGCGTTATGATATCCGGAGGGCTGCCTGGTAGTTGGGACCATCAGACAGAATCTGGAACTGCAATTGAACCTTCAATTTCAGCAAACTTCGCTGATGCCGTTGCGGTTTTCCCAGGGTTGGAACTGGCCAACATCGAAATCGCAGACGCGGACCATCTGGAAACCGTTTCAATCGACAATATTCCAGTCATTGACCTCATTCCTGGAACCAGCAATACGATATACGCAACGGCTTGGTGTGGCCACGGCTGGGCCATTGCGCCAACCGTTACGCAGCTGCTTGCAAAATGGGGAACAAGCGGTCGCCGGCCGGACCTACTGGCCGCATTTGGGCACGCGCGTTTCTCAAGTTGATCTGCAGCGCGGGTCGTTCTCGCCCGGCATCCTCGACCTCTTCGAAGCCGTCGACAGGAAGGCACAAATAAGCGATCAACGCTGGCTCATTGAGCACGTTGGAATGTTTAACATGGATGAGGTCAAGCGCATTCAGGACCTCGGCTTGGTATTGCAGGCCTATTCAACCAAATGGATCGAACAGGATGGTGAAGCGCTGCGCGAAAAGTATGGAGAGGCTGGTGCCGAGCAAAAACTACCGATGCGGGATTTGATAGATTCCGGCATTCATGTGTCATTGGCGACTGACAATGTGCCGCCCACGCTCTTTGCACCTATTTCTCAAGTGGTGACCCGGAAGACCAATGCCGGCCGCGTGTTGGGACCAGGCCAAGCGATCAGTCGAATCGAAGCTCTCGCGTGTGCAAGTCGCGAGGGCGCTTGGCTAAGCTTCGAGGAAAACGACAGGGGAACGATCGAAGTTGGCAAATTCGCGGATTTGGCGATCTTGTCGGATGATCTTCTGGAGGTGGACGAGGCCAGAATTCCCTCGGTTGTCGCCGATCACGTCATCACTGCAGGGTACAGCGTGTACGAACGCAGCTAACGGTGACTCACGAAATTGATCCGCTGCGCACTTTTTTCCAGCGGCCCGCTCTCGGCAACATATCGATTGTTAAAACTCGAAACACAATCTTGAGACCGAACTGAAGCATATACACACCAGCGCGTTTCGGGTTAGAGAATTTGCCAGGATGTCTCTAGATTCATTGGAGGAGAGATATGGCACTTTCGGGCAGCAAACCGGAGTGGCTCACATTCGATTGTTACGGCACCCTCATTCAATGGGATGAAGGGTTGCTCGCCGCCGTCAGTCAGATTCTCGCCAAGCAAACGAAAACAACTGTCAAGGCCCGCAAGCTAATCGAGGTTTACGACAAGTACGAGCACGAGCTTGAGCAAGAACCACCACATCGAAAGTTTCGAGAAGTTGCAGGTTCGGCTCTTGAACTGGCGATGAAGGAACTCGGGCTCAGCTATGAATCAAAAGATATTGAGATCCTCACCTCCGGGATCTCTCAGATGCCACCGTTTCACGAGGTGCCCGGCGCGCTAGGTGAACTCAAGTCAATGGGGTTTAATCTCTGCATCATCTCGAATACCGACGACGATATAATTGCCGGAAATGTCGCCCAACTCAGCGGACACATCGATCGCGTCATTTCGGCAGAACAGGCACAGGCATATAAGCCGTCACGCAAAGCATTCGAATTCGCGCATCGGGCACTCGGTGTCTCTCATAGTGAGATTGTTCACATCTGTGCGAGCCCACATCTTGATCTTGCTGCAGCGCGCGAGATGGGTTTCCGATGCATATGGATCGATCGCGCAACCGGGCGCCAACCGCTTCCGAATTACTCGCCGAACGCCGTGTTGCCGCGGCTCGATGGTGTGCCTCGGCTATTTCAGGAGATCAACTGGACTTGATGTCATCGAAAGGCTTGTTGCTCCAGCTCACCGGCCAGTCGAACAATCATCGCCAACCTAGTGCAATTTGACGCTATGCATCCCTCCTTCAAGTGGACAATGGTCGTTGAAGGCGGCATACTACACTTTCCGAACCGTAGGCATTCATCCAAAGAACAATGATGGGCTCTGACGTCCGAAAACTCTCACAAAGTACAATTACGACGCTGTTTGATGGTAAGCTCCACGTCTTGCGCAATAGCTTTCCGCTAGATGGTCGGGTCAGCGCATATCCCAATACGGCACGCGGTCATGCAGTCTCGAACTGCTATCTGCTAGTTGAGAAAGATGGTGCATTGCTCCTCGATACAGGCGCCGCGATATTCGAGTCTCAAATTCTCGAACAACTCGGCAACCTGATTGACCGCGACCTGCCGCTTTCAATTTTTCCCCTCCGCATCAACGAGTACATGTCCGTTGGTAACGCCATGGCGATTGCACGCGAGTTTAACGTCGTGCAAGGCTATTCGCGTATACCCGACATTCAGGATTGGCTCGAGTTCGGGTCTTTGGCGCAATCTAACGGCAACGAACTACCGCAAATTCCAACAACGTCGATGGCGTCCAATCCTGTTCAAGTTGGGGCAAAAGGCGACCGCATTCTAGCTGCATTTACAGCGCCAATCCAACTTATAAGTACTTTTTGGATCTACGATCCCGCCACTCGGGCAATTTTTACATCCGATATGTTCAACCACATCTGGCACAGCAGCGCGGAGGGGCCGTGGGTCTTGAACAATGTCGAAGATACTGTCACGACTCCCGAACTTGTCAGATCGTTCCTCCTCAATACGCGGTATTGGTGGCTGGATGGCGCCGCGCTTGAAACTATTCGATCTGGCGTTTCAGCTGTATTCAACGACTATCAAATAGAAACCATCGCGCCCGGATTCGGTGCCGTCCTGACAGGTACCGACATCGTTAAGCGTCAATTCACAATTCTCGACGACGTTCTGCGGGAAGCGGATCGGTGCAATGTTGAACCTTACTATGTACCGCGCAATTCGCAGAGGTGACCTATGTCGCAAAGTAACAAGCTCCCTCGCGAACTGAGCCCCGGTGTTTTTTGGCTTGGTGACTGTCTCGAACAACACTCGCAAGGCAAGGTCTATCACGGCTACAACTCTGCTTTTCTTCTGGTAGGCTCCAGGGCATCGATGTTGATTGAAACCGGTCACCCGAAAGACTTTCCGATCATTGCACTACAGCTGCAAGAGGTTCTGGCAGACAAGGCAGCCGCGCCGCTCAAGCATCTGTTCTTGACGCATCAAGAGACTCCACATTCCGGTGGCTTAGGGCGTATTCTGGAAATCTATCCCGAAGTTACAATTCACGGCGATGTCGCAGATTACCACTTCGCATTTCCACAGTATGTCGAGCGGCTGCGCGCCATGGAAGTCGGCGACTGCATAGATCTTGGTAACCGCGAATTTATGGCTGTCGAGCCAGTCATCCGGGATTTGCGGACTTCCCTTTGGGGGTTTGACACCAAAGATAATGTGCTGTTTCCTGGCGACGGCTTCGCCTACAGCCATTATCATTGGGACGGACACTGTGGCATGACCGCAGAAGAGGCCCAGTCACTTGACCTGGCCGAAACATCAGCAGTGTTTGCTGAGCGAGCACTCTTTTGGACCAAGTTCGCCGACATGAACATCTACGTGGATAAGTTGGAAGAGCTTATCCGTGACCTGGATGCCAAGCTCGTTGCGCCAACGCACGGGCTTCCGGTCACGAATATCCCGGTCACGTTACCGAAAATCCGCGCAGGCCTCGTTGCCGGCAGCATCGACTTTGATTAAAAGCGTTTTTGCTCGAGCAAGCTCACAAAGAGCCCACACACAGCAGCACAGAGTCCTCGGTAGATCTGCCATCAAGAGAATTGACCACCGCATCTGCGTCTTTGCGAGCGCCCTAAAGTATGCGTCATTGACGCATCAATTCTATGTCTCTGGGCTCCATGCCACTTTCTACAAGTTGTTCGTCCGAATACATGCCCAAATAGGCTGCGACTCGACGCCGTGCTTCAGCCTCAAGCCTCACGAGCTGCATTGAGTCGATTGAGAAAGTTGAGAGCCCAGCACAATGGGGCCCTTCGCAGCGCACTGCCGGTAGCATTGTCAAGCAGGCGCCGACGAAAGCGCTCGTCTGGGAAGGATCAAGGCCTGAGGTTAGAATACAGGCAATCAAATGGAGGGCGTGGCTGGCGGCGTCATCCCG
>JBPCWA010000243.1:0-11938 GCA_051009975.1 Hyphomicrobiaceae bacterium
GCGAGAACTGGTCCGAAAATTTCCTCCTGCGCGATGGTCATATCATTTGCGACATTGCTAAAAACAGTCGGCCGGACAAAGTATCCAACGTCGATGCCTTCCGGACGCCCCTCACCACCAGTCACTAACGTCGCGCCTTCGCTGATTCCCTTTGCGATGTAGCCCTGAATTTTCTGCCATTGTCGTTCCGAGACGACCGGCCCCATCGTTGTCTTGCTGTCTTTGGGCGGCCCAACCACAAAAGCCTCTGCTTTCGCTCGGGCGAAGTCTGCTGCATCAGCAATTTTGTTCGATGGTACCAACATGCGCGTTGGCGCATTGCAGGACTGGCCGGCATTGCGGAAACATAGGTCTACTCCGAGCTCGACTGCGCTTGCGAGATTGCAATCGTCAAGCAGAATATTTGCGGATTTTCCGCCTAACTCCTGACCGACGCGTTTAACCGTTGGGGCTGCCTTGATGGCGACGTCAATGCCGGCGCCGGTGGACCCGGTAAATGAAATAGCATCGATACCTGGATGCGCGGCCATCGCCTGCCCAACGCCTGTCCCGTCGCCGTTCACGAGATTGAACACCCCCTTTGGAACGCCAGCCGCGTCCAAGATCTCGGCTAGCAATAGGCCGGACAAAGGAGCGATTTCCGATGGTTTGAGCACCATGCAACAACCCGCGGCCAAGGCTGCCGCGATTTTGCAGGACATTTGATTGGCGGGCCAATTCCAAGGTGTGATCATTCCAACTACACCTATTGGTTCGCGAACGATCGCTGTGGTACCGCGCAGCTCCTGAAATTCGTACGTTTCCAGTACTTTCGCGGCTGTCTTGAAATGGCCCAGTCCAGCACCGGCCTGGAAGCGTGTGGCAAAGCTGAGAGGGGCGCCCATTTCCAAAGAAATTGTCTCGCCCATCTCAGCGAAGCGCGTTTTGTATGTGTCGACGACGGATCTCAAGAGCTCGATGCGTTGCGCTGGCGTCGTACGTGCAAAGCTAGCGCTGACGTTGCGTGCTGCGGCCACGGCCTTATCAACGTCCGACTCGTTTCCGAGCGCGATAGAACAAATCGGCCGTTCATTGGCAGGATTGATGACGTCGAAAGCGTTTCTAGCGGCTACATTCATCCAGGTGCCGCCGATGAAGAACTGTTTTGCTCGACCTGCGATCATGCCATTCTCCCGTGCCGTCGATAGAGTTACTCTATTCGTGTGGCGGACTATGCAGGGAGATGGAAAATGAGCAACAAAAAAAGACAGCCAAGGCTGCCTATGCTTGTTGCCGTTACCATGAAAAAAGGGCCGCCGAAGCGACCCTTTCATTGTCTGAATATGATTTGTATCAAGCCGCCTGTACGCTTAGAGCCGGCATGTTCTTATCCTCCGCTCGACTGATCCGAGACCGAAGTGTAATGCCGATGTAGCGTACGCGCCCTGCGATTTTTGCTTTGTGGACGCCTAGATCGTTGAGCTCTCGTCCAAAAGTTGGTAGCGCCAACGGTTCCCTATCCTCTTCGTCACACCATGTGCAGTAGGCTTCATAAAGCTCGGTAGCGGCCAGATTTGATCCGGCTTGATCAGCCAATTTCTCTCGCTTAAATTTGGCCACGCCAGTTTCGAGTGACTGGAGCGACGAGCTGTTGTCGTTGGCAGTGATGTGTGCATCTGTCGTTGCTTCTTGTCTGTCATTCTCTTGAGTCTCATTGCTTTCTTCTCGAACGTTAGTGTTTTCTATCGATGTGCTTTCGCCGGCCTCATTTGCTTCGGGCTTGTGCACTGACATCTCTATGACGCCGTTTCGTTCAGCGGTTGTCGCAGTGGTTATATCAGTAGTTGTGTCTTCCGACTTGTCATAGGCTGTTTCAACTGCTTGATTGGTTGCCACCAGTTCTTGCTTTGGAAGCGCGATGTGTGGCGACGATCTGTTGTCATTGGCGACGATCGGTGTTGCTCCGACCGCAAACCCTGCCGACCTTGCTGTGACGGCTGCAAAACTGCCCATTCCACTATCTGCCGGTGAGTTGCTTTCAAGCGCGGTTTGTCTGGGCTCATGGAGGCGCCATTGGCTAAAGGCGATGTACAGGCCTAGGCCCGACCCAACCTCAAGCAAAAGTGCGATAAATACGATCAGCGCCATTTGAACGTGCTCGATTTTGACGTCGGCAAAGACGATGGCAGTCAGCTGAGCCAACACAGCGGCCTGTGGGTCAGCAGAAGAATGCGTTACGCTTCCTTTTTGGCGGGCCAGCTTTTCTTGGATGCCGGCGATCCGGACCTCAAGCTTCTTGGCTTCGTTCGCCGATGCCAATTCTGCTTTGAGCCCGTTGTAGCCATCGCAAAAGCGACGACTGGACCGGCTCTTTGCGACGGAACAACCCTTGGTCCATTTCCATTGTCGTTTCAGCTGTAAGCCGTTCACCTCGCTCTGGATCGTTTCCGCCGGTCTGTGCTGCGGGATCCATCCGAGCCGGTTCTTGGTGCGCTCGAGGTCCGTCCGCAAGTCCTTGTAGGCAAGAACCTCCGAAGCGCGCGAGCCTGCCGTATCTTGGCGGTTTAGCGCAGCATGGCCAAGTGCGGACGTCAGCGAATAAACGATGACCACACACCAGACCACAAGAGACGCAAATGCTTGCGCCCACATTTTGTTGCGTATTGCGGCAAAAATGAAAAACGGAATTAGAGCTTTCATGCAGTCGGCCGCCGCGCTTGCGGAGCCGTATATCAAGCCATCGAACTCGGTCGTGCCAAGCTGGTAGCCGAAGCGCCAGTTCATCGCAGCAGACACGAGCAATAGCACGCCCGCCGCCATAACGCCTAGTACACCCAGAGCATGTCTCATCAGATTGCCCTCTCTGATATCGGTTTCGCTAGTGGCAGCCGACCGAAGCGCCGGGTAAACCACTGCGTTTATCGTGTGTTTGATCGCGAGGAGAAGTGGCTCTGGAGACGCAAAACCCCGCCATCGCGCATAAAGCGACAGTCCAGTCGTCCTGAGCAGCAAACCTCTTCCCCAAGAGGTTCGCGGACCACTGGCGCTTAGCGCGACGTAGAGATTGTGCTCATCCCCCGCCTTCCGCCGTCATCCGCATTCACATCATCGCCGCTGATGCTGTTTCTGTGGATAATCTGCCGACGGATACGTGTAACATACACGCCAGGTTCTTCCGGACGTGCCCCCTCGAAATGGAGATTAATTGATTCGCGGGGATTTTTTTAATCGTTTCAGCAGGCTACGGCAGATCGGCGCGCCGTGTGCCTTTTTTGCAACACACAACCGCGATTAACGTTATCCACGAATTTTCAATTATTGCGCGACCAGCAGAAGTCCGATCGCGCCGTGAGGAGCGTAATGTCGTGGGTTGACCTAATGCCGGCTTGGCGTCCGAGAAATTGTGATCTCAATTTGCGGAAACTTGTTTGCAATGCCGACGATCAATTACTAGTTTTATTGTGCCGTTTTAATAATTTAGGCAGGCCGCGTGAGCACCGCGGCTGCGATGATCAGTTATGCTAGTTTTTGGCCGCATTGTGTCACTTTTGATTGTGCGCGAGTTTGGAGTAGTGTGATGTTAAGGTTCATGGCGGGCGTAGTTGGCTATATCGCGGCGATCGCGGTTGGTTTTGCGTTCTACATACACATCGCGGATCGGCAAAAAAATTCGTCTCGTATCGCGCAGTTTAGTAGTGCAGAATTATGGGAGAGCCGCTCTCTTGCGAGTGGAGATAAATTAACTGCTCCCAGTGCAACCATTACGGGCAGCATCCATCCGCCGTCGCGTCGCCTTGCCGCGACGTCGACAGCTGAGCCTGCTGTCGGCACGGCGTCAATAAGCGATCAGCCGGTCGGTCGGCGATGGACCATCAAGGTTGTGCGATCGCACGACGAGGAGGACGACCAACACGTCTCTCGCAAACCGAGCAGCGTTCGCTCCAAGGCTCAGTTGACGCGTGCAATCCAGCGCGAAATCAAGCGTGTGGGGTGCGGTCGTGTTTACGCCACCGGCTACTGGGATAGGCGCACCAAAGCTGCCATTGCAAATTTTGTGGCCAACCGCAACTCAGCCCTGCCTACAGATCAGCCTACGGATTTTCTTCTTTCGCTACTGAAGACTTATCCTGGCGACGATTGCGGGCGGTCCCGCGACAAGTCTCCGAATGGGCAACCGCGACTGGTGAAGTCAACTCCGATACCAGCAAATACCGCTATATCTGGCGCGTCGTCCGATGCTGGTGGTCCGCCTGCGTCCGCAGCTGCGCGCGTACTTTCGGGCCGCAGCGGCGTACCGGTGAATGAGAAGCCTCGCTATCGTGACATCAGGCGAGATAAGCAACGCGGGGACCGTATGGCGCTTGGGGCTGAGGTGACGAAGCCCGTGTCGCAGGGAGTTGTACCGTCAGTGGCGGCAGGTGGGCCGACTTACAGCGGGCCTTCGGATTTAGAGTCCAGCAACGCTGCCAAACGACGTGCGAAGAAGCGGCGGCTGCAGCGAGCGCGGAAGACGCGAAAAGCCCAACGTCGAGCAAAGAGTCGAGCAAAGAGTCGAGCAAAGAGAAGAAACCGTTCAACGATAAGGCGGGCGACTGTCAATCGCGCGGCTCAGGTCGCACGCGATCGCCGCGAGCGTTGGGTCACCCGCATGCTTTCGCGCGACCTTGATTGAGTTTTGCGGCCCGGACAGAACCGTGGACCGAGAGTATCGTAGTAGCTCATCAATCTATGGGCGACCTACGCTATGATACTCCAATCCGGCCTCTTCGGCATCATCCTTTTGAAAGACGTTGCGCAAGTCGACCAGTACGCGACCACGCATGACTTTAGTCAATGAGTGAAAGTCGATTGCCCGAAATTCGTTCCACTCCGTAAGGACCACAGTTATGTCTGCGTCCTGGCACGCTGAGAGGACATCATTGTGCCACTGGGCCGCGGGCAGAAGGGCATTGCCGTGCGCATAGCCCTGAGGATCACAAATGTGGATTTGAGCTCCGCGCTCCTGCAAAAGCGGAACGATTGTCAAGCTTGGCGCGTCACGCATGTCGTCCGTGTTTGGCTTGAACGTTACGCCCAAGATGGCGATCTTCTTGTCGCGGACGCTGCCCCCTGCGGCCCGTTCGATGCGTTTGCTCATGGCGATTTTTCGTTCGTCATTGACCGATTGCACTTGCTCGATGATTGAGAGTGGAGCGCGGGACTCACGGGCTGTCCGAATCAAGGCGGATACATCTTTGGGGAAGCATGAGCCACCGTAACCTGGCCCTGGGTGCAAAAACTTATCGCCAATGCGACCATCCTTGCCGATCGCTGTCGCGACCTGTTGGACGTCGGCGCCCACTTCTTCGCAAAGGTCTGAAATTTCATTGATGAAGCTGATTTTGAGCGCCAGAAAAGCATTGGCGGCATATTTCGCCAGTTCAGCCGATTCGCGATTCACGAAAAGCAGGGGGGCGTTCCGCAGAGCTAGTGGCTGATACAGCCGTTCCATGATCCGGCGAGCGCGGCTGTCGTCGCATCCCACCAAAATGCGGTCGGGGTGCATAAAATCGCGAATGGCCGAGCCCTCACGCAGAAACTCAGGGTTGGAGCATACGCTGAAATTCGCGTCCGGTCGCAGTTCTTGGATTCTGCGCTCAATCTCTCGACTCGTGCCGACGGGAACTGTAGATTTGGTGGCGATTACGGTCGATTCGGTGAGGTGTGGTGCGATTTCGGCGACGGCAGTGTAAATATACGATAGGTCGGCGAAGCCGTCACCTCTGCGCATAGGTGTACCGACTGCAAGAAACACGAGATCCGCGGTTGAGATAGCGGGTTGCAATTCAGTGGCAAATGTTATCCTACCTGACGCGTGATTGCGGGCCAGCAGATCGTCGAGGCCAGGTTCATAGATGGGCACCTCGCCGGCGCAAAGCTGGGCGATCCGCGCTTCGTCTTTGTCGATACACACGACATGCCAGCCGAACTCCGAAAAACATGCGGCAGATACGAGGCCCACATATCCTGCACCAATCATACAGATATTCATACATCTGCTCCCATGTCTGTGCTGCCCCGGATCGCCCTGTATCAGTAGGCTGTGGCTGACTTCTCGCCAGCGTGCTACAAGATAAAGTGGGCAATCGTATGAGCCGATCGAGAGGTGAGATCAACCGCGACATGTTGTTTGCATTGGGACAGACAGACGTTTCTATCGTCGCTGTGGGCGAATGCATGATCGAGCTCGCCCGCGGTATCGATGGCAGGTTTGCGCTTGCATTCGGCGGCGACACCTTCAATACGGCGGTTTATGCTGCCCGCCTTGGCGCCAACGTTAAGTATTTGACTGCAGTCGGCGATGATCCATTTTCCATGCAGATTGTGGCGCTTGCACATAGCGAAGGTGTGGGCGGCGATGCGATCCTGCATGTTCCTGAACGGCTTCCTGGTCTCTACCTCATCGAGACCCAGCAAGGCGAACGTACATTTTATTATTGGCGCCAAAGCTCGCCAGCGCGCCAGTTGTTCGATTCTGAACTTGCGCCGCGCGCGCTCGAGTCGTTGGCCGAAGCGGAGTGCATCTATCTGTCTGGAATAACGCTGTCCCTATATGACGACAAGGCGCTGGACAAGTTCGCGGACGCCATCATCGCCGCTCGGCAGCGCGGTGCGGTTGTTGCTATGGACAGCAATTTCAGACCACAAGGCTGGCGATCTGATATAATGCGTGCGCGAGAGGTCTTCCGACGGTTTTGGTCATTAGCGACACTGGCACTTCCGACGTTTGAGGATGAGCAGATGCTTTGGGGCGATACCACGCCTCAGCAGACGCTTGATCGAATTCGACAGTGTGGTCCGCCCGAAGTTTGCATCAAGGCTGGTGGCGACGGGGCGTATGTCGTTAGCGAGGAATGCGCAATTGAGCACGTTGCCTGTCCCGAGATTGTGGATCCCGTTGATACGACCGCGGCCGGTGACTCCTTTAATGCAGCCTATCTCGTGTCGCGCCTTGGAGGACGACCACCTTGCAGCGCTGCCGAGTTCGGGCATCGATTGGCGGCTATCGTCATAATGCACCGTGGCGCGCTCGCACCCACGGCTGCCATGCAGGATCTCTGCGCCGATTTTACCGAATCTCTTGTGCCTTAGCGATCCTATCGTTGACCGAGAGCCGATGCATTCTGGGCGAGTGTTGTTATGGTCGACCAATCGCCCCGCTCAATAGCCTGTTGTGGAGCAACCCAGGACCCGCCGACGCAGATGACATTCGGCAGGACCAAGTAGTCGTGAGCGTTGGCTGCGTCAATTCCCCCAGTCGGACAGAATTGGATGTCGGCCAATGGGGCAGCCAGTGATTTCAGGGTGTCGGGACCACCAGAAGCGCTGGCTGGGAAGAACTTCTGTATGCAGTACCCCAAATCAGCCAATGCCATAGCCTCAGAAGCCGTCGCAGCTCCCGGCAAGAACGGGACGGGCCAATGCTGTGCCGCTTCGATCAAGCGCGGTGTCATGCCGGGCGAGACGAGAAACTGTGCCCCGGCATTGATCGCTGCTTCTGCCTGCTCGGGCGAACGTATGGTTCCGGCGCCAACGCGGACCTCGGGGAGCGATCCTGCAATCACACTGAGCGCCGACAATGCATCCCGGGTTCGCAGTGTTATCTCCAATGACAAAAGTCCACCATCGACCAGCGCCTGAGCCAGGGGAACGGCGTTTTCCAGGCGATCGATTGTGAGCACTGGAAGTACCGACGGCATCAAGACTGATTGTAACTGACCAATACGTCTTCGATCTTGCATGGTGAATTCCTGTCTCTGAACGAGGCTATCGCCCAGACCTCGAGCTTGTCTCAGTGGATGGACGCCTTCTCAAGGATTGGTTCGGATGCATTGGACCCGTAAGACCCGTAAGATCCGTTAGATCCGTCGGATGCGCTGGGCAGATCAAGTGTAGTGTGTGGGTTCAAGGACCCCTTGGTCGGCACACCAAAAACGACCAATCGCCCCTCTCTGACGGCCGACCCAACGTAGATAGTCGCCGGAGCCACCTGTGATTGGCCACATGACAACTGCCGGAACGTCGTATGGGTGACGCTGATTGATTTCGACTTCTACGGCCTTCGCCACAGAAGCGGTGGTCTTGACAATCATGACCAATTCTTCATCGCGCTGCTGCTGACCTTGCCAACAATAAATAGAAACCATTCCTGGTAGGATGTTCACGCATGCTGCAAGGCCGCCCTCAACGAGGGCGCCGCCGATCTCTTCGGCAGAGGCGAGTGTCGGTAACGTCGTGTAGATCACAACGGGCTTGTCGATTGCATCCAAATGCGTAAGCCTCCATAAGAGCAGTCGATTAGACTGCAGCTTTCTTATTAGACTGCAGCCTTCTTAGCTGCAAGCTGGCTGTATGATGGGCTAAGCAGAAGTCCTGGGGCGAGAGTGGTCAAACCGAAAAATGGCGACGAGAAAATTTGAAAAGCTGGCCTTTGTTGCGAGTGACCACCCGGAAGCCACGCTTGCGCGCGAGCGGCTCGCCCAACGCTACCGTCATACATCTCCCGAAGAGGCGGATGTGATCGTTGCGCTCGGTGGCGATGGTCTAATGCTGCAGTGCCTGCATCGTCATATGCATGACGGCACGCCAATTTATGGGATGAATCGCGGATCAGTCGGTTTCTTGATGAACGAGTACGTCGAGGACGGTTTGTTGGAAAGACTTTCCGGCGCTGAGATGACGTGCATTCATCCCCTTTCGATGCAGGCAGAAGACATCGCGGGCGCCGTTTATCATCGCTTGGCGATCAACGAGGTGTCTTTATTTCGGGCTCGGCATCAGGCGGCCAAGCTAAGGATTTCTGTTGACGGCAAAATCCGCATGCCAGAGCTCATTTGTGATGGTGTATTGGTTGCGACGCCAGCAGGATCGACGGCTTACAATCTTTCAGCGCAGGGACCCATTCTGCCGATTGAGGCACCGCTTTTGGCGCTCACTCCACTCAGCCCGTTTCGGCCACGGCGGTGGAGAGGGGCGTTATTGTCGGATCAGGCCAGGATAGGAATTGATGTCATCGAGCCCGATCGGCGCCCGGTCAGTGCAGTAGCAGATCATGAAGAGGTTCGAACGGTCGTTCGAGTCGAAGTTGCGGAGGCGAGAAACAGCAACATCTTTATGCTGTTTGATCCCGGACATAACCTCGATGAACGGATCCTTTCGGAGCAGTTTCTCTATTGAATGAGGTCGGCATATTGCTGTTGACCCGATGACGCGCGCCCCGGTCCGTTAGAGCCGCCCCCTCCGACGTACGCGCCCACTTCAAGTTTGAAGGTGCTTACCCCCAACAAATATGCTCGATCCAGCGAAGACGTTCAATCCAGCGAAGACGTTCAATCTAGCGAAGAACTCAACACAAAGTGGACACCTTGCTGGATCTTGCATTACAGCCACAATGATTGGAGCTGATTATAACCGGAGGACGCAATGGCTGGGCTTTTTTATGAAGAGTTCGAGATTGGCCAGATGTTTGACCACCCTATCACACGCACGGTGACCGAAACGGACAACGTCCTGTTTACGGCGCTGACCCACAATCCTCAACCGTTGCATCTGGACCATCATTTTGCCGGACAAACCGAGTGGGGCAAGCCTTTGGTCAACAGCCTATTTACGTTGGGGCTTGTTGTTGGTGTCTCAGTGCATGAGACGACGCTCGGGACAACGATCGGAAATCTCGGCATGACCGACGTAAAATTTCCAAATCCCGTATTTCATGGCGATACCATTCGAACCACCACTGAAGTTGTGGGAAAACGAGAGAGCAAATCCCGACCCACGGCAGGAATTGTCGAATTCATTCATCGCGGTCACAATCAACGCGGTGAACTGGTCGCAGAATGTAGGCGACAGGCATTTATGCGCAAACGTCAGTCTTCATAAGCTCACTCACCGCTTGACCAGAATGAGGAAAATAAAATGCGTTCGATGCTTTTTGTGCCAGGCGATAGCGAGCGCAAGTTCTCAAAATCACTTACCGTTGGGGCGGACGGTGTCATATTAGATCTCGAGGACTCGATCGCGCCCGATAGGAAGTCAGAGGCGCGCCGCATATCTCAGGATCTTCTTCAAGACGCGCGATCTCGTGCCCAATGTCCCCTTCTTTATGTGCGCATAAATGCGCTGGATACGGATGACTGGATAGCTGACTTGTCGTCGGTGATGCCGGCTCGGCCGGATGGTATTGTCCTGCCGAAACCCCGTTCGGGAGAAGACGTTCATCAATTGGCGGTGGCGCTAGATCATGCAGAAACCGAAGCCGGGTCGCCGCGTGGTTGCACCAAGATCCTGCCCATCGTGACCGAACTGGCATTGTCAGTCGTGCAACTGCCCACTTATGTCGGTTGTTCATCACGGATGATCGCGATGTCCTGGGGGGCGGAGGACCTGTCCTCCGATCTCGGGGCAACAACCAGCAGGGACGAAAACGGTGAATTGATATCTGTGTACAGGTTTGTACGTGATTCTTGCCTGTTGACAGCGGTTGCAGCCGGGGTCCAGCCGATGGACACGGTTTTTGTGAGTTTTCGTGATGATGCAGCGCTCGCGAAAGAAGCTCGCGAGGCCGCTCGAGACGGGTTCACTGGCAAGATCGCGATTCACCCCTCGCAAGTGGGCATTATAAACGCTGCTTTCACCCCCTCTGCTCAAGAGATCGCGCGCGCAGAGCGCATTGTCGCGATTTTTGCCGACAGGTCTGCGACCGGAGTGGCCTCCCTCGACGGCGAAATGCTCGATCGTCCTCATTTGGTGCGGGCCCAGCGAATTCTCGATCGTGCCCATTCGGCCAAGGTTGCTTCAACGGGCGATGATTCGTAGTTCAAACTACTCTGCAGCTTTTGCTGTTGTTAATTGCCCGCTATCGTCCAACTCGGGGCGATGAATGCTGAAAGATGTTTGCGGCGTCACAACGCTGTAGTCCATGTAGCCCATGCGGGCAATGGGTTGGATGCCTGCTGTATCCACGAAACCGTCTTTGATCACAACATCGTCGATGTAGATGCCAACGATCAGGCCGATCACTGCGGCGTTGCCCGGTCGTCCACCCGGAACCGCGGGTGGAAGTTCAATCGTTTTCCAATGGCGGCATTCGAAAGCGGCGGGGCTTTCTTTTACGCGGGGTGGTTTCACAATATGTGACGGTGTCGCGGTGAGCCCTGCGATCGGATATTCGTCGACGCCATGCTGAAAGGGGGCGGAGGTGATGTTCATGTGTTCGCGAAGATCATAAGTCGCCAGCGAACAGGTGAACTCGCCCGTTTCTTCAATGTTGCGCAAGCTGTCCTTGCGCCCGGCCGACCCAAAAATCACGTAATGGGGTTTCTCGCTGATCGCATTGAAAAAGCTATAGGGCGCTATGTTACAAACCCCTTCCCGATTGAGAGACGTGATCCAGCCAATCGGTCGCGGCGCGATGAGCGCTTTAAACGGATCCCTTGGCAAACCATGCTTATTCGTCAAGGTTTCGTAAAACATTGCGTGAACCTTTGTCGTTTGTAGTGATCAAGACGGAGAACAAATCTAGGAGACAGTAAACGAACACTGCGGGACCGCAACGGACCTCAAAGTGCGTCAGCCGGTCCAGTGCTTCACAATGCTTGCGAGCATTGGCCGTTCTCTGTCCGTCTGTTTTTCTTTGGCTGTCCCGATGTATATGAAGCCGGCGACCGATTCGTTCTCGGATAATCCGAGAACCTGTCGTATGCCGTGGCTATAAGCATACCATTCTGTGATCCAGCTTGTCCCAAATCCCATTGCATTTGCCGCGTGGCACAAATTCATACACGCGGCGCCAGCCGACAGTATTTGCTCGTTTTCCGGCACACCCCGATCACGATTGATGGACGATATGACGGAAACGATCATCGGCGCACGTAAAAGTCTGGCACGTTCAGCCTCAAGACGAACCCCGGAAGGTGTGTCG
>JBPCWA010000244.1:0-4322 GCA_051009975.1 Hyphomicrobiaceae bacterium
GCTCCAGTCCTGTCGTAAGCATCCCGGTCTCAAGCTGGTCTATTGCGGTGCACCACCCGATCGTTGGCGAGTTCTGCAGTGTTGCAACACGACTGTTGAACCTGGGCACGACGGCAGATATGGGTCAAAAGCAGACCTGAGCAGCTGCAGCATGTTCTGCTTACCTCGAAGGTGCGTGATCTCAAAAGCGGACATGGCGATCGTTTCGATCGCTGCAACGCATCAACGACGTAAGGTCCACAAAGGAAACGTTCACGCCGCAATTTAACGGAGGCCGCCACAATTTCTGCTAGAGATGATGGCGTGAAGAGTTCAAGCTTCTTGCACTGTGGCGGTCTTCTGAACGTTGCGACGCAGAAGCACGATCAGCGCCGCCGCAACTTGTAGCAACGTGCAGATCAGAAGCGGCGCGCGATAGTCACCGTTAAGATCTCGCAGGACGCCCAGCATCATTGGTCCAAAGGCATATGTGATTTGGCCAATCGCTGTCGCAAGCCCGGTCAGCATTCCAAAGTCCAGCAGTCCAAATTCTTTCCGCACAATCAGTGCTGGGAACGTGATCATGTTGCCAACCGAAGCACCAAATAATGCGCAGGCGGCAAGCAACATCAAGCTGTCGTTTGTAAGTGCGATGGTCGCAAGTGCAATTGCCTGGCTTACCATTGAGACCGAAGATACGATGCGTTGATTGAGACGATCGATGACAAACCCGATTGCAACGCGACCTATTACAGCCATACCAGTCGTCACAGCAATGATGAGACCAGCCTGCTCTCTACCCACGCGCGGTTCCAGCAAAGCGAGCTGGTGGACGAGAAAGCCAACCTGAACCAAGAGGATCAGCGCAAAGGGACCAGCGATTGTCCAAAAATCTAGTGTTCTCAGTGCTTGCGTGCGCGTCATCTGAGACGTTGTTTCAGGTATTGAGGTATTGGGTTCGTCGGCCGGAATTCCGACTGGTCGACCGACCCAAAAAAGTACAGCAGGCAACAGGATTACGGCGGCGGAAAGAGCACCGATCGCAATTGCTGATGCAAACCCGAGTTGTGCCGTCAGGTAGACCAAAATCGGCAGGACAACGATGCCGCCCGCACTGGCACCATTCAGCGCCATGCTGACGGCTAAGCCGAGACGTTCTCGGAACCACAAGCTCAGAATGTTCGATATCGCCGCAATCGTAGTTGCCGCCCAACCGATCGCCATCATCATGTAGACGGCGAAAAGCTGCCACGGCTCGTTCACCCAAGGAACCGCCACAGCGGATGCCAGCATGCACACGATGCCAACTAGGGCTATGGTCTTCGGGCCTGTCTTCGCTATTGCCGAGTTGACATAGACGACAAGAATTGCACTGACGAAGTAGTAGGCAGTGCTTGCGCTTGACGTTATTGTCGCCGACCATCCGTGGGACTTTTGAAGCTCCACCAGATAGATTGCGTGACCATAAAAGCCAAATCCCCAGCTTGTCAGCGCGAGCAGGAAGCAGGCAAAGACGACGCCCCACCCTCTGAACGTCCAAGTATTCTCATTCATAGATGTCATCAGCAGAGCCCAATGTTCTTCCACGCAAGATCAGCCCCATGCTCGAACTAGCGCGATGCCTGTTGTGGCACGACCCGAAACCTGCTCTGACGATGAGATTTTCTGGTAGCGATAGGCGTGAGCCCGCCGCAAACATGCCGACGTGCTGGCGACCGACCACAACAAGAATCGGGTCGCTTTTCTTCTTGATTGGCCTAACCAAGGCTGAGTAGCGCTGTCTGACAATGAAGTGGTGAAAACGCATGACGACGAGTATGGGGCCGATCTCGCCGAAATGGCCTTCTAAAGACGAGCAGTTGGACATCCAGAGCAAGTTGAGCACGCTGCTCACAACCGCAATTGATGATGTCCAGGGCGGTCACGTCGCTCCTGCGGTTGATCCCAACTCACTGCGCGAAGAACTGCGACAGTATGATTTTGAAGAGCCGATCGGTCTGCTTGAGGCGTCCAACAACGTGATTGAACTGATCAAGTCCGGCACCGTACACATGATGCATCCAGGTTACTTCGGTTTGTTCAATCCGAGCGTCGTGTTCCCTGGAATTCTGGCAGACCAGATTACGGCTCATTTGAACCCACAGCTTGCCGTCTGGTCGCACGCTCCCGCGGCTGTAGAAATTGAACGGCATACGATTGAAGCTGTCGGCGGGCTTGTGGGTTGGAATGGCAATGAAACGGCTGGTCACTTCACCAGCGGCGGAGCGGAAGCGAATTACACTGCCGTTCTTTCAGCACTGACTAGAGCGTCTTCTCAATTCTCTGAACTTGGTGCCCGGGCTTTTGCTGGAACACCATGCATCTACGTTTCTGCGGAAAGCCACCTGGCTTGGCTAAAGATCGCCCACCAGGCGGGTATTGGACGCAGCGCCGTGCGCCTCGTACCAACCGACGGTATAGGGCGTCTGAACGCGGATGCCTTGGAGGCACTGATCCAGAAGGATTTTGGGGGCGGCAACACCCCTGTCTTTGTTGGGGCGACAGCCGGAACAACGAATGCTGGAATGATTGATCCTCTGGGTGCGTGCGGTTCCATCTGCCGCCAGCACAAATTGTGGTTTCATGTCGACGCTGCTTGGGGTGGGGCCGGACTACTGAGCAAGGAAATCACCGAACATCTTCGCGGGATAGCAGGCGCCGACTCCATCACGCTTGATGCGCACAAGTGGTTTGCCGTGCCAATGGGGGCAGGCATCTACTTGTGCCGCGACAACAGCGTACTTGGCGAGACCTTCCGCGTGGCGGCGAGTTACATGCCGCAGAGCACAGAAGACAGTGTCGATCCCTACACGCACTCCCTACAATGGTCGCGGCGTTTCATTGGCTTGAAGCTTTTTCTGTCACTCGCCTGCATGGGTTGGTCTGGATATCGCGATCACATCCAACAGGCTTTGGATGTTGCCAAGTATCTCAAGGAAAAACTGAGTGAAAACGAATGGCGGGTTGTAAATGACAGCCCGCTTGCCGTCGTGTGTTTCGTCGATGATCGAAAACGAGCTCAACCCGAACGAACCGCGGCTGACGTCGTACAGTCCGGTAACGTTTGGATCTCTTCCGCCAAGTTCGAAGGCGAGAGCGTTCTGCGCGCTTGCATTACAAGTCACTTCACCCGCGAAGAGCACATTGATGCACTCATCGAAGATTTGAACCAATCTCGGACGCAACAGTGTCGATAGAAATTGTAACGCATAATGGTCGGCGAGTTTCAGCAATTCGCCATGGAGCGGGGCCTCTCATCGTGTTGCTGCCGCCAGGTGCCAGCCCCGCGGCAGCCTGGCGCGGCGTTATGGATGACCTCTCTTCTGGATTCGAGTGCCTGGCCGTCAATCCATCGGGCTACGCCGAGACAGATGATTTTCAGGCGGACTGGCCAATGTCGTTGGATGATGAAGTTGAGGCGGTGTTAGCCCTCATCGCATCCCGCAAAGAGACAATTCATCTGGTCGGACATTCCTACGGCGGCGCAATTGCTGTGAAGTTAGCGCAACGACATGAGTTTCGGTTTTCAACATTGACATTGATTGAACCGGCGGTTTACCCGCTCCTTTCTCAGGCCGGTGAGAACGACCTCGCTAACGAGGTGCGGAGTGTAAATGAGCTGTTCATTGGGCGCGTTCGTGCCGGCGCGAATGAGCGCGCATTTCAGGAATACTTCGATTACTACAATGCGGGGTCATTAAAATGGACTGATCTCTCCCATTCTGTGAAGCAGCGATTCTTGTCCATTTCAGAACAAGTTGCTGTTGCCCTGGCTGCGGTCCATGCGTGTGAGGCCAGCCTTCAGGATTTGGAGAAACTGCGTATTCCTGCACTCCTCGTGACAGGCGCTGAAACCGATGCCGCGCACGCCAGGTTGACGGAAATCGTTGCGCAACACATCCCGAATTCAAGGTCAGAGACTATAGCAACCGCTGGCCACATGTGTTCACTCACACATCCAAATGAAGTAGCGGCACTAATCCGATCCAACATTTTTGAACGTTGACGAGCGGAACAAACCTTCTGATGTGAGCAATGGCGTCACCAATTTCGACACACTAGAAGCGCTGCATTGTTCAACGCTAATGTCCGAAGTTTGATCGAAGCTGTCATGGTGCCCAGCGGTTGCCTTGTGTGGTGCTGGGAGCACCAGTGAACCGAATGTCAGCCCAGCGTCAATGGAGCTTCGTCCACACAGCCGACATCTGCAGCGCAAAGGGAGCCAAAGAGGATCAACAAGCAATGTCCGTTAATCGACGTAGAGCGGATGAGACCTTCACCGTGACTCTTGGGAGGACTTATGG
>JBPCWA010000245.1:0-7011 GCA_051009975.1 Hyphomicrobiaceae bacterium
CAAACAACGTCGTGTACCGCTCAACATCATTGCCGAAGCGGATCTGTCCTGGACCTAGTTCGCGTTCGTCACATCCGCCATGTTGATAGTGGACAGGCAGCAGCGTCAGGCCAATGCCCGTTTGCACGGTCGCGGCGACTATGCGATCAGCCATCTCGGACAGATTGTCATAAGGGAGCCCACCGGGCTGATGATGCAGGTAGTGAAATTCGACGTTCGCTGCATAGCCTGCTTCGAGCATCTCCATCTGGACGAAAGCTGCGATCGCTTCAACGTGATCCGGCGTCAGCCGATCGAGAAAGCGGAACATCAACTGGCGCCACGTCCAGAAGGAGTCACTCGGATCGGGGCCGCGCCGCTCCGTCAGTCCGGCCATGGCGCGCTGAAATGCGTGCGAATGCACGTTGACGGGTGCCGGTATCAGAATGCCGACGTTTCGAGCACCGGCCGCCGGAGCTGATGCCGGCGTCATGTTGCCAATCGTGCCGTCGGCGTTGATCTCGACCAGGACGTTATTCATCCAGCCATTGGGAAGCAGAGCTTGACTTGCGAAGAGGGCCGTCATGGCGAATCCTGGCTTGACGAATTTTTATGTATAGACATATAAGAGATAATCGAGACCAATGCAACGAGGATCTCATGTTGTTGTCGAATGCGCGCGTGGTGACGATGCAAGACAATCACGCGACCGGGCAATCTGGTGGGCAACCTTATGGATTAATCGATAGCGGTGCGATCGCAATTGAAGCGGGCACCATCGCCTGGGTTGGTGCGGCGACTGAAGTCCCGGCCAAATACTCCGGCGCTGAAGAGCAAGATCTTGGCGGCCGACTGGTCACTCCGGCACCGGTCGACTGTCATACGCACATCGTGCATGGCGGAAATCGCGCGAACGAATTCGAGATGCGCCTTGAAGGTGCAAGCTACGAAGAAGTCGCTCGCGCCGGCGGCGGCATCGTTTCAACCGTCAAAGCGACAAGATCTGCAACCGTCGAGGATCTGGTGACCTCGGCATTGCCGAGAGTGGATGCACTGCTTGCCGAAGGCGTTGCGACGCTTGAGATCAAGTCCGGTTATGGGCTCGACCAAGACACCGAACTGAACATGCTGCGCGCGGCCCGCGCCATCGAAGAGCAACGTTCGCTACGTATCAGGACAAGTTTTCTGGGCGCGCATGCTGTGCCGGTTGAGTATTCCGGCAAGGCCGACGACTATATCGATGACGTCTGTATTCCGGCTCTCAGGGCGGCGCATGTCGAAGGCCTTGTCGATGCCGTTGACGGCTTTTGTGAAGGCATTGCCTTTACGCCTGAGCAAATTGAACGCGTGTTCAAAGCTGCGCAATCACTTGGCCTGCCAGTCAAGCTCCACGCGGAACAGTTGTCTCATCTCGGTGGCATCAAGTTAGCAGCCAAATACAAGGCAATGTCAGCCGATCACATCGAATACGCGACCGAAGACGATGCGAAGGCGTTGGCGAATGCGGGCACGGTCGGGGTACTCCTGCCGGGCGCGTTTTACACGGTTCGCGAAACACAACTGCCGCCCGTTGATGCGCTGCGCAAGCATGGCGTCCCGATTGCCCTGGCGTCCGATTGCAATCCGGGTTCGTCACCGCTGACATCGTTGCTGCTCGCCATGAACATGGCATGCACGCTGTTCCGGATGACGCCGGAAGAAGCATTGAGCGGCGTTACGCGCAATGCTGCCAAGGCGCTTGGAGTGGAGGATGCCGGCCAGATTGTTTCCGGCAAGCGCGCTGATCTCGCCATCTGGGACGTCGATCATCCCGCCGAACTTAGCTATCGCATCGGCTTTAACCCGCTCCATGCCCGCATCTACGAAGGACGCATGTCTGGAGGCAGGTCATGACTTTAACGTTGACGCCCGGATCGACCTCTTTGGCGCACTTGGAAGCCATTTGGCGATCGTCCGGCGCCGTGGTGCTTGATCCGGGCGCGCGCGACAATATCGAAGCGGCCGCCTGTCTTGTGGCAAAGGCCGCAGCCGGTGACGAAGCGATCTACGGCGTCAATACCGGCTTTGGCAAACTCGCGAGCATCAAGATTGCCACCAACGATACCGCGACGCTGCAACGCAATCTCATCCTGTCTCATTGTTGCGGTGTCGGCGAAGCGCTCGATGCTGCAACGACGCGATTGATGATGGTTCTGAAACTACTGTCGCTAGGTCGTGGGGCTTCCGGCGTACGGTGGCAAACCGTGGCCATGATTGAAGCTCTGCTCGCTAAAGGCGTCATACCGGTTGTGCCGGTACAGGGTTCGGTTGGCGCCTCCGGCGATCTGGCACCGCTTGCGCACATGACCGCGACCATGATCGGCGAAGGTGAAGCAGAGCTTCGTGGCAAACGCATGCCAGCAAAAGACGCGCTTGGTCAGGCTGGCCTGGAGCCTATTGTTCTTGGTCCAAAAGAGGGCCTCGGGCTTATAAACGGGACACAGTTCTCAACAGCTTGCACATTAGTGGGATTATTCGGCGCTTGGCGCAATGCGGCGGCGAGTGTCGTAACCGCTGCCCTTTCGACAGATGCCATTATGGGATCGACCGCGCCATTGCTAGATGAGATCCACACCTTGCGCGGACATGCGGGCCAAATAGCCGTTGCGCGTGCGATGCGCGGAATTATGGCCGGTTCCGAAATCCGCGAAAGCCATCGCGATGGCGATACGAGAGTTCAGGATCCCTACTGCATTCGCTGCCAGCCTCAAGTTACGGGGGCGGCGATGGATTTGCTCCATTTCGCAGGCAGGACACTTGAGACTGAGTCTAATGCGGTGACTGACAACCCACTTGTTCTTGTTGAATCTGGACGCATCGTTTCAGGCGGCAACTTCCATGCCGAACCAGTAGCTTTTGCAGCCGACCAGATCGCGCTCGCGGTCTCAGAGATTGGCGCGATTGCACAGCGCCGCGTTGCACTGTTGGTCGATCCAACACTGTCGTTCGATCTACCGCCTTTTCTCGCACCTGAGCCCGGCCTCAATTCAGGGCTGATGATTGCCGAAGTGACGACGGCGGCTTTGATGAGTGAGAACAAGCATCTCGCCAATCCCTGCTCGACCGACTCTACGCCAACATCGGCGAACCAGGAAGATCACGTGTCGATGGCAGCCCACGGCGCACGCCGACTCCGCCGTATGAACAAGAACCTCAATGCGATCCTCGGTGTCGAGTTGATATGCGCCGCACAAGGTATTGAATTCCGCGCGCCGTTGGAGACCAGCACTTCGCTCGCGAGAGTGATGGCAACCATTCGCGAAGCAATCCCAACGGTCGATGAAGATCGCTACCTTGCAGATGACATCGCAGCTGCCGCCGATATGGTCGCCGAAGGCACGCTCATCGAGGTCGCTGACATTGGCGGCTATGTAACCGGAAAAAAAGCATGAGCCGACGATGAATTGCTCACGAATTGGAGGCTGATAGATGACCGATCCGCGCCATAACATACGCGATGTGTTCCCACCGACCGGACCTGACATCACCGCTAAGAGCTGGTTGACCGAAGCGCCCCTGCGGATGCTGATGAACAATTTGCATCCTGATGTCGCTGAGAGCCCGCATGAACTTGTCGTCTACGGCGGCATTGGACGCGCGGCGCGAACCTGGAATGATTTCGACCGTATCGTCGCCGAACTCAAAGAGCTTGACGATGATCACACACTGCTCGTGCAGTCCGGCAAGCCTGTCGGCGTGTTTCGTACGCATGCTGACGCGCCGCGTGTTCTGATTGCCAACTCAAACATTGTTCCGCACTGGGCCGATTGGGATCATTTTCATGAACTCGACCGCAAAGGTCTCATGATGTACGGCCAGATGACGGCCGGATCGTGGATCTACATCGGTGCTCAAGGCATTGTGCAAGGCACCTACGAGACGTTTGTTGAGGCCGGACGCCAGCACTATGATGGCGATCTCCAAGGTAAGTGGATCCTAACCGGCGGTCTTGGTGGTATGGGTGGCGCACAACCGTTGGCCGCTGTGTTCGCGGGTGCATGTTGCCTTGCCGTCGAATGTGATCCGACACGTATCGACTTTCGGTTGCGGACAAAATATCTCGATGAAAGGGCCGACACACTTGATGAGGCTCTCGCAAAGATTGAGCAATGGACCACAGCTGGAGAAGTCAAATCCGTCGGCCTGCTCGGCAACGCTGCTGATGTTTTCCCGGAACTCGTCAGGCGCGGCATCAAACCCGATATCGTTACCGATCAGACATCCGCGCATGATCCAATCAATGGGTATTTGCCATCCGGCTGGTCGTTGGCTGAGTGGCGTGAAAAACGTGACACTGACCCGAAAGCCGTTGAAGCTGCGGCGCGCGCATCCATGAAAACGCACGTCGCAGCGATGGTTGGTTTCTGGAACCAGGGCGTGCCGACGCTCGACTACGGCAACAATATCCGGCAGGTCGCGAAGGAAGAGGGGCTCGACAACGCCTTTGCGTTTCCGGGCTTCGTTCCAGCCTATATCAGGCCGCTGTTCTGTCGCGGTGTCGGACCATTCCGCTGGTGCGCCCTTTCCGGTGATCCGGAAGATATCTACAAGACCGATGCAAAGGTTAAAGAGCTCATCCCCGATGACCCACATCTCCATAAGTGGCTGGACATGGCACGCGAGCGCATTAGCTTTCAGGGCCTGCCTGCGCGGATCTGTTGGGTTGGATTGGGGCAACGTCATCGACTTGGATTGGCTTTCAATGAAATGGTACGCAACGGTGAACTGTCGGCACCGGTTGTGATCGGACGCGATCATCTTGATTCGGGCTCGGTCGCATCGCCCAACCGTGAGACTGAGTCTATGAAAGACGGCTCCGATGCCGTGTCGGACTGGCCGTTCCTCAATGCGCTATTGAACTGCGCCTCAGGTGCGACCTGGGTCTCAATCCATCACGGTGGTGGGGTCGGTATGGGGTTCTCTCAGCATGCCGGCATGGTGATCTGCTGCGATGGCAGTGAGGCCGCTGACGCACGGCTTGCAAGGGTCTTATGGAATGATCCGGCCACCGGCGTGATGCGTCATGCCGATGCTGGTTATGACGACGCAATTGCATGTGCCCGCGAGAACGACTTGCGCCTGCCGGGAATTCTTGGATGAATGGCGTGGAAAACGTGTGGCAGGAAACCTGACACCGCCAATCAAATACGACAAACGGCTCGCTGGGCGCCGCAATAAATCTGGAGCCAGAAAAACTTGGAGATGTGCGCATGACCATCGCAGATCCGGTCGCCAAGCTTATTGAAAATGTCAACCAGCCGTTCACTGAGGCGCGCGCGATG
The DNA here is from genome assembly GCA_051009975.1 of Hyphomicrobiaceae bacterium. GTDB lineage: Bacteria > Pseudomonadota > Alphaproteobacteria > Rhizobiales > Hyphomicrobiaceae > Tectiglobus. The sequence continues at coordinate 5,301 of JBPCWA010000245.1, forward strand.
CCGTCGGAAGTCTATACCAGTGATGAGTTCCTTAAGCTGGAGCTGGAACACGTATTTGCAAAGGACTGGATCTGCGTCGGCAGATCGAGCTCGTTGCCCAACGCCGGGGACTACATCACCTACGAGCTGGCTGGGCAGCCAATATTCGTGATCCGCGACACGGAAGAAAAATTGCGGGCAATGTCCAATGTCTGTTTGCATCGGATGTCGACGTTGCTTCACGGCACAGGCAGTTGCAAGGCGATCGTCTGCCCGTATCACGCTTGGTCGTATAATCTCGACGGCAGTTTGCGCGGTGCACCTGCGATGAAACTCAATGATGGCTTCTGCAAGGACAGCTATCGCCTGCCACAGGTTCGTTGCGAAGAATGGCTGGGCATGATCATGGTAACGCTCGATCCGGATGCGCCTCCGGTTGCCGCACAACTCACCGCCGTCGAGGGCTTAATTGAAGATTTTGGACTGGAAGACTACAGCGAGACATTCAAAGAAACTCATATATGGGACACGAACTGGAAGATCCTCGCCGAGAACTTTATGGAGAGTTATCATCTTCCCGTCTGTCACGCGGGCACAATCGGTGGCATGTCGAAGTTCGAAGACATGATCTGCCCCCCTGGTTTGCTAGCCTTCAATTATCATACCATCCTCAAGGATGGTACGATGCCGATTGCGCTCGCCCATCCAAACAATACTCGGTTGAAAGGCGACCGGCGGCGAACAAATTATCTGCTTGCGATTTACCCAAGCCTGATGATTTCGCTGACGCCGGGTTACTTCTGGTACCTGTCGCTGCACCCCCAAGGTGTAGGGCAAGTGCACATTACGTTTGGTGGCGGAATGTCCCCCGATTTTACCGGTTCCGCTGAGGCCGAGGAGCACTTGCGCCAAACAAAGGCGTTGCTGGACCGTGTCAACGCAGAGGATCGCGGTTGTACGGAGAAGGTCTATCGCGGAGCCTGCGCAGGCCTATCGAAACCCGGACACCTGAGCCACTTAGAACGACCGAATTACGATTTTGCACAGTACCTCGCTGAGCGAACTGGTGGCTTCTCAAGGTCGTTCTAGCGGAAATCACGATCGCAGATGACGGAACGCTATGTCTGCTATGTGGACTTTGTTACGTTGGAGTGTGGCACGACCGTCGTCGGCTGGAATGTTTGCTTTTATCCTAATCGCGACGAATGCCAACTTCACGATGGCGGCTACGCTCCGAAAGCAGCCCCGACCGCTCGACATTTAGGCGTACCAAAGCGAACCACAGAACCGGCAAGATTTCGCAAATGCGATAGTCGAAGTGATCCTCTATCTGCCAATTTTCTCACTTGAGGAAATTTCCCTTCGTCCTGTTGACATGCAATAACCGTATCGCCGAGCTGCCGCACTGTGCGTGATCATGATCTGAAAAATCCAAGAAGTGGGGTTATATGGCCAACTACAGAGGAGTCGTCTCGGCGCTGCTTGAGAAGCACGCACAAAAAGCGCGCGAGAGTGATTATGATCGCTCGGTCGCGATAGCTGCCATCAGCACTGCACGCAAGGTCATTGCGGCACTTCCCGACGACGGAACCGATAAGGAATGTGCAGCCTTATCGCTATCGAGACTTCAGGACCGGGCGGCGCACTATCATGATCCCGATGGGGTGTATACGTCTGGCAAGGGTGTGCGTGGCGACTGGGGCGGTGATGTGAGGGGGGCGTGGAGCAAGGG
>JBPCWA010000246.1:0-5903 GCA_051009975.1 Hyphomicrobiaceae bacterium
GTATCGGGCTATCCTGCCCAGTTTGACGATATGAGCCCAAGGCCAGAGTACTGCCTCGGCCGTTGCACCGATCCACCGATCGTCAACAGCGGCGCATGACCCTGCCGACGGGTCGGGGCGCGGTCGATTGAGCAGGTCTAGGCCCGCCCTGTCCCCGACCTGACAGAAAATCACCTGCCGCGACGCATCGATCGAGACACATCTAGTTGGCGTGGACCGCGAGAGAGATGCCTCTTGCGTGGCAGGTTTGCTTCGCTCGAACTATCCTCTCAGATCTTGTATAAACCGTGCGACTGCGCGCCCGACCTCGTCTGGTACGTCTTCTTGTAGATAATGTCGCCCGCGCAGGGTGACGTCGGTTTGATTCTTGAAGGTTCGGGCGTGCTCCCGGGCCGCGCCGGCGAGACCATGCCCCTCGTCCGCGTTTATGAACAGCTTGGGCGTTTCCGTTTCAACCAACCAGTCAGCGTAAAACTTTACCAGTTCGTGGTTGTCAGTCGGTTCGCCATCAAATGGAATGTCATTCGGCATGACAATACTTGGCACATTGGTTCCTCCTGGCCGCATTGCTGGATAGCGATAAACTTCTTTTTCCGTCTCAGACAGATCTCGAACAATGCCTTTTTCGAAGAGCATCTTTTCGACAAAGAAGTTTGTGTCTAACGCTTCTTTTTTGCCTTCCGGCGTCCTAAACCGCTTAAAAGCATCTACTCTTTCGGATGGTATGTCAGTCCAATTGCGTGGCCATACCATTGCCTCCATGTATGCAATTCCCTGAACTTGCTCAGGAAATCGCGCAGCTCGGTAGAACCCGACCGCGGCGCCCCAATCGTGGACAACCAGAATAATATTTCTGGTCAGATTCAAGCGATCAAAAAAAGCATCAAAGTATTCAATGTTATCCTTGAAACGATAGGCATTGCGGGGTGACGTGGATGACCATCCGTGAGCAATAAAATCTGGTGCGATTATCCGCCCCAATCTTTGAACATGCGGAATGACATTGCGCCATAAAAAGGAAGAGGTCGGGTTGCCGTGCATGAATAAGATTGGATCTCCATCCCCGATGTCAATGTAGGCCATTTCCGCATCGCCGACCGGAACAGTTTTGCGTAGATCAGGGTTTGCCGTCGAAAGGGACTTTGCTGGGTTGCGGGTCGGGAGTTCTGTTACTTGGGCCATTGTCTAACCTATATTCTTCGCGCACAAACTGCACCGACGGGACCCTTACGGCCGCGGACTAGTGGTGTCACTGCTGCTGCAAGCTGCAAGCCGCAAGCTGCGAGGATCTTTCAGGATCCTTAATGGAGTAGTCCCTGAACTGAAACCGAATACGTGAGCCCAACAGCCCCAAGCCGTCGTGTTACGGCCCCGACTTGCGCGAATTACAGTTTCTTCTGAGGAGAATGTGGAAGCCCTTGGGATGGTGCAGAAGTTCTTGCTAATCACAAGCAAGCCAATGACCATGACGCGGTCATCAGACCTGATTATTCAATCGATAGCCTGAACCCCTAATGCTACCCGAGGACTTGCACCGGGCCTGCGCGACTATTGAAATCACTACGTGCGGTCACCAGTTCGACACGTGTCACCTGGCGCTAGACACGAGTAACCTTCCACTCCTCTGAGAGGTTGGTGCCGGCTTGACGAATGACCATGGATACTGGGCAGTACTGAGGCAGCTTTTGCCGGATCGCTTCGAGCTGCTCGTCTGTGGCGTTGGTATTGACGTCGATGACCAACTTTGCATTTGGGAAAGGCACCTCGACTCGCTCGTCGAGCAAAACACCGCGACGGTCAAATTCAACTTCACAGATGATTTCGTTGATGGTGAAGGTCAAGTCCATCGCGTGAGCGATCTTTGTTGAGATATTGTTTGTGCAGCCAACAAGTGCTGCGAACAAAGTCTCTGTCGGCGACATGCCCGTATTCGTACCGCCGCGTTCCTTCGGTTCGTCAGTAGTGAGTGCCACGTCGCGTGTCGTAATATCAGTGCGCCCGTGTGAGGGGGACGTGCCACGTAACCTGTAAAGCGCGCTTTTTACTTTGATGTTTGGTTTCGACATTGAATGAACTACCCTCTTCCGTTGATACTTAAGCGCCTTAAATTTTGCCTTTTTACGACAAGTGAAATGTCAGGCGAACGACAGCCGCCCTGATTGGTGAGGTCGGCTGCTCCACTATGACAACATCGACCGTATCGGTGTTGTCGCGACGTGCATAATAGAATTCATTGCACCGCTCGTCCATTCAAGCACATGACTGCGATTTTAGTCCCGGCATGCTTGGCCATTTCTGGCTATCTCTCCAATTGTCTCGTCTAGGTTACCTCTACCTCTCTCTACCTCTCTCTACCTCTCTCTACCTCTCTCCGGCTCCCTCTCATGCGCTCGCCGGTTGGGTCAAACGCGGCACCCACCCTGACGCAAGCATCAAATCGCTGACCCGCTATATCAACAAGCAAACGTGTTTCCGAGTTTCTCGCCTCTGGCACCAACAGATCGGCAATGGCAACCGGTTTGCCCGTCCGATATCCAAAAGCCGCCGACGTCGTTTTACCGACAATTGTATCGTAGAGATAAACTGGCTCGTTGCCCAAAGGCACGGCTCCCGCGTCATCAAATACTAGGGAGACGAGGCGATTTTCCTTGCCTTCATCGCGCTTGCGCAGGAGCGCGTCCCGGCCGACAAAATTCGTGTCCCATCCGACTGCAAATTCCAATCCCGACTCAATTGGGCAGATGTCCGTATCGAGGTCATGACCATACGCCAAGAAGCGTTTTTCAATGCGCATCGATGTTTGTGCCAGGCTACCAGAGGGACGCGCACCCTGCGCTTGCAAGGCATCATAGATAAGTGGGGCTTCTTCGGCCTTGCAGGTAAGCTCCCATCCAGCCTCGCCTACGTACGAAAGGCGAACGCCAAGTACTTCGCATCCGGCAATTTCCGTCTGCTTTGACCGGAAGTAGGAAAGTTCATTCAGGTTGTCAGCACCTACGGCCGTGGCAATCTTCGCCGCATCTGGCCCCATCAAGCCCATCACAGCGAAGTCGCGGGTTGTTTCTGTCAGCGCAACCCGAGCATCGTCGACGTGTCGGCGCAGCCAGGAGAGGTCACGCCGTGTTGCCGTGGTGCCAACGTACAGGCGATAGTGATCGTCGGAAAGACGCACGGCCGTGAGATCGCTTTCCATGCCACCTGCTTCGTTCAGCATCGCCGTGTAGATCGCTCTGCCCGGCGGTCTGTCCATCTGATTTGCACAAACGCGGTTGAGAAAGGCGCTCGCGTCGACCCCTCGCACATCAATTTTACCAAAGGTCGACTGATCAAAAATCGCCACGTGATTGTGAGCTTGATCAACTTCTTGGCCAACATTGTCGAACCAGTCTGGCTTGGCAAATGTTAGTCGAGGCTCGCTTGTCTTGTTGAAATAGAGCGGGCGCTCCCAATCCGCGACCTGACCAAAGTGGGCCTTGGCCGCAAACCATTTGTCGTGAAGCGGTGTCGATGAAAGATTCCGCGATGTGCTCCATTGCCGTGCTGGATAGGTGATTTCATAGTGTTTTCCGAGCACTTCTGGGACGCGGGCGCGCAGCGCTTCCACCGAATTGAAAGCAGATGCGAAGCGTTTCGGATCGGCCTCGTGCAAGTCAATTGGAGGTGAGCCATTGAGGATAGCGTGCGCCAACGCCATGCCGGCACCGCCGCCTGTCGCGACGCCGACCGAGTTCATGCCGCAACCGAGAAATAGGCCGCGTGTTTCAGCGGTTTCTCCCAGCAGAAATGAACCATCAGGTGTGAAACTTTCTGGCCCGTTGAGCAGCATCTTAACTTCGGCCGTCTCCAGTACCGGCAGCCGGTGGAGTGCGTTCATCATCATCGGCTCGAAGTGATCCCAGTCCTCCGGCAAGAGCTGAAATGCGAAGTTGTGGCCGATGCTCTCTGGCGCGATTGGCTTACCCATGGGCTCGAAGCAGCCGATTAGGAGACCACCTGAATCGTCGCGAATGTAGAGATGACTGTCATGGTCGGAAAGCGTCGGCATGTTGCCGGCTATGCCCTCGACCGGCTTCGTTAGTAGATAGAAGTGCTCACAGGGCCAGACGGGTACTTCCGCACCAGCCATTGCGGCGGTATCACGGCTCCAGAGCCCGGTGCAGAGTGCAATGGCATCACACTTGATCTGTCCTGCCACCGTATCCAAGCCAACTATTTTACCGCCATCAGTGAAAATTGCCGTGACGCCAGTATCTTCAAAGACTTTGGCGCCCCGCGAGCGGGCGCCTTTGATGAGCGCCGCGCAAAGATCGCTAGGGCTGACCCGGCCATCATCCGGTGACCAGACGGCACCGATTAGATCGTCAGCATTCATGAGTGGCCATCGTTCCTTGGCCTCGCCCGCTGAGATGGCTTTAGCGCGCACACCAAACAGTTTCGCAAGTGCCTCCTGTCTGTGGATGTGGACCAGTCGATCCTCGCTGGCGGCGATGGAAAGCGAGCCTTTGTTGATCCAGCCGGTGATCTGACCGGTTTCTTGTTCGAGCTCCGAGTAGAGCGAAATCGAATAGCGAATGAGATCAGTCAGATTGCGTGTGGATCGTAGTGCACGAACCTGGGCCGCGGAGTGCCAGGTTGTCCCAGAAGTAAGCTTATTGCGCTCCAGTAATATCGTGTCAGAAAGGCCGTTCTTGGCGAGATGATAGAGCGTCGAGCAACCCATGACACCACCGCCAATGACAACAACAGATGCATGAGAAGGGAGGTTCTGACTATTCATCGGTACGCTTAAAATGCCACAGAGAGGAGGATTCCGAATCCAGCTCGCAAACCTGATGCTGATTCCATTCTGTGTCTCTATGGTACTAATTTTCAAAGGGTGTCAAAGACAAAAGCCCGGAAACGGATCACCGCCCGCAAGCGCGAAAATGACCGATCCGGAGATGACTGGCTGGGCTGCCCCGTGGGCACAACGGGACCGTTGGTTCTCAAAAAATTGCAAACGAACCATGCTTTTTGCGGTTGGAAACAATTACAGAGCAACCGCTTGAACTTTCAAACTGCCTGCCAGTGATCTTCCAGTAAAAATCTGTGCGGCGTCTTCCAGAGAGACACGGTGAGAAATCAGCCGTGAGATACCGGGCCCCAATGCCTTAATAGCCGCGATCGACTGCGGAATGTTATGATTGAGAGAGTGCGATCCAACGATCGTCAATTGTCGGCGAAAAACTTGGAAAGGCTCCAACTTGATCTGCGAGTCGGATGGGCAGACACCAAAAAAGTGACAGGTGCCGCCGCTCGCGACATAGTCTATCAGGTGCGCGGCAACGGAAGGCACGCCGGTGGCGTCTACAACCAGCTCAATGCCGCCGCGCATGCTTTCTAGCGCAGCGCTCCCTGCTGCTACAGGTTTGAAGCCGAAGCTTTCACTAAGTTCGAGACGCACTTCATCTATGTCAACTAGAGCAATATCGCGAACGCCACGGCTAGCAAGAGCCATCCCCATCAATAACCCCATGGGTCCGGCCCCGAAAATCAAGGCCGATCGGGCGTTTGATCCATTTGCGGCATCAATACCGTTCAATACGCAAGCCATGGGCTCGGCGAGAGCAGCTATGTCGAAGGCCAGGTCACCAATCGGATGCGCGGCTGACGCCTTGACCACGCAACGCTCGGCGAAGCCGCCATTCTGAGTTACGCCATAGGCCTTAAGGTCATCGCACAGATGAGACCAGCCGCGCGCGCAGGCCCGACATCGACCGCATTCCAGATTGGGGTCGACGACGACCCTGTCGCCGACACCAATGCCAGCGACACCTTGGCCGATCTCAACCACAATACCAGCATACTCGTGGCCCGGCACAACCGGAAACGCGCCGGTCCCATAATTGTCCTTCAACACCTCG
>JBPCWA010000247.1:0-6763 GCA_051009975.1 Hyphomicrobiaceae bacterium
CCGTGGACCGGAATTGCCAACGCAACACCCGAGATCAAAGACCTCGCTCGGCCACGCATCGACCTGAAAGCTGTTCCGTTTGATCCGCTGGAGTACGTCAAGCATCTCGACCAATTGCCATTCGATCGACATATGGATCCGGATGTCGGCCAGTAGTTGATTAGATGACTGGTGGCCGACCGAGTTGATCGCCAGGCCGCCGCCTGCTCCTATGCTGAAGCATTCATTAGGATCTGGCAAATGAACAGAACAACACTACCGCGGATTATTACTGTGCGGCTATCCTGACATCTGAAACGGCCATTGCATAGGAGTTCAGCTCGAGCAATGAACCAATGGCCGTTCCCGGTCAGAGCATCAATCAGAGCATCAATCAGCGCGCTCGTGTCTCTGTCCAGGCGCACCCAGGCGCACAATGTGTGGCGTCTGCGCGAAGAGCATCAATGCATTGTCTTGGCGGACGTTATTGCGCGTATTTGACCGCCATCCCGATCCGTCAAGATCCGCCGCGCAAAAGCCAAGATGGATAGTATGTGATCACGGTGGGCTTCGAGACGTTGGATGATTGCCTCGTCCGTCTTGGAAGCTAGTAATACGTCGACTTCCCTGAGAAGTTCGTCGCCACTTTCGATCAGTTGGTCGTGCCAATGATGCCACTCATCTTGGTCGCAGTTCTTTGGTTGACCGTTGATTTTTATGAAGAAATCGCCAGGCATATATCGGCCCCACCGTTCTCATCTGTGCTGTACGTAGTATTACGTATGCGTAATTCCCCCAAGTTACATGTCACCCTTAATCGGCTTCTATGAGCAAGTCAGCAATGACTTAGCTCAAATCACCCCGTGGAGACGAAACATGGTGATCACTGTACAAGACGCGTCGATGTCGAAGGCTCAATTTGATTCGATGTCTGCGCTGGCTGGATCACATTCAACGGCTCAGGAATGCAATCAAACGAGCTGCACTACTGATCACTGTCCAATCTTCCGGACCATCGGAAATGCGAAATCCTTCGAGAAAGGCGATGTCATTTTTAGGCAAGGTGAGCCCAATGATCAGGTTTACCTCTTGGTGTCGGGTATCGTGCGCGGTTCCAAGGTCTTGGCCGATGGTCGTCGTCTCATTGCTCGATTTGCCTTGGCCGGACAGCTTCTGGAGTATGATCTACAGCCACAGTGCCCGTTCACGGCCGAGGCAATAACACCTGTTTGTGCAATTGTGATTCAAAAGAGCCGGCTCGAGCGTGCCACAAGTGAAATACCGTGCCTGCAAAACTTGTTGATGCGCGCTCTCCTGTCGGAACTGCAGGAATCAAGATCACAAGTGCTGGCGCTGGGACGTTTGACAGGAATCGAACGCGTCGCGCAGTTCTTGTATTCTCTATCGCAAACGTTGGGTAGAGATGCTGACGGTGCCGTCCAGATTCCGATGAGCCGCTCGGATATCGCAGATTATCTTGGTCTTACCATCGAAACGGTTAGTCGTCTCGTCAGTCGGTTGAAACGCGAAGGCAGGATAACCCTGCTTGAGAATAATCGCTTCATCATCTGCGACGAGGACCAATTCGTTGCTGAATTTCTAGACGATGCATTCTGACATGGTCGCGCGCGTAAACTCCATTCGGCGTGTATTCACTATGAGGGCCGCAAAGCACAACCCGGATAAGTCCCTGAGGCAGAACCGGGTCCCGAAGCCACGCTGCGATCTCCGCGTGCAGAGTTGCACAGAGAGAGCAAGATTTGGCTTGTGGACGGCGGCTGCTCCATCCGCTGGTATTGATCTAGCTCAATCTGAAGATATGCGAATTGTTGCAAGTATCACTCATCGATCCGACGTCGACTTGCCCCGATCACGGGGCCTTCAGGGATCGAGTGAACTGGGTCGCGCACTTTGCCCCCTTAAGAGCGCGATCTCAGGACTGAGTGGCCGGTAACTTCCCCCGTCGTCCGGTGGCTCAGTCTGGAATGTCGCGATGCTCTCCCCGCGCAAGCGACATTCCGTGAGGGCGGCCTAGTCATGAGGGCCGCCCCCCTACTTTCCCTGATGCCAGGCTCCCACTAGTGTGCGGTGCGTCGCGCGCTCATTCGGTCGACTGGTGGTAGCTTTGTCATCCGTATTGCCTATGCTCGCTTCTGGCCCAACTCGGGCATGGAACTTGTTCGTGCTACTGTTGTGTTACTCGCCAGTTGCGGTAGATGCAAACCGCCAGAGTCATGATCAGTGCCAGTTTAAGGAGCAAGTCGTTATCATGTGGTCTATTTTTGCCGGACTCGTCGCAGGTGTCATCGTAGCATGGTTCAATTACCAGTATATCTGGAGGTCCCATCTGCAGGCCGAATTGCAGCGGTCGGTATTCGACGATGCGATGAAAGCTCTGGCTCGGTACGAAGTCGATGTCCAGGACGAAGACCTTCAAGATCTGCGCCCAGAAACGAAGCTGGCCCGAGCGAAAGCACTAGCAGTTGTTCCAGGCTTCTTCTCGAAGGAAGCAGCCGATGCATATAAGCACGTGTTTGATATAGAGCCACAAACGAGTCTGCGGGCAAAGCTTGATCAAAGCTATTTCGAAAAACTTGAGACAGCAGTCAGATTGCTGGCCAAGGAACTGCGCAATCCTGCTCCCTCTCACTTCTGGGATGACATAACCTCTTCGTTCAAGTCTGGGTCCAAGACAAGCACTTGATGCATCAAGCCCTTTCGGGGCAAACTATTCTGTCTCGCAACTGGCGTTCCAATTGGCACGCATTTCCGCGTGGATTGCGCGCGATACGAGGTAGAGCCCAATCTAGAAAGCCGCCTTGAGAGCCGATCAAATTTCCAGAGTCTTTTCATTGCTCCCGGAATGCCAATCCGAACCAGATAACCTGGTCAGGATGTGTCACAACTCTTTGCTCAATTGTAAGTTTTCAAGAAGCTGAACGAAAGTATCCGGTGCCACACCAAAGCCACCTTGAAAGGGGTCGCTGAGTGCCAGAATGAGGTAGAGAACTAGACCAACAAACGATGTGTAGAATGAAGCAAGAATGATCAGCGGGCGCTGTGGTCGATAGGCGCCGAAACACGCCATGGTGACAAAGAACCCGAATATGATCACGTAGATATAGACGGGGGGCTGCGCCAGTGCACCATTTAGCCGCTGTAACCTCGCATCATTGATGACGTCTACGTCCTGTTCGATCCAGGACATGACTCTTTTTTGATGATCGGTGCGAGGCTGCAAATCCAATATTTGGCTTAGGAAACGTTGCTGCAGGGCCTCAGTTCGCTGGCCCAGCTTATCTTCCGCAAGAGCGGGCCAGTCATCTTCAAATATGGCTTTGGTGTAGTCGAGAAGAGAAGTTCTGATCTCGCGCGTTCGCTCCAAGTCAAACAATCGCAGATGACTATAGGTATCCGATATTGCGATTGCTTCACGCTGCAACGCGTTCTTTATTGTGTTGAGTTGAACAACCACTTCTGCAAAGGCCAATGATAGCATCAAGCTGACGAGCATTCCAACGACGCGGAACAGGCTGCTCGTTGGATCTTTTATGTCACCGTCTTGGTGAATTGAAATCAGGCGATGAGAAACAAGATAGACTGTTATGCCGACTGCTGTAGCGAGCAACATCGCAACACAGATGCCCAACCACTCGGGTAAAGAGAGTATGAGTTCCGTCATGGATATTTCTCAAAACAGATTTGCGCTGACTGAGGAAGCGGATTTGTTCATTGGCCAGTGCGTCAGTCGATCTCTAGAAGTATCGGAAAGGAGAGAACTGCTCGAGCAGTGTATCAGCCTTGGCTTAATATATCGCACCTGGTGGATCGAATAAGGTTTAGCCTCGTTTTATTAGCCGCCTGGACCGCAATCTAAGCAGTTTCGAGGCGGTTGAGGGCCCATCCTAAGCGCACAATTCAACCCCCGAAGCGCGGTGCGGACCCCCTCTTCGAGCACAGGATGATAAAATGGTCGCTCCAACATTTCGGAAACGGTGAGATTGGATTGCAGGGACCAAGCCAGCAGGTGGGCGATGTTTTCGGCGCGTGGCCCGACCATTTCGGCGCCGAGAAAACGACCTGTATTGTGCTGGCCGTAAACCCTAAGGAGTCCATGATTGACGCCCATTACTCTCGCCCGACCTTGACGCGACCAGTCAATCGAACCAATCGCAAATTCAACACCTTGCTCAGTTAGTTGTTGGAATGTCGCTCCGACCATCATGATCTGAGGGTCGCTGAACATGACAGTAATTGGAGCACTCTTAGCAAAGCTTCGCACGTCTGGATAGCGCGCAGCATTGTAGCCGGCCGCGAAGCCCTCGTCGGCGCTCTCGTGGAGCAGTGGAAAGCGGTTGTTGGCATCACCGGCGATAAAAATATGGCTGTCCCCACAACGACTGTTGTGGACGTTGTAGACCGGAACGCCGCGTTCATCGAGCTCCAAGGAGGTGTTTTCCAGTCCCAGATTATCGACGTTAGGTTGGCGTCCGGTCGCGATCAACGCATACTCAAAACGGGCCGTTTTGGTTTTGCCGTCGACCATGTAGTCGACCTCAACACCGTTAGCGACTTGGGCGTGCCTTATCACTTCGCTATGGGGAAAAAACATGAACTCATTTGTGAAGACCTCCCTAGCAGTTTCAAGAACACTTGGGTCCGTGAGAGGGCCGACAAGATGGTCTCGGCCAAACAGTACAACGTGCACGCCTAGGCGATGAAGCGCCTGACCCAGCTCTAGGCCGACGACACCTGCTCCAAAAACGACAACAGACTGAGGTAGTGTATTCCAGTTGAAGACATCATCATTGACGATCAGACGCTCACCAAAGGCCTTAAACGCAGGTAGGATTTTGGGACGTGACCCCGTCGCTATGACTATGCGGTCTGCGGTGATGGTCCGGCCATCCTCCAGTTCGAGTTCATGATCGGATTTGAACCGCGCCATCGCTTCGATGCGGTGCTTTTCGGGCCAGTCTTCGACCGTTTCGACAACAAACCCTACGAACCTGTCACGCTCGTCTCGGACCCGCTGCATCACGGCTGCACCATCGACGTGGAGGCCATTAAGCTGCAATCCGAACAGTTTTGCCTCGCGTCCGCGGTGGGCGGCTTCAGCTGCAGCAACTAAGAGTTTGGAGGGCATGCAGCCGACACGTGCACAAGTGGTGCCGTAGGCTCTCCCTTCGATCAACAAAATGCTGTCAGTGAGTTGGGAAGCCTCACGATAGGCCCGCATTCCGGCGGTACCGGCACCAATGATTGCAACCTCAACTTCAAGTCGCTCCATCATGAGGCCAGCGCTTGCTTCGCGGGCCACCAATCAACGATGCCAAGTCGATAGCTGTCCCGGGTGCTTATGCGACCCGCCCAATCTCTCACATGGGGGAATGGTCCAAAGTCATAACCAGCCAACTCCTCCAAAGTGAAATAGAGCGGCATCCAGGAAATGTCGGCCAGCGAGAACATGCTTCCGGCAAGCCAAGGGTTCTTGGCCAATATGATTTCAGCGTCAGTGAAGCACTCATCAATCGTCTGTTTGGCTGCGCGGAGTTCTTGTTCTGAGAAGCCGTCCGATGAACTCTTTTTGTGAAATTCGATCAGTTCCGGATTCGTCTGTAGTTCATGGTAGGACGTTTCTTCCTCCTGTGTTTGCGCCATCTTGTCCCGGACACCTTTATCGTAGATGTGCGTCTTTATGGCCTTCACGTGGATACTCGCTGCGCGCTGCATCCAGGACGCCATTTGTTGACGCTCTTGGGCATCGCTGGGTCGCAGGGGCGGATTCGGGAAAGTTTGGTCTAGATAATCGATTATATCGTTCGACTCGATGACAACGACGCCGTCGTGCACTAGGGTTGGAACAAGTCCGTTCGGATTAATTCCAAAGTACTCCGGAGTTAGATGTTCCTTCTTGAGAATATCGAAGTGATGGCTTGTCCACTTGAGACCCTTTTCTTCAAGAGTAATTCGGACGCGCATTGAGCAATTTGAAATGCCGCTATGATAAAGATGCAGTCCTTTGAGGCGCTTTACCGAAAGATTCGTTGGTTCAATAGTGCCCATCATCTTCTCCGCAGGGTTTTGCATCAGTCGTGATGCCCGGTTTATGATGCCAGCTCAATAGACACAAACGCGCGACAACGTCATGTGAGATTCGCCCTCCATAGGTGATAGAGTCGAAATTCCGATTGATCTCTGTCAAACTACGGCGACAAGTTGAGAAGCGGCAACGAGCTGATGATCGAAGCTGATTGCGCAGGTGATCAAAGACCCAGCTCCCATACAGCCGACGAAAGCCACACTTTGATATTGTCAGGGCTGATGGGTTTGGCCAACTAAGCAACCGCAATCACCACATGTCCTTGGATCTTTGCCGCAACTTCACTTTCGCCGTGCTTTTGTGCAATTGCCAACGCGGCGTGGCTAGTGGCGGCGTCTAGCAGTTCAGCGCCCCTTGCCTCTATCTCATTGCGCAGGGGGGTCCCTTGACAATAGGCGACAGCCGGATGACGAGGAGACGGCGCTCGACTGATGTCTGCACGTGTCTCAATCGAAATCTCGCTGAAGCCTGCTGTTTCGAGCTCGTCGCGGATCAAGTCAACCTCGTGGTAACCGTGCGGCGTGCGCGCCAGAAAAACTGGAGGATCTTCTGGAAATACCTCCTGCAATGCGTTCGTGACGTCGTGAGCGAATACGTTGTGGCCGATGTGATCCCATACGTTAAAAATATACCTACCGCCTTCTTTCAAAACACGTCTGGCCTCGCGATAACCCGCAATAC
>JBPCWA010000248.1:0-2795 GCA_051009975.1 Hyphomicrobiaceae bacterium
GCATAGCAACCTCCAAGGTCTGACCTCTGGCGCAAGACGATGGTCGTTCGGCACTTCCTCGATGACCATTGAACGGCCAGACCGCACACCTCCAAAGTTATTGGCCTGCATTGTACTCTGAGTAGTACAAAGTTATTCGAACGAACAGTCGTTTGAGATGCTTTGATGCAAATCAAAGCGATACCTGGTCCCAATCTACTCTGCTGCAATTATCCAACTAGGCTCGGTTACCGTTGGCCAACTATTGCTGCGACGGCACGAGCCGGCCATTTTTTGATCACCGAGCGTTCGGTTATGGAGGAATTCGCCAAGTATCCCACTACTTCCCTTTTGCCAGTCGGAGACCCAACTGCTGCTATGGCCAATCCGAAATTCAATATAGACTGGATGGCGTTTTCAGCCGTGCTCTTCGACCTCGATGGTGTCGTTACTGACACGGCCCGTCTCCACGCTGATGCCTGGAAGCAGTTGTTTGACCCATTCTTGCGCCGCCGCGCGGAAGCGACCGATGTGCCGTTCGAAGCTTTTGACATCGCGCAAGAGTACACGCGATACGTTGACGGCAAGCCGCGCCTGGACGGCATTCACTCGTTCTTTAGTGCGCGAGGCATCTGCATCCCACAAGGTTCGCCGGACGATCCGCCGGATGCTCCAACGGTCATGGGACTGGCGCAGAGAAAGAACACACTGTTCCTCGAGCTTGTTCAGAAACGCGGAGTTACCGCATACCCTGGAGCACTGAGGCTCATCGCAGCGTTACGCTCTATGTCTCGCAGCTTGGCGGTCGTCTCCTCGAGCAGAAATTGCAGCACGATACTCGCCGCCGCTAAACTTTCCAATTCCTTTGATGTGCAGGTCGATGCGACAACCGCTCAGAAACTGAAGCTCCGCGGAAAACCTGCGCCGGATCTGTTTCTCGAGGCAGCCCGCCGCTTGGCGGTCGCGCCCTCTGACGCAGCCGTCATCGAAGATGCCGAAGCAGGGGTCGAGGCAGCGAAATCAGGCCAATTCGGTCTCATCATCGCATTGGACCGACTCGGCAAACCAGACCATTTGCGGTCGGCTGGCGCCGATTATGTCGTCTCGGACCTCGACCAAATTTCGCCGGTCACCGGGCCCGAATTGCTCCCAGCACTTCCGTCGGCACTTGACAATTTTTCACTTGTGACCGAACGCCTGTCCGGCAAGAGGACCATCGTATTTCTTGACTACGATGGTACGCTGACACCGATTGTAGCGCGCCCTGAACTTGCCATCTTAGACTGCGCTATGCGTGAAACCCTGCGTCGCCTGGCAGACTTATGTCCGGTTGTCGTGATCAGCGGTCGCGATCGTAGCGACGTTGCGCGTCTCATTGGCATTGAGACGATTACCTACGCCGGCGCTCACGGTCTTGACATAGCCGGTCGGGGTGTCTCACACCTCGAGATTACGCGAGGAGACGAACTTACTTCATCAGTTCGCCGCGCAGTAGAATTTCTCAATGCACATCTCAGCAGCGTCGATGGCGTGCTAATCGAAGATAAGACCTATACGGTGGCAGTTCACTACCGGCTCGTCAATCCTGACAAAATCGAAGTCGTGGAGCGGGCCGTTGCCGACGTGCTCAAAACCGAACCACTGCTTCGCCGAATGTCGGGCAAAAAAGTCTTTGAGCTGCGGCCCACCGTAGCCTGGGATAAAGGCAAAGCGGTGCTTTGGCTGCTCGACAAATTAGGACTGACGGGTCCGAGCACCATTCCAATCTATCTCGGTGATGACGTCACAGACTACGATGCATTGCAAGCTGTGAACCACATCGGCATTGGCGTGTTGGTCGGCACATCTATGCAACCAACTTGCGCCCGCTATCACCTGAACAACCCAGAAGATGTCGGCATATTTCTGAAACTTCTTTGCCAATTTCTCGAGAAGGGGGATGCGTGAAGAACCATTGGCTATTGCGCTACGATCGATTTGAGCCGCAGCGTCAAGGAACGAGGGAAACGCTGTGCACTTTGGGAAACGGTTATTTCGCCACACGTGGAGCTCCCACCGATGCCGTCGCAGATGGAGTACACTACCCGGCCACATATCTTGCAGGCGGCTATAACCGACTGCAGTCACAGATCGACGGTCGAACCGTTGAGAACGAAGATCTCGTCAATCTGCCCAATTGGTTGCCACTTCAGGTTCGCATTGCCGATGGGCCGTGGATTCGAACATGCGATCTTGAACAACTCGAGTACAACCAGGAACTTGATTTAAAGTGCGGCGTCCTCCATCGCCGGGTCCGCGTGCGCGACGCGGACGGTCGAATTCTGCTGTGGCGTGAGCGACGTATCGTCTCGATGGCCTCCCCGCATCGCGCAGCAGTCGAAGTAACGCTCGTAGCGGAGAATTGGTCTGGCCGCCTGGTAGTGCGATCAAGCATAGATGGTGCGGTGCGCAACGCGGGCGTAGCCCGATACAACAAGCTCGCCAGCAAGCACCTCGAGACAATCGAAACCCGCCAGACAGACGATAAAATCATACTGCTCAACGCACGAATGATCCACTCTCGCCGGGAGTTGGCGATTGCCGCACGTACTAGGGTGCATACTGCAGGCCAACCACTGGAACCTGACTGCGATTCCGAGTTATCTAAGGATACGGTCAGTCAGATACTGTTACTCGAAGTCCAGGTCGGCGAGGCCGTTATCGTGGAAAAGACGGTCGCCATATTCGATACATCCACGCTCGCCATCTCCGAACCTGTAGGCGCTGCCCTCACCGAGCTTGCGAACTGTGGGCACTTTAACGAACTCGCTGAAGCG
>JBPCWA010000249.1:0-3162 GCA_051009975.1 Hyphomicrobiaceae bacterium
AACCGGCTGCTGGTCTTTCTCCGGTCAACGTCGACAACATCATGTCCATTATGGTCGACCTCAAGAAGCGTTACGGCCTGACCGTGATTGTTGTCGAACACATTTTAAAGGTTGTCATGGATACGTGTGAGCGGGTCACTGTGCTTGATCACGGTCAAAAAATTGCCGAGGGCACGCCGGCGGAGGTCCGAGACGATCACGCAGTTATCGAAGCTTACCTTGGCCGAGAGATGGACGACGAAGACGTGCGCCGGGCGATTGCTGGTTGATCTCAATTGGTCGGCGTGGATTGCCGGGCTTCGAAGCGGTGATTGAAATTCGTCTGTTTCAACTGATAGATGTGCCATTGGCTCCTCCAATGCCACTGGAGTGCGAAACATGAAGACTGGGATTGCAACCGTCTGCCTGAGTGGGGATCTGGACGATAAGCTGGTTGCCATTGCCAATGCCGGTTTTGATGGGGTCGAGATTTTTGAGAACGACCTCTTATCGTTCGACGGATCTCCGGCCCATGTGGGTGAGCGCATACGCGATCTCGGTCTGGAATGTCTTGTCTTTCAACCCTTCCGAGACTTCGAAGGTCTTCCTGAACCGGCACGAAGCAGAGCGTTCGCGCGCGCTGAGCGCAAGTTCGACCTCATGCAGGAACTTGGTACCGATCTCATCCTGATTTGCTCAAACGTATCGGAAAACGCCCTTGGCGGCATCAATCGCATCGCGGAGGATTTGCATGCGTTGGGTGAGTTGGCGGGCGCACGGGGACTGCGCGTCGGCTACGAAGCGTTGGCTTGGGGGCGTCACATCAATGATCATCGAGATGCCTGGGAAGCCGTACGCCGTGCCGATCACGCCAGTGTCGGACTGATATTGGATTCGTTTCATACATTGGCGCGCGATCTCCCCGTAGAGAGCATTCAGGCTATCCCGCCGGACAAGATTTTTCTGGTTCAAGTGGCTGATGCGCCGCTTGTCGATATGGACCTCTTGGCATGGAGCCGGCACTTGCGAAATTTCCCCGGTCAGGGTGACTTGCCGCTTGCAGGATTTATGCAGGCGCTGATGGCAACGGGCTATGATGGTTATCTGTCGCTTGAGGTCTTCAATGATGAGTTTCGTGGCGGATCGACTAAGCGGCTCGCAGTCGATGGATTGCGTTCTCTACACTATCTCATTGACCAGTCCGCAAAGAGCGCTGTGGAGCCGCGACAGGCCGAACCGGCTCATCCACCACCGGCCACAACCGAGCGCGTTGAGTTCATCGAATTTTGCGTCGATGAGGCGAGCGAGGCGGAATTGGCGGGATTGCTCACCCGACTTGGGTTCGAAGCGGTTGGTCGCCACAAATCGAAAGAGGTCACACGATACAATCAAGGCGACATCAATATCGTTCTTAATGCTGATAAGGACGGCTTTGCCCATGCCTACAGTGCGGTTCATGGGACCGCTGTCTGCGCGATAGGCCTCAGGGTCGAAGACGCAGCAAATGCCGTGGAGCGGGCGGCGCGTTTGGGCGCGCAGACCTATCGCCAAGCGGTTGGACCTGGCGAGCTCGAACTCCCTGCCATCCGCGGCGTGGGAGGGAGTTTGATTTACTTTATCGATCAGAAAGGCGCCCTGGGGCAGGTCTGGGACATTGAATTTCGCTCTGTCGACGCTCCGTCGTCTCGAAAAGATGCTGTAGGTCTGAAGAGCGTCGATCACATTTCGCAATCGATGCTCTATGAGGAGATGTTGAGCTGGATCCTTTTTTATCGCTCGATATTTGATTTGGAGAAGCGCCCACAGGTGGATGTTATGGATCCGGGTGGATTGGTGCACAGCCAAGCCATGCAGTCTGCAAATGGAGAAGTGCGTATTGCTCTCAATGCGCCGCATCACGGCCATTCGCTAACCGCACGCTTTTTGTCGGACTACATGGATGCTGGGGTCCAGCACATTGCATTTGCAACCGGTGACATCTTCGCGACGGCGGAGGCCCTCAAGGCTGGGGGCCTTGCAATGCTCAGTATCCCGGACAATTACTATGATGACCTGGAGGCGCGGTTCGATCTTTCTGACGCGCTGATGCGCCAATTGCGAGAGCATCAGGTGCTCTACGATCGCGATTCAACCGGCGAGTATTTCCAGATTTACACTGAGAATTTTGCGGGCTGGTTGTTCTTTGAAATCGTCGAACGCCGAAATTATGCTGGATTCGGCGCCACAAATGCCCCTATCCGATTGGCGGCTCAGACCCGTTCGGCGCCGCGGCGCGATATGCCGCGCCTAGGTCGCTGATAGTGTCACAGAAAGTCCTTAACGGTGTGTTCTCGCAGGTCCGCCGGGCGATTGGTCTGTCGTCCACCTCAAAACTTATTGATCAGCTGCGAGGCAATTGTTGTTGGACTTCTCCGCCATATTCAAGCATCCGAATGTCTGGTTTCGCGTCTTAGAGGGATGCGCGCGAAGACAGAGGGATCGTTGAATCGTGGACTTACTACTTGGTTATGGCGCCGGATTGCTGACGCTGATCAACCCGTGCGTTCTGCCGGTGTTGCCGATCATATTGGGCTCGGCCATGCGCGAAGAGCGTTTTGGGCCGGTTGCGCTTGCGGCGGGATTGAGCGTCACCTTTGTTATTTTGGGCGTTGGCATTGCGGCACTTGGCCCGGCCTTTGGGATTGATTCCGATGACATGGTCCGAGTTGCCGCCTTTGCCATGATAGGCTTCGGGCTGGTTCTCTTGGTTCCCTCGTTCAATTTGCGTTATGCCACGGCGACAGCTGGTCTTTCAGGGAGTGCCGAGCGCCAACGTGCGGAGTGGGACGGGCATGGTCTTGCCGGGCATTTCGTCGGCGGCATGCTGCTGGGTGCGGCGTGGTCACCCTGTATCGGTCCAACGCTCGGCGGCGCGATATCTTTGGCCTCGCAGGGACAGTCACTCGTCTGGTCGGCGCTTATTATGACAAGTTTCGCGCTTGGCACGTCGACGATCATTTTGCTTCTCGCCTATGGCACGCGGGAAGCCATTGCCAAGCGTCAAGCGAGTTTTCGCAAGATTGCTGCCAATTCCAAATGGGTTATGGCGATTGCGTTGATTGTTGTCGGTCTCGCAATCCTAATGGGTGTCCATCATCGTATAGAAGCGTGGGCAATGGAGGTCCTGCCGGTTTGGCTTCAGGA
>JBPCWA010000250.1:0-7890 GCA_051009975.1 Hyphomicrobiaceae bacterium
GGCAGCGTTCAGCTGCGCCGGAGGTCGCGCATTGTGTGAGCATCCAAACGGCCAATATCAAACGCAGCATCATCATCTCTTTTCTGGCGGGTCACCACGCATGCTCGGGCTGCTCTGACCGATCGACTGTCACATCGCCTGCCACAGCGCATAGTAAGCGTACCAAAGCGCCCTTGCCCTTACGGCCCTCAGTACCTTCTCGCACCAGTCTATTGCCTTCAAGCGATATGGCCGCAATCGAATTGCCTTCTTACGATTTTGGCCTCAATCCATTTTGACTTCAGCCGCGTGCACGACGACACTACCTCCGACTCGGCGAATACCAACCCTGGCGAATGCCAACGAAGACCAATCGGCAGCTGGTGTGTTCATGTTGTGGCAGAAAGGGCGTTGTCTAAGCAAATTTCTGAGCCGCAAATCTCAAACGCCGTTGAATTGTTAATGTTACAGAAGGCTCAATGTCATTTGCGTGCGATTTTGCGCGGTGCAGCACGCGACAGCTGACGCTTTTTCAGGGCAAGCCATCGCCTGCAACTGGGACGAGCCAAATTACACCGCAATCGAATTTTCGGTTCGTTCGACTTACGCACGACGCCCGCAGTTCGAACTACACCTGCCGTCGACTTTGGTTCAACCAAGATGTCCCGGGCCGCCCTGCGAATGAGATCGCTCGCCGTCATTCTCGCCATGAAAGGATTGGCGCGGATGACGCGTCCCCCGAGAATATCATACAAGCGTGCCTCTGGAGGTGCGGACAAGATCCGGATCGCACCGCTTGAACCGAGCAAGAAAGCAAGCCTCAAGTTGGCAAATGTCGGCACTTGCCCAGCAGCAGCCAGACGAGTGGCGTTGTCCTCAGTGTAAGCCCGGGCCGCTTTGCGCGCGAAAACTCTATTGGTCCGCAAAGCCAAAATCTGCGTCGTACTCAACTGCTCGATTTCAGTCGGAAAATGCCGCCGCGCCACATCCAGGAATGTAGAAACAATAAATTGGAAAGGACCAAGCGCCGAAGATCTCGCGGCCTTGACATAGTCCCGGCCGCCTGACTCCGCCATCATGAGTCTGTCCAAAAACACATCCATTGTTATGGATTTGCCCGCAGGCTTGACGGTCGAGGGCCTTCCCTCTTTAGTAGACTCAGCTAGCGCTATGCCCCAGTTGCCGCCACACACAAAAATGCAGACCAACCCGACAAACAGCGCTCCTCTGTCAATCAATCTGTTGTTTAATGACACCATAAGATACCAGCCAATCGTTCTATGGTCGCAATCACAAAGTCATCAAGAAACTTACACGATAGTCATCAACTTATCTCAATAATTCAATGACTTCATGAATTGCACCGACAACCAACTCAAACAAGACTTGCAGAAACCTCTGGCTCATAGGCGAAAAGTGCTGGTGTCCCCCCGGAATGTATCATCAACACGCATTGCTTGCGCGCTCGTTCTCGCTCCTGGGCGACCATCATCAGGCAAGCCATAACACGCCCGGTATAAACGGGATCTAGGAGAATGGCTTCACTTGCGGCCGAGCTCCTGATCGCGTTGGCGACAGCCAAATTCATCCGTCCATATCCCGGCGGCAGTACGCGGTCGTCGACGCGGACGTCCTCACTGGTCACAGGATTAACCATTCTGAGAAGCTGGGCTATTTCCTTGCATTTGTCAGCAATACGAGGGAGTTGAAGTTTCGCCGCTCGGCGGACACACACACCAAGCACTGGGATTGGGCACCCCAAGGCACGCAGTCCAAACAATAGTCCAGCATGTGTACTGCCGCTGCCTGACGCCACATAGATTTCATCGATTGCTTCATCGAGCGTCGACAGCTGCTGAACCAGTTCGCGGGCTGCATCAACGTACCCGAGAGCTGCAATCGGCGGATGGCCTGGAGAGAGAGGGACGATGTAGGGTCGACGACCTTCGCGCTTGAGCACATCCGCAATCTCGCCCAAACGATGATCCGCTCCCGCTTCATTTTCCCCTTCTGGATACGAATGAACAGTTGCTCCCATTAATCTATCAAGCAAGACATTCCCAGAAACTCTATAGGTGCCTGAGGGGTCCGGAACTCTCTCTTCGAGTTGAACGTGACACGCCATACCCCGCTTTGCAGCTGCTGCAACAGTAGAGCGCACAAAATTCGACTGGACAGCCCCTGTGATCAGCAACGTATCTGCGCCTTCGGCCTCGGCCGCCCCCACATAGTACTCCAACTGCCGAATCTTATTTCCACCAAGTGCCAAGCCTGTACAATCGTCCCTTTTGATATATGCTCTAGCGCCGCCAAGTTGCCGAGAGAGATTTGGCATTGGCTCAATGGGAGTGGGCAAGTGCGCAAGACGACACCGCGGAAAATCATCAAGACAGCCAATAGATTGTGGCACGATTATTTCTCCCAAACCCTATCCCTAAGCCCACCTATAGTCTCAGTTTCACCAAGGCAATCGAACGACGGCGATCGTCTCGCGAATATTCGATCCTAGATAGTACAAGTTCGCCAAAGGCGTACACTATGTTTTCACTCATTCAAGGTGGGGCCTCCGCGACCAGTGGCGCCTCTTACCTCAAATCAAGTCGGGAGGATGCATGTCAAGCCACCGCTATCAGCAAGGGGTTGCCACCCGCCGCGCCGTCCTCGGAGACCAACACGTTGATCGAGCTACGGCGAACCAGTCGATATTCGATCGCGATTTCCAAGAATTCATAACGGAAGGCGCTTGGGGGAGTGTCTGGTCCAGGCCCGGTTTAACCAAGCGAGAACGTAGCTTGATCACGGTCGCCTTGCTGGCAGCTCTTGGTCAGGATGACGAAGTTGTACTTCATACTAAGGCAACAGCCAACACAGGGGCAAGTCCAGACGATCTCAAAGAAGTACTACTGCATGTCGCAGTGTACGCTGGCGTACCCAAGGCAAACCGCGCAATCAAAATCATCAAGAAAGCTCTGAGCGAAATGGAGGGCACAACGTGACGTCAGCTTTCAACCCAGCCGCTGCAGTCAGTGGGTTGCTGGCCGCATATAAAACCAATAGCCCCGTGCCAAATACCGACATCGATACTAATCCAAATAGTGTCCTAGACGCCTATGCCGTTCAACGTGGCGTCGTAGAGGCAATGGGGCCCGCGGGCGGATTTAAAACAAGCAAAACAAGCGACGGCAATTATATTTTTGCGCCTATCCTGCGCGATCGCATCCGACCTTCCGGAGCAAAGTTTGGGGGCAATGAGCTTTTTGTGTCAGGTGTAGAGCTAGAGGTCGCCTTTCGCTTTATCGCAACACCGCCTTCCGTCTGCGACCCCGAATTCGAACCCAAACTACGTCGCTCAGTCGTAGCCGTTCCGGCAATTGAAATTGTTGATTCCCGCCTCGCCAGTTACGAAAGCTGCTCCGAGCTTGCCAAATTGGCGGACAATCAATGGAACGGCGGGCTTGTCACCGGCGCTCCCTCATCTGACTGGTCCTCCCTCAATCTTGTCGATCCCGATCACCGACTAGAAGTTGGTCAGGTGGTTCTCTCGTCGGGCAAGGGTCACGTTGCGGACGGGGCATTCGCGATTTTGCAAGGTTTTTGCCGGTCTGTCGGCGATCATTGTGGCGGCGTCAAAAAAGGGCATCTTGTCACAACAGGGGCTCTTTCTGGAGTCCATTGGGTCAGCAAGGGTCAGCACATCAAAGGTCAAATTTCAGGTCTGGGTGGCGTCAGTGTCTATATCTCGGTGTAGCGAGCACAACAATTGACGAGATGCGCGTAACTGCTTGCAGGGAGAGCAATGCTGATTCTTCCGCCCGTACGAGACAGAGCCACTGACAGACAGCTCCCCTGCCAGACAGCCCCCCTGCCAGACAGAGCCCGTATCGCATAGAGCCTGCACCGGACAGAGCCGGGACCGACAGTTTGCTCGAGCACCGAATGCTACTGAATGCAATTCATCGTCGTATATATCCGTCCTCTAATTCCATAGAACCAAAGCCAAAATTCCTACTGTTACCAGTGTGATGCCAGAGAGTTCCCACATCGAACTGCGCTCGCGGAAGAAAAAGTAAGACACGGCAAGGGTAAACAGCAACTCGATTTGACCCAGAGCGCGCACGTACGCCGCATTCTGCAACGTCATCGCAGTAATCCAGCAGACCGAGCCAAGCCATCCAACGAAGCCCACCCAACCAGAAACCTTCCAACAGGATAGTACTTTACGAATTTGACCGGGTTCGGTAATACGCATGTAGGCTGACATTACAACAGTTTGAAAAATCGTAACAAAGGCGAGTGTAAAGGCTGCTCGCATGATAAAATCGCCGCCATCCAAGCTCAAGGATGCGGCGCGATAAGCGACAGCAGATATCCCGAAGAATGCTCCTGAAGCAACTCCGATCAGAGCGGTTCGATCTAATAAACTGGACATCAGATCGCGCGCGGTCATCGAGCTGCGACTGACCGAAATCATCATTACTCCCACCAAACTGAGTAGAATGGCCAACGAACCCGTTCGACTTATAGTCTCATCAAGCACGATAAAACCGAACAGGGCCGTTTGCACCGTCTCCGTTTTGGACAGCGTTGTCCCAACGGCAAAATTGCGAAACGAAAAGATGTAAACGAGAGTTGCTGTTCCAAGAATCTGGGCGACTGCGCCCACCAAGCCATAGACAGCAAAGGCCGCAGTTGGGCTTGGCAGGCTCAGTCCGGCAAGACCAGCCAAGCCTGCTACGTAAAGACAAGCCAGCGGCGCAGCAAAGGCGAAGCGCGAAAACGTGGCTCCAAGCGTCGTCAGGCGGCCCTTAAGATACTTCTGCAAAGAAGACCGCAAGTTCTGCAGGAAAGCGGCGAATATGGTAATCGGAATCCAAAGTTCCACGCCACTTCCTCACACGCGCCCAATTCGCCCTTGAGAATTGATCATCTTCCGTAGAGTTTGGCGCCGAAATTCGTACTCGGGTCAAACTCAGGAGAAAGACGTCCCATTGGCTCTGCCGCCGCTCCACCCTCCCGTGGCAGAAACACGCCAGAGCCGGGCTCCGCTAAACAGGCTCCTTGCTGCACAACAACCTGACCACGCCGCAGAACGGTGGTGGGCCAACCTTTCACGGTGCGTCCGGCAAATGGCGTGTAGCCGGTAAGATCGTGAACAGTGTCGTCGGAAAGCGTGATCGATTTATTTGGATCCCAGATTACGATATCGGCATCCGCGCCAATTGCAATGGTTCCCTTGCGCGGGGCCAAACCATAAATACGCGCAGGCTCAGTGGAGGTCCACTTCACAAAAGCATTGAGGCCGTATCGTCCTTTACTCACCATCGCGTCGAACAACATTGGTAGGCGAGTCTCAAGTCCTGGCATACCATTGGGAACGTCGTTGAAACTTGGATTTTGACCAGCCATAAGTTTACCATTTTCATCAAACGATGATGGTGCATGGTCAGATGACACAATCTGCAAATCACCGAGCTCGAGCGCCTGCCATAACGCCTCGTGATCATGGGTTGACCGCAGCGGTGGACTACAAACCCACTTCACCCCTTCATTGCCCGGTTTATCTATATCTCTGGCGGTCAAGAAGAGATAGTGTGTGCACGTCTCTGCAAATACCTTCACGCCCCGGCCGCGCGCGGCGCGGATGACAGCCGCTCCTTCAGCAGTCGCTACGTGATAGATAATAATCGGCTGATCGACGAGCTCCGCACACGCTATGAGCCGTTGGAAAGCCTCGGGCTCTGATGCCCTTGGATGGTAAATTGAATGAAATTTGGCGTCAGTATAACCGCGCTCGATCAGTCGCTTACCCATCCATTTGATCATACCATGATTTTCGGCATGAACAGCAACTAGTGCCTTCAATTCACGAGCCTTCTCCAAAACATCAAGCAGTGCCTCGTCCCCGATATTCATCCGATCGTAAGTCATAAAAACTTTGATCGACGCATTCCCGGCCCTAACCAGTTCCGGCAGCTCATCGTGAAGCACTGATGGCGTGGGATCCGTTATCAGAAGATGGAAACCATAGTCGATGACAGCACCTTGTTTAGCCAAAATGTCATAATCTGCGGCAACCTGCTTCAGACTTTGCCCTCGATGTTGGCACGCGAATGAAATGACCGATGTTGTGCCGCCCAATGCGGCCGCTTTTGTTGCAGACTCAAATGTGTCAGCATTCATTACGCCATTCGACCCGAGCTGTTCTATGTGTGCGTGCGTGTCAACGCCGCCCGGTAGAACAAGCAATCCAGACGCGTCAATTTCATCGACACCGCGATCCAAATCGATGCCGATAGCTGCTATCGATTCGCCCACAATGCCAATGTCAGCACGCATCGTGTCCGTCGCCGTCGCGACTGTCCCGCCCCGAACTACTAAATCGTACGCACTCATTTCGCCTCCCCGCATTTGCATTTGTGTAATGCGTCGACAGCACTATTCATGGATGTATAGACACGAAAGCCATAACAGCGTTTCATCGATTGGCAATCCACCCTAAACTTCCCCAGTCTGCAAGCTGAGGCAAGCGCATGCAAAAGCAAATTCTCGTGGTCAACCCTAATTCGAACCAAGCTGTTACAGACGGCCTCAGCAGTGCGCTGGAACCATTGCGCTTTTCCGGCGGGCCCCATATCAAATGCACTACGTTGTCCGCCGGGCCATTTGGCATTGAAAGTCAAGCCGACGCTGACGCCGTCACCATTCCGTTGCGGCATTTGGTGGAAGGAGACAATGAAAGCGCAGCCTTCGTTCTTGCTTGTTACTCCGACCCCGGCCTCCACGTCTGCCGAGAGGGCACCGCACGCCCGGTGTTCGGCATTGCCGAATGCGGCATTCTGACCGCGCTAACGCGAGGAGAATCAGTCGGCGTACTTGCTATTGCTCAAAAGTCTATTCGCCGCCACCTACGTTATGTGCGCCAAATGGGCGTGATGAATCGCATTGCTGGAGAACGCCCTCTCAACATGACGGTTGCAGACACGACGAGCGCAGAGCAGTCGCTAAGAAAAATGATTGAAGTTGGTCAAGAACTCAGAGATCATGACGGCGCAGATGTCATCGTTATGGGCTGCGCCGGTATGGCCCGCCATCGTGAACCTCTTGAAGACGCACTCGACATCCCTGTCGTTGATCCAACGCTCGCCGCTGTTAGTATGGCGATTGGAGCTATTGCGGTCAGCTAGAACTTCGGATTGTCTCTGAGACCGCGATTTGCGGGTGATTTTTCTGCTTCACTGAGCAGACTGGCGGGAAAACTCGTGCCACGTTCCATCGGCGCCAATCGCGACGCGCCAATATGAGTATTTACCACTCGCCCTCATGCTTGCAAAAGTATCGCGAGGCACGATTTGCAATAGAGCGGTTTCCTGCGGCGCACTCAGGTGGCTCAAATCCATTTCTGCAAATGCTGGCCACACATACACTTTGTTGTTTTCGATATCCGCACCCTGCCGCGTGACAGCGTAAGCATTCTCCAGGAGATCTATTAGGATTGCCAGAATTTCACGTCCCGCCCCATCAATCGACAGTTTCTTAAAGGAATCAATCGGGTCATCGGCGTTAACGCTTCCGAATTCCGGCTGAAGTTCGTTCCATTGAATCGCGACGGAGAGATTATCGATGTTACCAGAGTAGGCCGCGCCAAGGATCATCTCCCGCATTTCGGCTACCTGCTCTGGCAAGCTATCAACCGATGTTCCAATCTGCACACGAGAACTGGGCGGTTTGGCATCGGCGGCGACACTCGTGCTATTGAGCACTGCGTAGACAAGAACCAGTACAGGCAATACCAATGCAACGATCCACGCGGAAGTGAACCGTCTTGCAAGCACCGTCCAGGAATTATGTCTTTTGAGATTCAAGCCTACTGGTTACCCTACACCCAATTGTGCCCCAAAAGCATGCCGCAGC
>JBPCWA010000251.1:0-2500 GCA_051009975.1 Hyphomicrobiaceae bacterium
ACACAAGATCTTGCCCAATCTGCCAGCCACGCAGGCGTAATGGACCAATTGACCACAAAACTTCGCGCAATCTGTAATCCGGAAGAGGTCGATCAGCGCGCTCGCACAGATCAGATGGCCTCTATAGAAAAACACGGGGGACGCGAAAACATCCTGCAACGAGGCGATTTCGGTTACTCACCTGCTCCCGGGCAGAACCCGGAGTTCTCCTCCTAAAACAAATGATAGAGTATTATCACCGCAACACACACAGTACATTGGCAGACGCATCTGCAATCAACCCTATCATTCACCGGCGCGCAAAGTGGCGGAACGCGCTAAACACGTGGCTCATCGTAGGTGGTATGGCCGTTCTGCTCGGTGTGTGCGGCTGGGCCCTTTTCGGCCGCAACGGCGCTATTGTCGCGGTCACGGTAGCTGTTTTTTTGTCGATCCTATCGCCGCGTGTAAGCCCGGCCATGGTACTGAGGCTGTTTAACGCGAGGCCAATCGTTCCAGAACAGGCCCCGCAACTCTTCCGCATTCTTGTAGTTCTTGCCAAACGTGCAGATCTGCCAAGCACACCTCGTCTTTATTACGTCGCTAGCTCCAACATGAACGCATTTGCGGTCGGGAGCCCGACAGAATCGGCAATCACCGTAACCGATGGCCTCCTACGTGCACTCAACCTGCGCCAGCTAACGGGCGTTCTTGCGCACGAAATCAGTCACATTTCTAACGAGGATCTGAGAGTTATGGGGCTTGCTGATATGGTTGGACGCCTGACCAACGCCATGCAGTCAATAGGCCTCGTTCTAATGCTGTTCGGGTTCTGGCAAGGCGGGAGCATGGTCGTCGCCGCGATCGTATTGATGATGGCACCTGCGATTGGAACTTACTTGCAGCTGGCTCTTTCCCGATCCAGAGAGTACGACGCCGATCTTGGCGCGGCGCATCTTACAGGAGATCCGATTGGATTGGCGTCGGCACTCCACACACTTCACACAAGACAAGGCGGCGTTTGGGAGAGTATTTTCCTTCCCGGCGGAAGAACACCAGATCCTTCAATCTTACGAACCCACCCGAAACCGGAAGACCGGATTGCGCGACTTATGGAGTTGCAGGCCCAACCAACTGACGATCTCCCAATCGACGAAACGCCTGTCGCACTCCCTACCGTACTCATGCCTGTACTTAAGCCTCCCCGCTATCATTTCTCTGGTTTCTGGTACTAAGCCTCGCTTGCCATTTGCTCCCCGCTCCTGAGCCCCCATGTCCCGTCAATTGGTCGGAGAGATATCGTGTATCTGGGAATTGATCTTGGAACATCCGGCCTCAAGGTGCTCCTAGTGTCTGAAGAGGGAGCGGTAATGGCTTCCGCATCAGAACCGCTATTGGTGGAACGATCGCATTTCGGCTGGTCGGAGCAGAATCCACAGGCATGGATCGACGCTTGTGAAAGAGCATTGGATAAGCTCACGGCACAGTGTCCTTGTGCGTTTTCAGCTCTCAGAGGCATTGGACTGTCGGGTCAAATGCACGGAGCCGTATTGCTCGACAGCTCTCTCAAACCGCTGCGTCCCGCCATTCTATGGAACGACACCCGATCACACGAGGAAGCGGCCAAGCTCAATTCTGACCCGCGTTTCCAAGCAATATCTGGCAACATTGTCTTTCCTGGCTTTACGGCACCCAAGATCATGTGGACAGAAGCAAATGAACCCGCGACCTTCAGCCAAATTGGAAAAATACTTCTCCCAAAGGATTACTTGAGACTTTGGCTCACTGGGGACAGTGTTTCGGAAATGTCAGACGCGTCGGGCACTAGTTGGCTCGACGTGGCAAATCGTTGTTGGTCACCGGAGCTTTTGGGCGCAACCAATATCGCATTGGAACACATGCCCGCGTTGGTCGAAGGTACGGATCCATCGGGACAGCTGCGACGCGAGTTGACCCAACGGTGGGGGGTAAAGAGGTCGATACCAGTTGCTGGCGGAGGCGGGGACAACGCGGCCACCGCAGTCGCGCTTGGAGTTGTAAGGTCCAATACAGCCTTTGTTTCTCTTGGTACGTCCGGCGTGTTATTTGTTGCCGCTGATCGGTTTCGTCCAAAACCCGAAACCGCCATCCACACCTTTTGTCATGCACTTCCCGATTATTGGCACCAAATGGGAGTCATCTTATCTGCGACCGACGCTTTGAATTGGTTGTCTGAACTCACGACTACCAGTTCGCGATCGCTGACCGAAGAATTGGGTCAGACACTTAAACCACCTGCTCGCGCCGTGGTCCTGCCCTATTTTGCCGGCGAACGCACGCCGCACAACGATGCGAATGTGCGTGCTGCACTTTTGGGTGTTGAACGCACCATGGATCGAGTCGCGATGACCCAAGCAATCCTAGAAGGCGTCGCATTTGCTTTCCGGGATAATCTTACGGTCTTAGAGGACGCGGGCGCAAAGATATCCCGCATAACAGCGACCGGTGGTGGCGCGGCCTGCGGATACTGGCTTCAGGTCAT
>JBPCWA010000252.1:0-4299 GCA_051009975.1 Hyphomicrobiaceae bacterium
GAAGAAGCCTACAGAATCGGACTGTTGGATGAGTTTGTTGCGCTCCCCGATGTGCGAGAAAAGGCTGTTGAACTCGCACAAGAGATCTCTGAGAACGCGCCGCTTGCATTGATTGCAACGCGACAGACGATGCGGCGCGACCTTGCAGATAGGGTGCGTGCTGCTACAGACCACGAGCTAAAGGAGCAAATGTGGTTACGTCGAACGGAAGATTTCCGCGAAGGCGTTAAGGCAATGGCGGGCCGCCGCGTTCCCAACTTCGTTGGCCGATGACACTGACCAACCCTCAGGGTGGCGACGTCCCGAAATACGGACCAATCTCAGTGTTGGCGGCGGCATTTGCCGCCCAATGGATCACTGGCTTCGGATTTATCACTCTCAGTCTGCTTGCGCCGTTATTGGCTGCCGAGACTGGCTTAAACGACAGAGATTTCGGTCTGGGACTGACATTTTTCTTTATCGGAACAGCGCTTTCAAGCCCGCTTAGTGGAACTCTCGTTCGAATGGTGGGAAGCGCTGCGACGCTTGCTGCAGCAATGGCCTTTATGGCAACCGTCTACCTCGTTTGCTTGGCTGGAAGTTGGTGGGCGATGATGGTGGCATCATTCGCATTCGGACTTGGCTACGGTCCGCAGGGGCCAGTCGGAATGACCATGGTCACGCAGGCCACTCCAATCGCGCGTCGAGGATTTTTTCTCGCACTGCGCCAGTCGGCACAGCCTTTCGCCGCGGCCGTTGCCGGGAGGGTCCTGCCACCTTTCATGCTGATGGCGGGTTGGCAGGCCGGCGTGATCTCGACGGCGGTGCTGTTGGCAATGGGGGCGGTGGCCGTCTTTATGGCAAGACCACTGTTCCAGATACAGCGCGAACCACATGAATTGAGGCCGGCTGGTCGCATCGGACTTGCTGACATCGCCAGGACGGCGATGGAGTACTTGCATGTGCCCAGTCAATTGCGCTTACTTTGGGGCGTCGGCATACTATTCGCTATCTCGCAGATGGCGATCATCATTTTTTCGTATCTATACCTCTTGGAGGTGGTTGGTCTAAGTGCCATTGCGGCCGGTATCTTTGTATCGAACCAGCAGATTGCAGGCTTGACTGGGCGTCCTTTGTTTGGCTGGATCTGTGATGTGACAGGCCAGCCAATGCACGTCCTGGCCGCGATTTGCGTCGTAACTATCGCTTCGATCATTGCTCTACTGCACATTTCATCTGCGACTCCGTATTGGCAGTTGACCCTTCTTGCCATGTTGACAGGTATCGCCGGGCAAGCTTGGAATGCGGTATTCACGACCGCAATGAGCTTCCGAGTCGCGCCGAATCGCCTGGCGGAAATGAACGGGCGAGCCTTCTCTGTCTTGTCACTGGGTTGGATGGCGGCGCCGTCGCTGTTCTGGGTTTTGATCGAGCTGACAGGTGGCTACCTGCTGCCATTCGTGCTCATCGCACTTGGCAACGCTATTGCTGTGGTTGCGTTGCTCTTCTTCGGTTCGGCGTACGATCGCCTATGACCGCTTTCAATAACCATTTCTAATCAACTTTGAGGGTCTCCTGGAGAGCGTTCCTATGAACGAAAGCGTCAAAATACACATTACAAGTCGGATCGCCATCGTCACCCTGAATCGCGAACCCGCGCTTAACGCCGTTTCGCGCGAACTTGCACAAGTTCTTGCCGACGGACTGACGTCGTTGGACAAAAACAAAGAGGTCGATGCTATTGTCATAACAGGAGCAGGAAACAAGGCGTTCTGCGCGGGGGTTGATCTGCGCGAAGCGCGCAAAATAAAAGTTGATGAAGTTGAGGCTTGGTTTGGCGGGGTTTGCAACATCTATTGTCAAATTTTGGCAACTTCCAAGCCTGTCATTGCAGCAATCAACGGCGTGGCAGCGGGTGCGGGATTCCAAATTGCGCTGGTTTCGGATCAACGCGTTGCTCAACCGAAAGCGCGCTTGGGTCAGCCAGAAATTAATGCCGGTATTCCCAGTATAATGGGAGCTCACTGGATGAGCCTGCATCTGGGTTGGTCGATGGTCCAGGATTTATCAATGACGGGACGATTGATGGGCGTTGAAGAGGCAGTCGATCTCAAGCTCGTCAATTGTGTTGTGCCGCCGACAGAACTTTTATCCAAGTCTGTAGAGGTTGCGAAGTCGTTCGCGGCCAAGCCACGAACAGCTTGGTTGCGTACAAAGGCAAGATTTCGAGAGATCGCGATGCGCGATTTCGATGAGGCTTTCCGAGCCGGTGTTCTCGGTCAGCAAGAAGCATTTGCGCGAGGTGAGCCCCAGGCGATCATTGATGCTTTCTTTGCGCGTCGCGCAGGGAATTCGTAACCTGCGCAAATCTCTAGTCAAGCGGGGCTAGCTCCACCGGTACGCGTTTTTGGTAGGCACGCCCAACGCTCAAGAGGAGGCACTCGGAAAACGGCCGTCCCATCAATTGGAAGCCGTTTGGCAGGGCTTCTTCAAGTTTGGGATAGGGCAGCGTCAGTGCAGGTAGACCAAGGTAGTTAAGGGGGCGCGAGAACTTCATGACCTTGGTCAAGGCCGAAACAAGTTGCGGTCCGCCACCGACATCCAACTCCGATATTGTCGGTATTGGGCCGGCAAAATTGGGCAGGACCACGATGTCACATTTGCTGTAAATGTCGTCAATGAATGCCTGCAACATCTTACCGCGCGCGCGCAACGCCGTTTGGAAATCATGGGCCGATACAAAGTGTCCGAATTCCACTCGGCTGCGCACTTGCGGGCCATAGTCTGCAGAACGGTTACGGAGAAATGGAGCGTGAGCCGTGGCAGCCTCCGATAGCTGCACTATCTGTGCCAGATGATCCAGCGTCGTCCAATTGCTGATGCTGACAGAGACTCTTCGGCAGCCGGCGTCAAGCAACTGTGTAAGAGCGCTATCCAAACGTGCTTGAACACTGTCATCCGCTTCGCCGATCAATTTCTCATCGATCCCTAATCGAAGTCCGGAGACCTTCGACATCGAACTGGCAACGTAGTCTGGAAGCTGTCGATGATGTGAAAATCCGAATCTCGAGTCGCGGCCGGCCATGATGTTCATCATCAAAGCGAGATCTTCAACATCGCGCGCCATCGGTCCAACTGCATCGAGTGAAGGCGACAATGGCATCGCGCCTGCAGGGCTGATGAGCGACCAAGTCGGCTTTAGTGACGTAATACCGCAAGCCGAAGCGGGCAAGCGCAGCGAACCTGCCGTATCTGACCCAAGTCCCGCCGGGATAGCGCCAGTTGCTATTGACATCGCTGTTCCGGAGGACGAACCGCCACTTACGTGTTGCGGATTCCAAGGGTTTCGAGCATGCCCTAAAACATAGTTATGACCGATTGGACCGTACGCAAATTCTGTCAGATGAAGTGCAGCCACTTGAATTGCACCAGCCGCCTTGAGTCGGGCGATTACAGTGGCATCCTGAGTTGCGGGAGAACTCGGGCGAATGTTGCCACCCCAGCTCGCGATCTTGCCTTGGCGATCAAACATGTCTTTGTGGGCAAGCGGTACGCCATGGAGCGGTGGAAGCGCGTCGCCGCGGGCGATAGTCTGATCAGCGGCCTCGGCGGCGGCAAGTGCCTCCTCGGTCTCAAATGCAATAACGGCGTTGCAACGTTCATGCGTGCGTTCGAGACGCTGCAGTGTTGATTTAACTGCTTCGACGGAACTGATCTTTCGAGATCTTATTGCTCCAGCCAGTGAATTGAGCGAATAGTCAGAGCAGTCCACGTTACTGCTCCGCATTGTCGTTTAATGCACGCAGGAAGTCTGAGACGTCAGCCGAAAACGGCAGCGAGTCCGACACGGCGAGCGCTGTTTGACTGAGTCTTTCAACATAAACTTGAATCGGCTTCAATCGTTCTGGTGGAATGTCATGTGTTCCCAAACTGGTTGGTAAATAGCTTTGGTCTTGCGTGTCGATTGGCATGGTAGGTTTTCTTTGCGGTTTTCTTTTTAGGTGTTCTTCTAAGGTGTTCTTCAAAATTTGCAGCGGCGACAACATGGCCCCGTGCTGCCGGCAGTAGAGACTGTCGAAATTCGTTTCGGTAGGTTTTAGTATGTTCCTTTATGTCTGATAGGATCGAGGATGCCCAAGGGCGTTCCCAACCTTCCCTGAGCACAATCTAGAAGTTGATCTCATTGATCACATAGCTGCCGGCAAAGGCAATTGCACCGGCCACGACGACGTACGGTAGAATTGCCACAAACGCACCGAGAAGTGAAATGAATGCCCGAATGATACCAATGACGGCGGACCAGATTTTGATCGCAACTTT
>JBPCWA010000253.1:0-28319 GCA_051009975.1 Hyphomicrobiaceae bacterium
GGCATCACGCGCTTGAGCTTGTCCTGACTGCGCTTCAGTATCTCTTCTAGATCGGGTTGATTTTGCCCGCCACCGCCAGGCCCTTGCCCCCCGGGGCCCTGCCCCCAAGGGCCACCTCCATTGCCACCGCTTTTCCAGCCGCCACCACCTGTCTCGTTATTCCACGACATTTAGTTGCCTTCCATACTCAGCCGTGCGTGCCATACCCGCGGCCCCGTCGCACCAACGCACTGCTCTTAGCGGTTGGATGTCGTCTTACTCAGCTCATCAACGGGAAATCCGAAGAACTCGGCATCGCTTATAGGCCAGTGGCTATAGTTGCGCAATTCCGTGGGCAATACGTGGTAAGCTGGTTGCCATGTTCAACCCGTTGACGACATTTTTGCTACCTGAGCATCAGAGCGTTCAAGGGTGATCAAAGTCGCTTCATACTCATCGCCGCAGGCTTTGGGGAGACGTTCTCGCGAGCGCTCGTACCAAATGCCTGGATCTGGATCAGCAAACCAAGTATCGCCATCGGGGGCCGAATGAACACGGGTCATATAAATTCTGTCAGCCAACGGGAGTGCGGCTCGATAGATCTGTGAACCACCGATAACCATGATCTCATCGACCCCGACCCCGACCGCAGTTTGCCTTGCCACGGCAATGGCGTCAGCCAATGAGGCGCACATCGTCACGTTCTGATGAATCGGAGAAGAATTTCGGGAGACGACAATATTGGTTCGGCCGTCGAGCGGCTTGCCGATAGATTGGAACGTCTTGCGCCCCATAATGACAGGCTTGCCCATAGTCAGACGACGGAAACATTTGAGGTCTTGGGACAGGTGCCATGGCATGGCTCCGTCCCGTCCTATGACACCGTTCTCGGCGGCCGCTACGATCAACGCAATGCTGGGTGCATTTTTCACATCTTGTTCGCTTGGAAGAGTTGCAAGCGCCTTGCTGTATGTCCTAACTGCTCATCCTACTGAACTGCATACCCCCAGAGCTGCTTGGCCCCTGAGCTGCTTGGCCCCTGAGCTGCTTGGCCCTAGAGCTGCGTGGCCCTAGAGCTGCGTGGCCCTAGAGCTGCCAAACTGCATGATTTCGTAGCCCGACGCCAGGCGTGGCCATCATTTCACCCCCACAATAAAACCGAAGTCTCTCAGTGGAGATTGTCTCCTGGCCGCGAGCCAATTCATTTGCAAAGAAGAGCCATGCGTCCGTTCGAAATTCCCAACGGCAAACCACTGGCGGGCCCCGCATAGATCCCGCCATTCATGCGATTTGTCGTCCGAGGCCTAGCCTCGGCGTCGACGGTATGGCTTGCAGGGACGTGCCGAAACAGTGCAGCTGACCTCGCCGCGCGGGCCACTACAATTGATTTCTTTGCTACGCGCGTTGCGCCACTTGGCCCAGTCGGTACCATATTCCCAAGCCGTAAAGCTGCTCCAATCACGAGCTGCCGAGCGAATGGCTCGCTTTTTGGATTTCTGCACCTTACCCGAACCAGTGTGGAAATGGCCGACCGCACAATAGACACGGCCCTCTCGTCGCAATGTGTGGATGTTGATGAAACCCGTATCATCTGCCCAAGCCGTTGCTCCTGTCCAAGACGACACAACGACGGCAGCCATCAAAATCAAGGTCAAGGACCGCATACCTCCCCCCCTCCATCAAATTAAGGTCACATGACTCATATCCTGATTTGGTTACCAATGGGTGTACTGTACAGCCTGTTGGTCGCAATATTTACCGAGCGGTTGCAGGAATGCGACACTGATGCAGCGAAAATAACACGGGTCAACAAAGTTGTTCCTGTCTCGCCAAAGAAATTCAAATTCTCCATTTTGCAGATTTGAAACAACAGCGGGGAACGACTCAACATCTCGCCCGGAGATTGATCACACAAGCACGGATTGACCACGCGAGTGTCGAATCATCTCTCGGACTCCGCACGCTCGCCGCAATGCATGATCGCCTGGCAAATGCATTGTTGGCCAAGGCACGTTGGAAGCAAGGGACGACCATGGGGATGGCACGCGAAACTGGCGGACATGTCAGCACAAACATCGTCGTCGGATCTCTTGCTCAATCCAGCGCGAGTTGCACCTGCGCCAGGGCCGAACGCATAGTTTCGGGAATTGGCACAGGGCGCATCGACCGACGATCAACAAAAACATGCACAAAATGCCCCTCAGCCCGAGCTTCACTCTCGCCCTGACCAAACAATCCAATCTCGTAGCGAACTGATGAGCGCCCAAGCCGGCCAACGCGCAAGCCGGCCTCTACAGCTTCTGGATAGGCGAAAGCCCTATTGAAGCGGCAGGTCGTTTCCACAGCGATCCCAATGACCGAACCATCGCGGAAATCCAGCCCACCGTGATCAATCAAATAGCGATTGATGAGAGTATCAAAATACGAATAGTAGACGACATTATTGACGTGACCATAAACATCGTTATCCATCCAGCGCGTCGGGATAGTTTGAAAATGCAAGAAACTATCTCGCTGCGCCTGGATCCGGCTTGCGTTGGCCATCATGACGTAGAACCTTGCCAGTCGAGCATGGCAAACTTGTCTATTTGGTTGCCGTCACAGCAATCTCTACCAACATGTCAGGTGTTGCAAGGCGCGCCTCGACACAGGCGCGTGTAGGAAGGTTCTCACCGCCAGTCCAGGCAATCCACTCCTCATTCATACCATCGCGGTTGCGAATGTCGGTCAACCAGATCATGGCCGACACGATGTTGGATTTTTTCGTACCGCAGACCGTTAGGAGCCGTTCGATCTCCACCAATATCTGTTTGGTCTGTCCCTTGGCATCCTGAGAAAGGTCATCAGCGACGATGCCTGACGTGAAAACAAAGCCGTTTGCTTCAACGACTTTATTGAAAATCGCAGAAGGTTCGTGACGGACAATCGACATTGGACTACTCCAAGCTTACAACACGGGGCTACAACGGATGACGCCCTATCGTCTTATCACGGAGCTCTGAAATGAGAAGGTGCGTCGTCTTTTTCGGCGCCAATGACGCAGCCGTCACACATTGACGAGACAGTCAGCACAATCGACAAAGCCATCGGATGCGTCACAACATTCACCGAAATAGCCACAACCATCGCAATCGTCGCTCATATCAGACGTCGACGCGGATTCTCAAGTAGCACCAAGGTTCACAATGGCGAAGTCAACCGCGGAACCAATCAAAGTTGTCCATGTCGTCGGAGCCGGTCTGGCTGGCTCAGAAGCTGCCTGGCAACTGGGACAAGCAGGTGTCCCAGTTGTTTTGCACGAAATGCGACCACTGCGGGGAACCGCGGTACACGAGAGTGACGCTTGTGCAGAGTTGGTTTGTTCGAATTCCTTTCGCTCCGACGACGCGGAGACGAATGCTGTTGGCGTTCTTCATGAGGAGATGCGTCGCGCCGACTCTTTAATCATGGCGGCCGGCGACAATCACCGATTACCGGCCGGCAGCGCGCTCGCCGTGGATCGCACCGGCTTTTCGCAAGAAGTCTCCAATCGATTGGCCCGGCACCCATTGATCAGCATAGAGCGTGGTGAGATTGCGTCTCTTCCACCACAGTCCTTGGGTGGTGCCATTATCGCGACAGGTCCGTTGACATCCCCCTCATTGAGCCAGGCCATTCAGAGGCAAACTGGGGAAGATGAACTTGCCTTTTTTGATGCGATCGCGCCAATTGTCTATTCTGAGACAATCGATCGCTCGATCGCGTGGATGCAGTCTCGTTATGACAAGGCCGGGCCCGGCGGAACTGGCGCCGACTACCTGAACTGTCCGATGAACGAGCTCCAGTACAATCAGTTTCTCGATGCCCTACTGACTGCAGAGACAATGTCTTTCAGAGAGTGGGAGAAAAACACACCCTATTTTGACGGCTGCCTGCCAATCGAGGTGATGGCCGAACGCGGGCGCGAGACTCTGCGATTTGGGCCGATGAAGCCGATCGGCCTCACCAATCCGCATCCTGGAACCGAAAAACCTTATGCTGTAGCTCAACTGCGTCAGGACAATAAACTCGGCACCCTCTGGAATATGGTCGGCTTCCAGACAAAGCTCAGACATAGTGAGCAAGTAAGAATATTTCGAACCATTCCCGCACTTGAACACGCCGAATTCGCTCGCCTGGGTGGTTTGCATCGCAATACGTTCTTGAATTCACCCAAACTACTCGATGCAACCCTGAGATTACGAGCGATGCCGCACGTACGTTTCGCCGGCCAGATCACGGGTGTGGAAGGCTACGTCGAGAGCGCAGCTTGCGGTCTTCTTGCAGGGCGATTCTTGGCGGACGAGGTACATGGGGGTATCCCCAATTTGCCTCCGCCGACAAGCGCACATGGCGCGCTATTGGGGCACATAACGGGTGGCCATCTCAGTGATGAGACGTCAGCTGGTCCGCGCTCATTCCAACCAATGAATATTAACTTTGGCCTATTTCAACCGGCAGTTGCTCCGGCCCGCAACGCTGACGGCCGACGTCTGCGCGGAAAACAGCGAAGTCGGGCAAAAAAAACTCTTCAAGCGGCCCGAGCTTTGAGTGATTGGTCTGCCTGGTTGCAAAGCACCGACGGCCAATAGGTGCAGCATTATGTCGTTTCAGTTCGGCCCATTGCCTGGCTTGAACTTTGACATGGTAGTCCCGTTCCAAAGGACGTCCGTCGCCGGACTCCGTTTTGGACCACTACGTGGCCTCGCGCTGAATTTCCTTCGCGCGGTGGCAACAGGAAGACTCACCGCGATAGCGTCATCTGTCGCTTCGCACCACCATAGCGTTCAAGAACTTTCCGAGCACGATCCGCGACAGCATCTGCGATCGCCGCATGCCCCTCGGCAGACGGATGAAATGCACCAGAATAAGTGGCGGCAAGGAGTAACTGCATCCATTTCAGCCGGTTGGTCTCCAGGACTGTCCTGAGCAGCCTGCTAGTCACATGAAAATTACCCGTCATAAAGGCGTCGTTTGGCGTACGAAACCATCGCTTCCTCGAGACGTAGGCCTTAAAGCCCGCAGGATTGTAGGGGTCCCAGTAGCCGTGGAGCTTGCGCGGCAGACGTAAATAATCTGCCCTCGAAACGGCAACATCTCTGTAGCCGGCGCAAATGCCATGCCCGAGAAATGTCTCGCGATGCGATGTGGCAAATGACCATCCTCGTTCCCGAGCATGGCGCTGCATCGCCTCAAACAGTCTCTGGGAAACAACTTCACCCGCCAATGCACGGCGTGAATCAAGAACGAATGCGGGCAGCACGTCCATTCCCGCCCTCCCGTTGGGGCATGGTGTGCGACCGTCTTCGAGCAATGCCAACGGCGGATATGCTGTGAGTATGATCCTGTCACTTTCTGTCCAGGGGACATGCAAGACGTTGTGAAGTGCTCGGTTGAGAGCTTTGAACCGGGCGTCAATGTTCACAAGTGGGCGCTCGGTGTCCTCACTGGTGAAGACCTGACCGAACCAGCCTCCGAGACGCTTCAGCATTGCCTTATCTCGGAGCACCGCATTTGCGACAAGCCGGGAAAATCCGATGTCATTCCCACCGACCGACACTAGCAATAGATCTATTTTGCGTGCCCATTCACGATCACACTTGTGCAAGGACAGAATGTCTCGGAGTTCTGGAACTTCGCCGCGCATATGATAGGCTTCTGGATAGGGCTTCTCGACCGCAGTGCCGCTCACGCACTGGGCACGTGCAACAGCGGAAATCTGTGATACATCGGGCGGATTTGGGACCCACTCGTTTCCGCGGTAACGCAAAAAGAGTCCCTTCGTGATCTCAGCACCCGAGCAAGCGAACCCTAAAAAGGTTACGGCCCTATGCGGATCTTCTATGGCCAACTGCAAGGCCGCGCGCAGCTGATAAGAATACAGCGATCGGTGGCAAGCCCGATCCATCCAAACTGCATCTTTCGCGATAAAATCAGCATCGCCCACTTTGTCCCATAGCCCATGCCGGGCAGGATAGCCCTCCAACGATATC
This sequence comes from Hyphomicrobiaceae bacterium, assembly GCA_051009975.1. GTDB lineage: Bacteria > Pseudomonadota > Alphaproteobacteria > Rhizobiales > Hyphomicrobiaceae > Tectiglobus. The sequence continues at coordinate 5,991 of JBPCWA010000253.1, forward strand.
CCTTGCGCTGGAGAGCCATAGTCCACGCTGCGCTCAGGTGAAAACCGAACCGGTACATCGGGATTACCCTCGCCCGACGCGTAGCTATCGCCCAATCCAACAATGAAGACGTCATGCACTTGGATGCGAGCCGTTGCGCTCGTTTGGCCCGAGATTTCAACGGAAACATCGGCGCCCTCTGGATAAGGTACATGCAGAACAACCCTGCGCCCGCAAGGCTGGGTCAGGGCTACCCCACGTTGAACGTCTCGCCCGAGTGGGGCAGTTAGCCAAGTGCACACAACCGCATCCAGATCCGATTGCCCAGACAACCACACTTCCACCCTATGAAATGTCGGATGAACATAAGATGCGTCTGATCCTGTGGGGCAACGGTATCTGTTGATCGAATGGTCCCAACAAACCGGACCGCTCAGCGCCGCCGCCCAGCCGTCAGAGTGTCGCCGAGCCAAGTGCCGCTCCCCTGCGAGAATGGGCTGGCGCCGCTCCTGCGGGCTCAGCGCGTCGTATGTGGCCCGGTGCCTTCGCGAATCCGCTGGGTCCGCAAAAAGCCGAAACGGATTCTCAACTCTCCAGTAAATCTGAGGCTCGATGAACGCATATGCGCTTCCCCCCATAAAATTCGCGATTGCCATCACCAGGAGCAATCCAACTGCCGTATTGCCCATTAGCCCCTTCCGAATGACAATCTAACCCGTCTACCGATCGCCTGAACCCGATGCCTAGTTGCGCGAGAATTACAGTCGCCCGCTCCAGAAGACCAAAAGCAGGCGCCAGGCTCTTGCTAACTCTGTTGGGATCATGTCTGACGGTTTTGCGGCATTAAGTTGGCGTTTGGCGACATCGAGATAAAGTGGTGCCAGGCCGACCGGCAATAGCGCGCTCCGCACGCAAGGTGGCAGGCCTCGCCAGTCTGCCCGCAGACTAATCAACTCTGCATCGAGATCGTCAGTGACCGCGTTTATCAGCTGTCGCCCCTGCCGCCACATCTGATCAACATTGCCTGAGTTCGTGAGACCATAAGCATCGGTCAAATCTGCTGGCAGCAGGAGCTGCCGCCCAAGGCAGCGGCGAGAAAACTCGCACAACGTTCTCGCCAGACCGTAAACGTAGGCTGACCGTGAAATCACATCGGCATTGATGGGTGGTCCATCTGGACACGTGAGCAACACTGCGAGCTGAAACAGCCCACCATCCCGCTTCATGAAGAGCACTTTGAGATCGTCTAGTGTTGGAGCTAACCGCGATTGGAGTTCAAATTCTTGTGCATCGATGTGGCCGATGAATAGTCCGGTTGGCAATCTGTTACACGCAATCATGTCACGAAGTGCATCGGCCATCCTGTGACCGGTTTGACTTGTACGGGCAAGGTCCAGCGCCTCACGCCACCATTGCAATCGAATAGCGGCAATCACGGGTTCGCCGACTGTGCGGACAATGCGTTGAATTTCGCCGGAAAACGCGGCTAAAACAATCAGATCCTGCCTTCGGTTTCGCTGTGCCAGCGTTGCTGCAAGATAGCTGTCATAGCAGTGGCGATGCGCAGTTCGGCTAATCTCCTGCCACACATTTGGATCAGCAAATTGCCCTCGCATTTGCGGCGTTTCCGGACTCACGCCACCGCGACCAGGGCTGCTGCAACGGGTCGCCCTTCGCCCAGTAGTATATTATACGTTCGACACGCTGCTCCCGTGGACATTGTTTCAAGGCCCACGCCAGCCTCGACAAAGGCGGCTCGAATATCTGTCGTCGGGAACACCTGTCTCGTGCCGGTTCCAAACAAGAGGAATGCCGGCGGCTGGAGCTGCGCCAACACGGGTTCCAAGAGTGCCAAGCTCACTTGCGCATCAACATCCACGTCCCATGCAAACACGCCGCAAGGGAGGCACAACAGGGAGCCCCTATGGCTCATCTGCGCAAATCTGAAGCCACCGTTCCCGTATGAGTCTATCGGTGCCCGTCCGGGATATCGCGCGTTTGTCCGCGACAGCACACTCGCAATTTTCGCAAGTTTTTCTTGTTCCACTGCCTAACCAGCCGTGGCCGGTGCCCCCCGTGTAACACCAGACCAGTCCCGCTTTACGCCTAAGTAGGCCAACAATGGCGCAGCGATGAATATAGAAGAATAAGTACCAATGATAACACCAAACATCATTGCGAAGGTGAAATTGCGGATGACTTCCCCGCCAAGGACGTAGAGCGCCAGTAGCACCACAAATGTCGTCAAGCTCGTCATCAATGTACGAGACAGTGTCTCGTTGATGGAGCGGTTCAGTAGTGCCGTAATCTCCATTTTCTTATACTTCCTTAGATTCTCCCGAATTCTGTCCGAAACCACAACCGTATCGTTGACTGAATATCCAAGAATCGTCAGGAGCGCTGCGACCGTTGAGAGATCAAATTCTAACTGAAGCACGGAAAACACGCCAACCGTAATCAAGACATCGTGTGAGAGCGCGACCACGGCACCAACGGCAAATTGCCACTCAAAGCGGAACCAAACATAAAGTATGATTGCAAGGATTGAACATAGAACTGCGATCACTCCGGTCGTGCGCAACTCGCTAGAGACAGCCGGCCCAACTACTTCGGTTCGACGCTGCTCGTATCCAGAGCCTATCGCATCCAAGACCTTTGCCAGAGCCGCTTGCTGAGACTTTTCACCTCCCTTTTGTTGTTCAACCCGAATGAGAACGTCACGTTCTGAACCAAAAGCCTGGATCTGCACGCTTCCTAGCCCGAGCCTACCGACTGCGCTGCGCAACTGTCCAATATCCGCAGGTCCAGTCTTTGACTGAACTTCGATCATGGAACCGCCTTTGAAATCAACTCCATAGTTCAAACCAACCGTCAAGAACAGGACCAGCGATACGGCAGCGGCAATCATTGAGGCCACGAAGCAAATTCGCGCGTATCGCATGATTGCGAGCTCGGAGCTCGGCCGAAAAAGCTGGTGACCTTTGAAGTTTGGAATAAGCATCTTTTAGTACTACCCGTTTCTAGAGGCTCCGCTGAGGGATTAATCAGGTCGCGTTTTCCCAATCAATTTTCGATGGTCTGCAATTTCTCAGCTATATCGGTACATCGACGCTGCGTGATTTTCTTCGCTCAAACTGGAGCCAAATCGCGATCATCAGTCGGACCACGGTAACCGCCGTAAATATCGAAGTAAAAATGCCAATGGACAGTGTCACGGCAAAACCACGGATTGGGCCCGAGCCAAGCCAAAACATGATGATGGCAGCCGCTAATGTTGTCAGCTGACTATCCAAAATTGTAACAATTGCGCGGCCGAACCCCGAATCTATTGCCGCGATTGCTGTTTTTCCAGCACGAAGCTCTTCCCGAATACGTTCGTAAATCAGAACGTTAGCATCAACTGCCATACCTATGGTGAGAACCAATCCTGCTATACCCGGCAGAGTCAGCACAGACCCGATTGCTGACATTAGGGCGACGATGAACATCGCGTTTAATATCAGTCCGATGACAGCGAAGAGGCCAAAAGTTCCGTAAACCCAAATCGTCAGTATGACAGTCGCAACGGCACCAACAATACCGGCAAGGCGTCCGGACGCAACGCTATCAGCGCCGAGCGACGGCCCCACAGAACGCTCTTCAACCACAGTCAAGTCTGCCGGAAGCGCCCCTGAACGCAACTGAATCGCGAGATCGTTTGCGTCTTTCACTGTAAACCCGCCCGATATCTGGCCTGACCCGCCAAGTATGGGCTCACGGACTACCGGTGCCGAAAGAACTTGATTGTCGAGGACAATAGCGAACGGTCGATTGACATTCTCAGAAGTGAACCGAGCGAATGCACGCGCGCCTTCCTGGTTGAAGGTGAACAGAATAATTGGCTCATTGGTCCGCTGGTCGTAACTCTGGCTTGCGCTCTTAAGCTGATCGCCACGCACTACAGCTGGCTCTTTCAAATAAAAGTATGTCCCCGCCGAATCTGAGGTTGGGGCAGCTGGATAGGACCGATAGTCTCCGCGAGCAACTTCAGGTTCGGTGGACTGACCCTGGCTCGGGTGCACCTCATGAAAACTGAGCTTTGCGGTCTTGCCGATGAGTTCCTTTAGTCCCTGAGTGTCTTGCACGCCTGGCACTTGCACGAGGATCCTATCCGAGCCCTGCCGGGTGATATTCGGTTCACTCGTGCCAAATTCGTCAACGCGGCGGCGCACAGTTTCAATCGCACCACTGATTGCTTCTGTGATCTTCTCCTGCACAGCCGCATCGCTCAGCGAGATCCGTATCACACGATCATTCAGCTGCTCGATCTTGACATCGCGCTCGTCCGTGCCCGCGAAAATGCCTGCCCCACCTCCAATCGGCTGCGCCATCTCCCGCAAAACTGCCAAAGCGCGTTCCATATCGGCTGGTTGGCCCAGGCGCGTTTGTACACCGTCTGCAACAATCCCCGTCCCAACTGTGCCGATTTTGGCATCGCGCAGGCGCTTGCGGACATCTGCCCGCAGATTGCTCAGCATATTCTTGCGCAACTCTTTCACGTCCATGGCGTAAAGCAGGTGCGCTCCACCGCGCAAGTCCAAGCCAAGCGACAGCTGCCTTTTGGGCAACCAGTCGGGCCACGATCTCACGGTATCTGCCGAAAAGAAGTTCGGTAACGCAAAAACGACGGCTGCTATGCAAACCCCTACGATCGCTACAATCTTCCATCGAGCAAAATGAAGCATTGCGTCTAAACCTCTCGCTCCCTGGCCTTGGACCACCGGCCGAAAGCAGTATTGTCATTGACCCGAGGCACTTGAAACAGGGCGTTCCGGCATCTAGGCGTCGAGCTTGCTACTTGCAAGTTTTGAGCGGACCGGCCTCACCTGACATGACGGCAAGGCGCCAACGGTCGTTCTTTAAGTCGCTCGTTCTTTGAGGCGCTCGTTTTGATGGTCGTACACTCTTCACGTCAACTGTTTCTCCTGCCGTATGATCTTCGAGTCGCAGGACAGTCAAGTCGTTTGATAAGCAACCGATAGCTTCTGGTGGTGCCCCAAAACCAGCCCCCCCTCAGCCCTTCTCCTTCACCGGCTCACCTTTAACACGAACTTCAGCGACCGTTTGTTTGACAACCCTGACTCGCGCGTTCTCGGCGATTTCGACCTCGATTTCAACACCGTCATCCTTTACCCGCGTGACTTTGCCAATAACGCCCCCCGCCGTAACCACGGTGTCACCTCGACGAATGTTGGCGACCATCTCGCGATGCGCTTTCATGCGTTGCTGCTGAGGACGAAACAAGAGAAAGTAAAATATGACGATCATCAGCAAGATCGGCATCAATTGCAGGAAAAAATCACCACCACCGGCACCACTGGCCTGAGCGTAGGCTGGGCTGATAAACATTTGCGCGTTTGCACCTTGCTTTTTTGGGCTGCCAAGGGCCGGGGTAATCGCCCGGCACACCAGATTGACGACCATTCTTCGACTGATTTGGCAATCTGGCGTTTCGAGTGCGCCGGACTATAGTTCTTCGACCTCCGAATGCAACCTTCCGGCAGGCCGACAGGCGCAAGACGGGCAGCATGACGCAGGTCCAAAGCGGGTGACAGACTTTGTGCTCATGGCCTATAGATCGCCGTTCACTGGATTTCGAGGGATGGACCCTATTTGCGATGACGTCTGAAACCGATCTATTGCGCCGAATTGCAGATGCTCTAGAGCGACTGGCTCCCCCCCGCTCAATGGAACCTGACTTCTCGAGAGCTGAGGCCTACGTCTGGCAGACCGACCCTGACTTATTCAACCCGATTAAGCACATTAACCGCATCCCGCTTGGTTTGCTCAAAGGTGTTGAGCGTCCTGCTGATCAGCTGCTCGATAACACACGCAGGTTCGCGCTCGGTTATCCCGCGAACAATGCTTTATTGTGGGGCGCCCGCGGAATGGGCAAATCCTCGTTGGTCAAGGCGGCCCATGCGGAGGTAAGGCGCACACTTGAGTCGAGCCGCAGGGATGCCGCCGATCTCAAGCTAGTTGAAATCCACCGGGAAGACATAGCCAGCTTGCCTCGCTGTCTGAGTCTTTTGCGAAGCAGCGAAGATCGTTTTATCGTGTTCTGCGACGACCTGTCCTTCGATCACGATGATACAAGCTATAAATCGCTCAAGGCGGTCTTGGATGGTGGAATTGAAGGTCGACCGAGCAACGTCGTTTTCTACGCAACATCAAATCGCCGGCATCTGATGCCCCGCGACATGATGGAAAACGAGCGGTCTACAGCTATCACCCCTTCAGAAGCGGTCGAGGAAAAGGTGTCATTATCGGACCGTTTTGGATTATGGCTTGGCTTTCACAATGGCTCCCAGGATCAATATCTCGCAATGGTTAGCGGCTATGTCGATCACTTCGGATTGGAAATGAAACCGGAGGAGTTACGTCGGGATGCTTTGGAATGGTCTACGACGCGTGGCGCCAGATCGGGTCGTGTCGCCTGGCAATACATCCAAGACCTCGCCGGACGCCAAGGAAAGGCGATCGAATTGGACTAAACTCCTCGCAAGACCAGCCCCTCGCGTTGACACTTAGGGCCGACATTGCCCGTCCACGTCCAGCGCTTGGTCTGCTGGACGAAGCCACTAGGAGACCCGAGCTCCGAGGGTTCGTCCTGCGACCAGAACGAACGTTCTGGATATGGTACACGTTAAAGGCGCGTTAGATAGGGCACAGGATCAACCGGTTTGGCCCCTTTGCGCAGTTCGAAGTGAACTTGCGGCTGCTCCACGCTGCCAGTATTGCCCGCCTTGGCAATGACTTGGCCTCTGCGCACTTCATCGCCTCTTTTGACTAGCACTTCTTGGCTGTGAGCGTAGGCCGTTACGTAGCCGTCTTCGTGGCGGACCAAGATCAAATTGCCATATCCCCTCAATTCGTCACCCGCGTAGGCTACAACACCAGCCTCAGCAGCATGGATCTGCGTTCCCATGGGCACCGAGATATTTATCCCGTCATTCGTCGAGCCGTCAGAAACTGCTCCAAATTTGCGAATGATCCGGCCGCGCACTGGCCATCGAAAACTGCCGCGTGCCTGCTCGTCTGCGGCGCCCGAAGAGATCGAAGGTGCCATAGGCTGGCCAACATTCGAGCGCTGGCCGGCATCCTCTATCCGTGCGCGTGCAACCTCACTTGCAGATCGAGACCGAGCGCTCCCGGATTTGAGATTGAGCACGTTTGGTTGTTGCGTATCTACTCTAGTCGGTCTGGTGGTCTGTGGAGGCGAGCCGCCGATGGCTACCACCCCGGTTTCCGGCAGACCTTGCAGACTTCGACCGGTACCATACCGCAGTTTGAGGACCTGACCTCTGCGAATCAACCGGGGGTCACGAATACCGTTGATGCTTTGTAGATCGGCCACGCTGACGCCTGTCCGGCGGGAGATCGCGTACAGGCTGTCCCCGGGCTGGACAGTGTAGCTGGCAGTTTGACCGCCATCCGGATTAATTGTCCTGCGTGCAAGTGGTCGCGATTCACTGCGATCCGGCTGGCTGAAGCGAACCTCTTCATCTGCGCGTGTATTGGATAGGTTGAGGCGCTGACCTGGTCGAATAATGTTGCCAGTCAAGGCGTTCGCACGTTTGATATCCGAAACACTCACGCCATGCCTACGCGACAATCCGTACAGCGTATCTCCAGACTGAACAACGATCGTCCGCTCACTCGATCCATGACTTTCATCGCTCAACGAAGTGGAGCGAGGGGCGTAAGAAAAGGGCGAGGCGGAATCAACGTATGAACCCGTGGCTCCTGAAGCATCAGCATAACGGCGTGGCTGCGCAAGGCGCGTAGCCTCGTCACCTCGCTTTTTCGCGTCCAGAAGTGCTACGTTCTCTTGTCCAGCAGGAAGTCGAGCTTTATCGGGGTGACGATTTGCTGCTGGGAGGCCACCTGTTGCAGGCTGATAGCCTGGTGCAGGCTGATAGCCTGTTGCAGGCTGATAGCCTGTTGCAGGCTGCTGATCGAACAGCGATCCGTCCTGCAAGACCGGTGCATCAGCCTGCTTGGGGCTGATCGCTCCCAGCCCCAGCGCTGGAGCCTGGATCCGTGTAAAATCCGCGCTGCACCCGACAGTCATCAGACCTGTTACAAATACGCTCACCGCCGCACGCAGTCGCAGGCAGCTGGCGTGAGAGATAATGAGACGCCCAACACACAACATGATTAACCTCGCACACTCTGCCCTCAAACTAACGACGGGAAAGTAAACAGAGCGTAAAAATTGGGGCCAAATCATCAAGAAACTGCGTTTTGCAGCCGCTTGATGCTGATCAATCTTGCCTATCCGCTAGATTGACGCGTAGACGAGCTGCTGTGGGCGTCCCCTCCCCAGCCGATCGACTAGCCTAACGGACTGACAAGAATCATCGTGTCGCAACTCACGTTAACGGTACAATATGGGACTAGCGCGACCAACTTGAGTCAGGACGATGGCAGAGTTTGCCCAGGTCGATCCTTCGGCATGCGCGCTAGTGCCTGTCGCAGCCTGCGTCACACGATGCGTTGCGGCAGCGCCGTCCGAGTCGCACGGCGACATCGCCCTCGGAAGTCAGAGCCCTCGGAAGTCAGACGTGAGTCAGGATGACCGAAGTGCGGTCGTGAGTGGGCCATGCATATTGTCAGCGGTCAAATTCATTGAAAGCGGTGTGACGGACACGAAGCCGTTGTAAATCGCCCATAAGTCAACGTCCTTTGGAGGATTGGACAACGTTCGTCCGAAACCCAGCCAATAGTAGGCGTCGCCCCAACTGTCGCGACGTTCTTCGATGGCCAAGGTCGACTGATCCCGCCGTCCTTGCCGCGTCACACGAACCCCTTTCACCTCTTCTGGAAGACAATCGGGAAAATTGACATTCATCAGGACCCCAGCCGGCCAATCGATACTTAACAATTGCGTGATTAGTTCAGGCGCAAAATGGCGCGCGGTCTGCCATTGCGGAGTCCTCCCCTCGCGAAAGCCGACAGATTGACTAAGTGCAATCGAGCGGATGTCAACGAGCGTTCCTTCAAATGCGGCAGCAATAGTTCCCGAATAGGTCACGTCTTCCGCAAGGTTCTGTCCTTGATTGACCCCTGACAGTATAAGATCGGGTCGATGGTCGAACATGACACGACGGACTGCCATGATCACACAATCGGTCGGTGTTCCTTTGACTGCATATCGGCGTTCCGCAATCTTGCGCAGACGAACGGGGTCGCGGAGTGACAATGAGTGCCCGGCGCCGCTGTGATTGACCTCCGGAGCCACCACCCAAACATCGCTGCTCAATTTTGACGCTATCTCGCAGAGGGCCGCTAATCCTGGAGCTTCAATCCCGTCATCATTAGTCACTAGAATTCGCATGGTGAAACATGTCCTCGCAACGGGGCTTAGAGCGCAAATCCCGGTGCAAACGCCGGGCTACGACGCAATTACCGTCTGACCCGCCATGTAAGGCTGCAAAGTGTCGGGTATTATGACGCTGCCATCGGATTGTTGATAATTTTCAAGGACCGCGATCAGTGCCCGACCGACGGCTAGGCCGGAACCATTCAGCGTCGACACGTAGCGGACCTCCTTACCATCTGCCGACCGATAACGCGCTTTCATGCGCCGCGCCTGAAAATCACCGCAAACTGAACAACTTGATATCTCGCGGAACTGGTTTTGGCCCGGCAACCAGACTTCGATATCGTACGTTTTGCGCGAGGCGAAGCCCATATCGCCTGTGCATAGCACCATCGTGCGGTACGCGAGGCCCAACCTCTTGAGTATCTCTTCGGCACAGTGTGTCATGCGCTCATGCTCATCAAGCGCCTGGTCGGTGGTGGTGATCGATACAAGCTCCACTTTCGAGAACTGGTGTTGCCGAATCATGCCTCGCACATCGCGACCGGCAGAACCGGCCTCGGAACGAAAGCAAGGCGTCCAGGCAGTGTATCGGAGCGGCAGGTCTGCCTCGTCAATGATCTGTTCGCGCGCCAGGTTTGTCAAAGCGACCTCGGCGGTCGGAATCAACCAATAGCCGTCTTTGGTGTGAAAGAGGTCTTCGGCAAACTTCGGCAAATTTGCTGTGCCGTATGCGGCTTGGTCGCGTACCAGTAGAGGAGGCGCCACCTCAGTATAGCCAAACTCGGTGGTATGCACATCCAGCATCATCTGAGCCAGGGCTCTCTCGAGCCGTGCCAAAGCGCCTTTCAAAACAACGAAGCGCGCACCAGACATTTTTGCTGCGGCTGCAAAGTCCATGAGGCCCAGCGCCTCTCCGATTTCGAAATGCTCCTTGGGCGAATAAGCAAACTCAGGCCGTTCACCTACGGTGCGTATTAGTGTATTGTCGCTCTCGTCGGCCCCAACGGGAACCTCTGATAGAGGCACATTCGGTATAGCGGCCAACTCTGCCTCGAGAGCAGCATCAAGTTCGCGCTCCTTGCGCTCACCCTCCTGGACAGAGGCTTTGAGTTCGGCAACTTCGGCCATCAAACGCGCTGCCCCTTCATCGTCCTTTCGGGCTTTGGCCTGACCGATCTCGCGCGACGCGGCGTTGCGGCGTGATTGTGCTTCCTGCAACGCAGCAAGATGGTGTCTGCGCGCCTCATCCATCGCTATGATCTTCGCTGACATGGCCTTGAGCCCTCGGGCTTCAAGACCACGATCAAATTCTGCGATATTGTCTCGGATCCATTTGATATCAAACATGTTTGTTGTCCATGCGTTGGACCGATGCGACAGTCAGGTTCAATCAGCACCGGACACCCGGAACAGGCATAAACCCGCGTCAAGAGCCGTGTCCAGGTGACAGAGTCAACAGAGCCTCGGTCTACGAGAGCCGCCCACTATCGCGGATCTTACTAACCCAGCGCCTAGCTGCCTCAGCGCCTAAGTTTCGGTCGACTCGGACGCCGTAGACGGTTTTGTGGGCGCGCGCCTTTCCACGTGGGCAACCGCAAAAATTGATAGCTCGTAGAGCGCCAATGTTGGCAGCGCCATGGCTATCTGACTAATAGGATCCGGGGGTGTGAGAATGGCGGCGGCAACGAATACGGCCAATATCGCCCAGCGTCGCTTTTCACGCAGGATACTCGCGGTCACCATCCCCGCACGCGCCAACAACGTCAAAATTACAGGCAATTGAAAACAGATCCCAAAGCCAAGAATAAGTGTCATGATTAACGATAGGTACTCGCTCACTTTTGGCAGCAACTCGATAGCCGCCTGCCCTTCTCCGCCTACCTGTTGGAATCCAACGGAAAACTGTACAAGAAGGGGCATCGCAATGAAGTAAACGACGCACGCACCGATAAAAAATAAAACAGGCGTCGCAATCAAATATGGCATAAACGCCTGGCGCTCATTCTTATAAAGCCCTGGTGCCACAAACATATAAATCTGCACAGCCGCTACTGGAAACGAAAGGAATGCTGCGCCGAAGAGACCCAGTTTAACCTCGGTAAAAAATTTCTCCAGAAGGTGCGTGTAGATGGTTTTAGCGTTTTCAGGACCAACGATTGAAATGAACGGCCACAGCAAGATGTTGAATATTGTACCTGCAAATGCAAAGCAGAGCACAAACATCACAAAGAAGGCTATCACAGCGTAGATCAAGCGCTGACGCAGCTCGACCAAGTGATCCATCAGGGGCGCTTTCGACGCGTCAATTTCTGCCTGCCCCTCACGGTCAATCTTTGTGGCATCGCTCACGAGGCTACTCCGACTTTCGCGTGCGTTCGACCTTGGTCTGTCTCGCCCGAATCGTCACAACCCGGATCATTCTTCCCGCTCGAAGCACGTGCATCAGCGTCTATATTGGTCTCCTTGGACAGTACGGCTTGGTTGTGCTCGTCAATCCAATCGCCATCTGCAGCGACTTCGGATGATTTTCCAAGCGCAAGTGGGGCTTCTGACTCTTCTTTCTCGGAGTTCGCCGCTTCCGGCTCCGCGCCTGACGACCCAGGCTCCGTCCCGGAGCCGCGGGAGTTCATATCATGCTCAATGTCACGCCCGTAATCGTCTAGTTCACGCATTTCTGTCTCAATACTGCGACTCGCGTCCTTGACACTGGCCATCGTTTCTGACCGCAGTTCTTGAAACTCCTTTTTGACATTCTCGAACTCGGTGTCCTTGATTGCTTCGTTGAATTGCTGCCGGAACTCGTTAGCATGCCGCCTCACAACACCGAGATATTTACCAACAGAACGCAATAGTGCTGGAAGCTCCTTTGGCCCCACGACCAGCAGCGTAATGACTGCCACAACCAGGAGTTCACTCCAGCCGATATCAAGCATGATTCATGCCCCGAATGGCGCTTCAAAAATCGAGATGTTCGGCGCCGGATTATGCAGTTCCAGTCCGGAAAACGGCAGCTTCTGAGGTTGGCCACATCGTGCGCCTCCTCGGATTGTCGCCGGCGCTAGCTCGCTTTGGTCGTTTCTGATTTTGGCGCCTCGGCAGCTTTCTCGGGCGATGCCTCAATCGCGCTTGTTTCCGCCTCGACCTTCTCGTCGTCCGACATGCCCTTCTTGAAATTTTTAATGCCTTTGGCGACGTCGCCCATCAACTCTGGAATTCTGCCGCGGCCAAACAGCAGAACGACAATCGCCAAGACGATCAACCAATGCAAAATGCTGAAAGTTCCCATCAGCCTCATATCTCCTAGTCGTTGCCCTGCGCAGCCAGCACATCGGGCTCACATTTTCAACCCGCTTGCACAAATTTTGCGATGACAGATTATCCAAACACGAACCGACCGCGCGGCCGTCGCAGCAGGGCAACCGTTGCTTTGCGGCAACTATCGCAGATCGACTGCATTTGGGCAACCGGAGCTTCAATCTCAAGTGTCGAAATGATAAGTATGACCTGATTGCCAGCGATTTCGCTAAGCTTCTGTTTCGCGCGGGAAAACGAGCACTCCTTCCGGATCGACCACGATCGAAATCTCATCACCAACAGCTGGCGCCCGGGCCTCACGCACCAAACTGGAGAGCAGCTCATCCATTCCTGAAACCGCAATTGTCAGGAGGGCCAAATCACCCTGAAATCGTCGGGCCAGAACGCGTCCCAACACCTCACCCTGAGCAACACTGCGCGGACGCACAGCTCGGTGTCGAACGCATAGAACAACGTCCGAACCATCGCGAAACGCTGGCGCTGGGAAGCGACCAAACGGTGTTTCAATCGCCTGATTAGTAACTCGAGCGGGAATTTCATTGATTTGCGAAAAAAGGCGGGCCACAAAAAGATCAGCAGGCGAATGGTAAAGATGGTCCGCCGTACCCGTCTGAACGAGGTGTCCAGCCCGCATGACTACGATCCTATCGGCAAGTTGCATTGCCTCTCCAGGGTCGTGAGTGACAATGATGCCGGTGGCACGCGTTTCTTTGAGCAGTGTCTTAGTCGTATCGCGCAGGGATTCGCGCAATAGGACGTCAAGACCAGAGAATGGCTCATCCATCAAGATGATCGCTGGCCTTGGAACTAGGGAGCGAGCCAATGCAACGCGCTGTTGCTGACCTCCGGACAAGATATGCGGGTAGTCGCGGGCATACCGGTCCAGCCCGACCCGAACGAGAGCAGCGTATGCCTCCTGAGCGGCAGCGTCGCGGCCAAGGTCTTTCAAGCCGAAGGCCACATTATCGAGGATCGTTAAGTGAGGAAAAAGTGCAAAATCTTGGAACATCAAGCCAACGTTACGCTGTTCCGGTGGGACAAAGTTGGTAGGGCCTGCGATCTCCTTGTCATTGAGAAAAATTCGTCCGCTCGTTGGGCTTTCAATACCTGACGCTAGTCGAAGTAGCGAGGTCTTGCCACACCCTGACGGTCCGAGCAGACAGACAATTTCACCAGCCTCAACCCGCAGTGACACACCGCGGACGGCCAAGATCTGCGAATAACGCAACTCGACATCTTCGAACTCGAGGCTCGCGGCGAAAGAGACCGCCGCGCGTCGACCTGCGTGCTCGACGGACGGAGCCACGGTCGTCAGCGGGCGCGCCCAATTGCCAATCTTATCCCAAATTGTCACGATATCTCATCGTCTGACCCGAGTGCGGGCTTTCCTTTCGCCGAGGTCCCTGAGCGCCACGAAGCAGAATAACCGCCTCATGCTCATCTTTGCAGGTGCCGGCTTGTCGCTCTTCATCGTCGACCACCTTCGCGAGGCCGAGATCTCATACTCAGTTTTCTAGTCAAATTCCGCGCACTTTGGAGGCTTTGCCGCCGGAATGGCCGCCGTTGCCTGCGTCGTCTTCGCTATCTGCTTCGTCTTCGTTGTCTGCTTCGTATTCGTTGTCTGCTTCGTACTCGTTGTCTGCTTCGTATTCTTCGGTAGCCGACAGGTCAGCGTCGTCATTGTCCTCCAGCGGCAATTCATCAGGTAGCAGCGCAGCAATTTCCTTGGGCTCCGGCATACGAAAATCTGGCGGCAGATTCGCGTTGAGCAGGCCTGCACCTTTCAGCTCGGCGAGCCCCGGCAAATCCGCCAGCGACTCGAGCCCGAAATAAACCAAAAACGCTTCAGTTGTCGCATAAGTGATCGGCCTGCCAGGAACCCGTTTTCGGCCTCGCGGTCTGATCCATCCAGCTTCCATGAGCGCGTCGAGCGTTCCTTTGGATGTCGTAACACCCCGAATGTCCTCAATTTCCGCTCGGGTTGCTGGCTGATGGTAAGCAATTATGGCCAGAGTCTCGAGTGCTGCTCGCGATAGTCGACGCTCTTCTGTGGCGTGTCTCTCCAGCAAATACGCGAGATCTTCTGCGGTGCGAAATACCCATTTCCCGGCAACAGATACCAAGTTCACGCCGCGTTCGGAATAGTCAGAACGAACAAGCTCAAGAGCAGTGGAGACGTCGGCACCGGACGGCAGGCTCTCGGCCAGTTGGGCGGAGGAAAGTGGTCTGTCCGAAGCAAACAGCAACGCTTCAAGAATCCGCGCGTGTTCTCTGTCAGGCGCGTGGTCCGATGGCTGAGCTGTTGCAGATGGCGCCTTGTCTCCGTCATTCGTCAACGCTCTTCGCAGGAGTTTGCCCGCCGTTCGCCTGAGGGCATCGACGGCATGCTCCGGACCGCTGCCCCCCCGGTCGACGTTCGCTTGGTCGCTCGACATCACGCTGCCGCGACTTGATGATCTGTCTTGAACAGCCAATGTCTCTTTCCTTCCCACGCCTTCGTCGAGCCGCAGCTACCTAATTCTTCGACCACGAACCGATAGCTGCCGTAGCGCGACAAGGACTACGCAATCCCCTGTTCATTGCTCCTCGGCCCGCACTTGCTTATTGCTGTCCCTCTGCTCTCTACCACGAACCAAGAGCGGTCCGAAAAGTTGCTCCTGGCGAAGGTCGACTAATCCTTCACGCGCCATCTCCAACGAAGCCCCAAACGAGCTCGCGAGTGCGGTGCGCCTCTCTGCCGGTGTTCCCGGATAGCTCTTAAGATAATCCTCAAAACTTTGCCACTTGCCGTCCACCCGACCGACGAACCGCTCCAAAGATTGACGTGCGTCCTTGATGGACCAGAAGTGTCGCTTCTTAACGACGTGCACGCGCGGTAACCTTCTCACGCGTCGCACAGCGTAGGCCTTGAGCAAATCGAACAAATTTGCTGTGACGATCACATCTTTCACCGTCTTTGGTCGCTCTGACAATCCGCGCTGGAACACGTCCCGACCCAGTCTCTTGCGCGTCATGAGCTGCGACGCGGCGGTGCGCATAGCATCCAGACGCATCAACCGGAATGCCAAGCGTTGCGCCAACTCCTCCCCAGTTGGCTCATCCTCCTCTGATTGCTCGTTGGGCAGCAGCAGTCGCGATTTGAGGTACGTCAGCCATGCGGCCATCACAAGATAGTCCGCCGACATCTCCAATCTCAGGCGACCTGCAGCTGCCACGAACGCTAGATACTGCTCGGCGAGTGCAAGTACGGAAATGCGCGAGAGATCAACCTTCTGAATTCGCGCGAGCGCCAAAAGTAAATCAAGCGGCCCTTCGAAACCATCGACATCTACAACAAGCTCGGCGATTGGACCAGTGAACGCAGTTGCGTCGCGCACTGGCGCATCCCAACCATCCGCGTCGCCGTCTGCGGCAGATCCCAAAGGCAACATCAAAGGCGCCGTCGCAGTCCTGTCAGGATTTGGCACTGGCCCTGAAGTCGCGCGCACCGGATCATCTGTCTCGGCTGCCGCTGCGGTGCTGGAAGCAGTGTCATGTTCTGTCGATACTTGGGCGTCCGATCCTCGATCTGATCCTCGATATCCACTTTGCATGTGCGCCGCCCTCAAGTGCCTTTGCAAAACTTTGCGCAGGTAAGATTGGCGCCGAGCCCGCATTCCGGTTTAATGCAGTCATCCCAAATAAATCGATCCACATCTCCGCCGTCTATGTTCATAGACGACTGAATCAAAGGCTCCTGCATCGTAGACTTCCTCAGTAAGGCCTTCTGCATTCTAGCCACATGATCGACGCTCTTCTAGGACGTGGAGGTCGAAACAAATGCCATTTGAGTTGCCAATGCAATCTCGGCTTCTTTTATATTGAAAGAGGAAGGCTGCACTTTCGTCAATTTGACACAATGCCGATAACGTGTGAGCGATGCACCAGCGAGTTCGCGTGCCGAAGCTGCCACCTGCTCCATCTCATCCAGGCGGCCATTGCAGTGTAAGATCAAGTCGCAGCCAGCTCCCAACGCACGCTTCACCCTTTCCCCTAGAGGACCTACTAGCGCTTTCATTGAGATGTCGTCGCTGACCAACAGCCCGGCGAAGCCGATCGACTCACGAACAATCTTACCGATAATCTTCGGCGAAGCAGTGGCCGCATGCTCTGCGTCGATAGCTGTGTAAACGACGTGGGCAGTCATGGCGACCGGTAAATCGCGCAAATCACGAAAGATCTTGAAGTCTGTCTCTTCCAAGACTGATCGATCAGTCTCAACTCTCGGGAGAGTAAAATGGCTGTCGGCATTCGCGCGACCGTGTCCCGGTATATGCTTCATCACGGGCAACACACCGAGCGACAAATGGGCCTCAGCGACTGCCCGCGCAAGCGGTACAATCACTTCAATCTGTTCGCCGTAAGCGCGTTGGCCAATGACCTCGTGCGCACCGACAACCGGCTTGTCAACGCAAGGAACACAGTTTGTGTTGATACCCACGCTTCTTAGCTGCAATGCGGTGAGTTGAGCGATCAGATATGCATGCCTGCATGCCTGCGGGCCATGCGCCTCAGTTCCAAAACGATCGGCGTATGACCGCGCGGGAGGCAGCTGCGGCCAACGCGAGCCCAATAGGCGTTGAACACGCCCTCCTTCTTGATCAACCATGAAGAGAAGATCGACATCACCGACGGCCTCGCGCGCTTCAGCGATCAATCGCTCAAGCTGATCGGGTGCCTTGGCGTTGCGCTTGAAAATAATCAGTCCCGCCGGCGAGGCCGCACGCAGGAAACTTGCCTCGGCATCTGTTAATTTGGGGCCACTCAGGCCGACAATGAAAGCGCGTGGCATATCAATAAGGTGCAACCCAGCAACCGCTATAGCCGGCATCTTTCAGCCGAGTACAGGTCCGGAGTGCTGATTGTCGCGACGAGGGAGGTCCAATAACCGCCCGATAGACTACACCGAGCCCCCGATTGCTGAGATCCGTACGCTTCACTTCCGGTACAACGTCGCTGAGGATGTTACTATACTTGTTGCGGAGATCGGCAAAAGTCGTCAGCGCCTCTATCTGGGTGCGCTTGCTTGATAGGACCGCGACAAAGCCGCTTCCGCTTGATCCAGCAACAGCCTGCTGCGAAGTGGTCGCTGCAGCAGGCTGTACCGCGCCGCCGGGCGGCGGGACAACTTGGGTGACATTGGCACGTGCCGGCCCCCCTGACTGCTGTGCTGCCGTCTCCGGTGCTGCCGTCTGGGAACCAGCTAGCGCCGCCAATTGCGATTTGTCGATACCAGATCTTACTGGTAGCGGTGGTAAATTTCTGGAACGCCGTGTCTGACGCTGTGAAGTTTGGACCGCCGGCTGGGCCGCTGGTGTCTGTGCCTGCGCAACCGGCTGAACTTCGGGAATCGCTGCGGCAACCGAGGTCGTGCGCTCCACAGCGGCAGTTTGCTCCTGCTGAGACACTCCGGTTGAACGACTGTCAGGCAGCTCGCGATAGTTCATCGAAGACTGCTGAGGTGCTCCGCCCTGCAAAGGCCCGCCTACAATCATCAACCCGGGAACCGAGGTCGTGAGCTGATCCTCAGGTTCTGGCTCCGTGCCCACAGTTGAGCGTGCACTTGAAATCGGCGGGTTTGACTCGGACCTTTTATCGTCAGGTGCAATTAATCGACCGTCGCGCCCCACAACAAGCGTGGAAACGGATCTGACACGATTCGCGTCTGATTCTAAGTTGTTTCCTACGTCAACGCCCTCATTTGCGCTGTCACTCGCGCGCCCCCGGAGCGCTCCGTCATTGTCACTGCTACCACCCGCAAATCGATTGTCTTGATTTTGCCCGCTATCCCCAATTCGATCGATCAGCGCACTTTCTTTGTGGTCGAACTTCTTTCCTCCTGGATCAGTCGGTTGAACCTTGGCGGGCAGCGCTTCAGCTTCGACAATAGGCGCTCGCGTACCGGATGGAGCCGGAGGGAAAATCACCGAATAAGCATAGATCATACCTGCAAGAGCGGTGATCACTGTGCCGGAAACCACACCGAACCATAGCAGCCTACGACGACCGCCACTGATTTCTGGTTCATACTCGTCGTCATAGTCGTCTTCATCATCGTACGTACCGTTGGGGTGAGCGACGGCGCCATAATCATCATGCTCGTAGTGACCCGACTGAAAATGACCGCGATCGACGTATCCGCCCTGATCGCCAACTTCCCAATGCGCACCTGGCGCGTAACCTGGTTCGCCGAAGCTCGGCCGGCTTGCGAGTTCCGGTGACCCATTGGGCGCATAATTGCCCAAATCAAAGGCGGTCGCGTCCGGTAGTTGATGGCCACCAGAAGCCGCACCTGGATAGCCCTGCGTACCAACCGTTCGACCAGCCTCACGTGCCCAATGATCGGGCAGTTGGGGGGCAAAATCTGCTGCGGCATCAGACTGGCGATGGTGCGCATCGCTATATCCTGCATGCCAATCCTGCCCACCGTTCGAACCATGATCCGGGAAACGACTATGATCCTGATACGAGGGTTGCCCCGCCAATGCTTGATGATCACCGTATCCTGATTGACCAGGATAAGCCTGCTGAGTACCAACGCTTTGAGTTGGGTGATGGGAGGTGCTGCCCTGCGGATCGTATTGAGCCTGCTGATAATACCCTAAGTCCTCACCAGGATTAACCCCGCTCCCGTGGCCGTGGTGATAATCTTCAAAGCCCCCCGCAGTCTGCTCGTAGCCAGAGGGCGCTTCCGCATGTCCGTGGAACGCCTCGCCACCATAATTTTCCGGCGGTCCGGGTTGATTACTGTACGCGTTCGGTCCGTGAACCGGCTGGTTGGGAATATTCTGATGTGCGAAGTGCCTATTGGGTTGCTGTGCGGCATACTGCTGTGCCTGGCCCGTCTGTTCACTCTCAGCGCGGGTGTGTCGACGCCAATGAGGCGCCTGGTCGTATGGACCGTTCGACCGCGTCATCGTAAATCCTCTATGCCCAGTGCCCCTCTCTCACGATTCGCAACACTAACGCATTTCTAGTGGAGCGTTTACACCCAATATCGTGAGACCCGAGGCAATAACCTGCTGGGTCGCAGCAACCAATGCAAGTCTTGCCGAAGTGAGCTTGACATTATCCTTCTGGCTAAAGCGCAATTGTGGCGAATCGTAGCCTCGCGACCATTGCTGATGAAAAGCTGAAGCAAGATCATAGAGATAGAATGCGATTCGATGGGGTTCTCGCTCCCGTGCCGCGCCTTCAACGATCCTCGGAAACTTGCTTATCTCACGAATGAGAATCAGTTCACCTTCATCAACAAGAAGACTCAGATCGGCCTCCGAGACTTCTTCGCACATCTCAGTGAGTTGGGGAAAAACCTCCCTTGCTGCTCGAAAAGCCGACTTTGTTCGCGCGTGAGCATACTGCACATAAAAGACTGGATTGTCCTTTGATTGTTCCACAACTTTTGTCAAATCGAAGTCAAGCGGCGAATCATGCTTGCGCATCATCATCATGAATCGCACAGGGTCTCGACCAACCTCGTCGACAACATCGCGCAAAGCGACAAAGGATCCTGCCCGCTTTGACATGCGGACAGGCTGTCCGGCGCGTAGCACCCGCACGAGTTGTGTTACTGGAGTCTCGAACTTCGCGTTTCCGTCGGATAAGGCGGTCACGACCGCATTCAATCTTGTGACATAACCTATGTGATCGGCACCCAGAACGTTGAAGTAGCCGTCGAAACCCCTCTCGATTTTATTGTAGTGATAGGCGACATCGTAGGCGAAATACGTGTAGTTGCCATCAGACTTTATCAGCGCTCGATCAATATCGTCTCCGAAGTCCGTCGACTTAAAGACTGTCTGTTCGCGATCCTCCCACTCCTCGTCATCGAAGCCCAGTGGCCTTGGCAGACGGCCCATAGTAATTAGTCCCTTTTCACGCAGAACTCCAATCGCTTCGGCGACCTGATCTCTTCCGTTGGCGGTTAGAGATCTTTCGGAAAAAAACACATCGTGATGGACGTTGAGGAGAGCAAGATCGTCCTTAATTCGCTGGAGGAGCGTCTCAACTGCGCATTCACGGGCTTTGGCCAACGCCTCTGTAGCGTCCATTTCTAAAAGAGCATTACCAAAAATGTTTGCCAATCGTTGTCCGATCGACTTCAAGTAATCGCCAGGGTAAAGCCCTTCCGGTATCTCGCCAATGTCCTCACCCAGCGCTTCGCGATAGCGCAATAATGTCGATTGTCCAAGCTTATCAACCTGAGCGCCAGCATCATTGACGTAGTATTCGCGCTCGACCCCAAAACCGACAAATGCCAGAAGGTTTGACAGCGTGTCCCCGAATACTGCGCCACGGCAATGACCGATATGCATGGGTCCGGTCGGATTAGCCGAGACAAACTCGACCTGCAATCGGCGGCCTGCACCCAATTGGGAACTTCCGAACGCTTCGCGCTCCGACAGAACCGTCTTGAGCAACTGATGCCAGACGGTGACCTCGAGCGCCATATTAATGAATCCAGGCCCAGCCACTTCAACGCGGCTCAAATCGGGATCAAGACTGAGTTTGGCAGTGATTGCGGTAGCGAGTTCCCGCGGCTTTAACCCGGCGCGCTTGGCAAGCACCATCGCCGCATTCGATGCGAGATCACCATGTGTGGGATCGCGCGGCTCCTGGATATCGATGCCAGTCAGCTCCAGCTCCTCCGGCACCGCGCCTTCAGATTGGAGCGCCAGGATCGCCTTGCGAATCTTCGCACCAACTTCCGCATAAATGTTCATTCTTGTTTCCATCGTCTTTTTGGAACGGGGCACTGCGAACCGCTCAGGCCAGGACATCGGGTCAACTCCGCGGCTTGCCAACCGCCAAGTCCCACACTGATCCAAACCAAGATCCACACCGAGCCCGGCTCCGAGTGTCTTGGCGATACCCGTGCCCCGTCCGGCGGCGGGTTAACCCAGTTGCGGCGTAACGTCAAACAATCGTTGGTGCTCCGCGATCGCGAAACGATCTGTCATGCCTGCAACAAAATCAGCGATCCGCCGCATGCGCTTGCGCCCGTCGAGTTGGGCGATGTCAGACTGCCATGCAGATGGCAACTCGCACTCATTGTCTGCATAAGCGCGCACAAGATCCTGGACTACTTGTTCGGCACCTTGCATCACTTTCATGACCGCCGGATGATGGTACAGGCGCGCAAAGAGGAAGTCGCGCAATATCCCCAAACTGGACTGCATATCCTCTGAAAATGCGACGAGCGCCACTCCCGCATTTCTAATCTCGTCTGGATGCTGAGGTGCAAGCGCAGAAAACCGCCGACGCGATTGACACACGACATCCGCAATTAACTGCGCGATTAAGCGCCGCACGATCTCGTGGACATCGCGGGACGCCTCGTTATCGGAAGCCTCGGGCAGGTCACGCATTATGTTGCGAACCAGAGGGACTTCGCGCAAATCACCCCGAACCAGCAGACCGGCTCGCAGCCCGTCATCAATATCATGCGTGTGCCAAGCTATGTCGTCAGCTAACGCAGCAGCTTGCGCTTCTCCCGATGCAAAGCAGTCCAGTTGCAAGTCCATTTGTTGCTCAAAGTCACGCACCGCATGTAGCAGCCTGCGATCGTGCTGCTCTCCGCTCAAGGCTGGCGGACCGTTGTGTTTCGCCAAGCCCTCGAGCGTCTCCCA
>JBPCWA010000254.1:0-3481 GCA_051009975.1 Hyphomicrobiaceae bacterium
GGCATCGTCAATCTGCGCCCGGAATCTGAGGCTTTGGTTGAGGCCTTCAAGGCCGGGGAGCCCAACAAAACATCGCAATGATGTGAAGCGAGCCAGCGGCCACTGGCCGTACGACAGGCGATAGCCGTTTTTCGCGCCCATACTCACGTCGGGCCTGTCTTGTTTCGATATTCTCAAGTATCCGCTTTGCCCCCGAAAGCGGACCTTCTGAGAGCCGGTGGCCATTGCTTTGTGACATTCGTCGCTAGATGCTGGCGCTACAGGCCTGCGACCAGCAGGGAGACCTGTTTTCGTTGCATTGGTTGCGGACGCGATTGATAAAGCGAAAGCGATTCCCTACGTCGGACTTGAGATTAAGCGTAAAAGCGTCCAGGCAATGATGGAATCCGAGCCTCATATCAGGTCCGTTCATGTAATTTCAACCGGTTCGGGCGCGCAGCACAAAGAGCACCGCTACGGAAGCAGAATGCCTCAGTTGTGGTGGGTTCTTACGTCAGTTAGCTGGGTTGAGGTTCCGATCACCGTCTACGTCCTTGAGCATCACGACGGACTTGTGCTGTTCGACGCGGGTATGGACCCGGCAATAGGAACAGATCCAAAATACGTTTCCAGCGCCTTAGGTCGATTCTTTTTGCGCAGGCTATTTCGATTTCACATCGGGCCAAACGATGGCCTGACCAAGAAGCTGGACGCCCTGGGGTACAATGCCTCCGATGTCCGAAAAGTCGTCGTATCCCACCTCCATTTCGACCACATTGGTTGCATCTCAGAAGTCCCGCAGGCTGAACTGCTTGTAAGCCGTGAGGAATGGCGCCTTCTGTCGTGCCCGCACCCGGAACGGGAATTCATATTGCGCGAACATATTGAACTGCCGCACGCCAAATGGCGCCAGATTGATTTCGCGCCGGCCGACGAGCAGTTGTTCGCGCCTTTTGGCTGCTACTTTGACGTGATGGGCGACCGGTCGATGATGTTACTGCCGACGCCGGGCCACACCGCCGGATCCATGTCCATGCTCGCAAGAAGCAAAGGGTTTCCTCCCCTTCTGTTCGTGAGCGATCTGACCTATGACGTGGACATGCTAATGAACGACCAAGTGCCCGGAAACGGTGATCCGACGCAACTGCGATGCTCTTTCGCCAAGGTTCGTGCTCTCAAAGAACAACTGCCCGATCTTGTCGTTTTGCCTGCCCACGATAACTCGGCGATAGAAACTCTTCGTGCAGTCGTTCCGAGCAAGCCTACTTCATGACTTGTCACCTATCAGTTGGATGAGCGCGGCCAATGTCCGCTTTAACCCCGCAAGCAGACACTCTCAGCGGCGGGGTTGGTGTCCGCTAAGTGCCAAAAGCCGACATTCGGATCTCGGGTTCCCTGGATGGCACGGACGGCCTCCGCGGTTCTAGTTTTTGACAAAGGTGCTCGCGCTCAGAACGCCGGTCGGGCCCTTCTTGGTCGGAGCATAGTAGTAGACATAGATGAGCAGCGAGTCCGTCTGGCCGGTCCATCCATGGACCCGCATCGGGCCCTCCTCCCAAGCTTCGTCCGGGTCGCGCTCTAGCAGGCTAGCCATTTCCTTGAGAATCATCCCCTTCGGGTCCTTGGCCGGGATGATCAGCGAACAGGCAAAGTTTTTCGAATCGGCGAATTCGGGAACTTCCTTCTTGAACTGAGCGTCGGGCTTGGAGCGGGCTGTCGTCAGGACGAACTCCGAGTCTAAATCCTCATAACTCCACGCACGCAGCTCTTCAGCCCGCACTTGGGGTTGGTATTTTTCCAGATTCTTACCCGTCAGTTCAGTGAAGTTTCCGGCGTCAGCGGCTGCTGCAGTTTTTGAAATCTCGGGCACAAGATTCAGACAAAAGAGGTCAAACATCTTCACTGTCCGCGCAGGCCCAGGTTCCTTAGGAAGCTCCTGCCCATTGACCGGCCCAGCCAGGGCCAGTGCAACGACTGCCCAGACGGTTAAACGCATCATTCTAATACCCATGTCTGTTCTCTGATTTCACAAGCTATGACGGCCAGATCGTTCTGACTCCTCGGCGCGTTGCACGACTGCGGTTCTCTCGGAACCGTTCGGTTTAGGTCGCCGGTGGTGTGATCGGGTCCACGCTCGCGTTAATGCCAATGACCTTCCAGCCGAAGCCTTCTTTGACATAGGTCAGATGGAAACTGAGGCGGCTCGGGTTTGTCGGGTAGTAGCCCTTGAGCACGAGGTAACTGTTTTCGTCGATGATAGGACGAGTCAAAAAAATAGGGCTCTTACCCGCCAACGGGTCGCCGGTTATTGGCAGCTCGTAAAAATCCTTGAAGGTCGCATCAAGATCCGAGCTCGAATACTTTTTCTGGAACTGTAGTGAAATGTGCTTCCAGAAAGTATCCATGTTTTTCTCTCTCACCGACTCCATGAACATCCGAACTGATTTGTCGGCTAGTGCCACAACCTCCGAGTCAGTGGGACGCTGCAGCTGCTTCAGTTGCCTTTCCGAAGACTTTAGTGCAACCGAGTTCGTCGCCGCATTGGTGATCATGGGTGCTGATACTCCACCCACCATGATTGTGGCTGCAAGGAGCACTGTGCTAATCTTGCGTTTGCTAATCCGCATGTTTTGCTTCCCTTGTGTCGCCGTTTCGCAGCGTGAAAATTTTCCGAGGTACATTAGACGCCCGTGCATTCTGCGGATCTCGCTTGCGAACCACTGTTTCGCGCGGAACAATGTAAGAATTTTAATAATGCCCAAAGCGTTTGCCCCATCGGAGCAATACAAGTTTCGTAGGAATCCGGTGCTCCTTTGCTTGCGCCTGGCCGGTCTGGAGATGCGCGAAGGACAAGACGGAGGCTGGCGCCCGATATGTGAATTAGGGGGACGATGTCCGCTTTGGGTCAAAAGCGGACATTTGACTGTGCGTAGACGACGTCCGCTTTACCCCCGGAAGCGGATATATGGTGAGGTGCGCTGCATGTCCACTAAGTGCCAAAAGCAGACATTCTGCTAGCGCGAGGGTGGACGGGATTATTAGCTTTGCTCGAAAACCGCGCATCATCATAATTGCAGCTACGGACCAATGAATGCACGGCGGAAAGGATTTTGGCGAACATTTGATGGCCAAGATGAAGGACAGTAGCTGGCAGCTCCGCGAGCATGAGCAGGTCATAAGAGGCAACGAAGCTCTTTTCGGCCAAAAGCAATTGCTCGTCGCCATGACGCGGATGCGCAATGAAGCGCTGATACTGCCAGACACGCTGGATTATCTTTCCGGCTTCGCTGATGCGATTATTGCTTATGACGACGCTAGTACCGACCAGACGGTCGAAATCCTGCGCAATCACCCAAAGGTTGCTCTTATCGTCGTCAATGAGGCGTGGGAGGAGAATGTTGATGCGCGCAAGCGCGCAGAGGCCCGCCATCGAGGCCTCCTCCTTAATGTGGCACGGTCCGAGCTGCCCCATGAATGGATGTTCTGCTTCGATCCGGACGAA
>JBPCWA010000255.1:0-6758 GCA_051009975.1 Hyphomicrobiaceae bacterium
CATTAAAGCCCAGCGCATCCGCCGATTTTTGATGAAGGGAGGCTTGCGCCATTGCCGCTCTGATATAGTTACGTCGCTCACGGAATCGTACCTCTAGGTCATCCCAGCCATGCGGTCGCGATCAAGCGCAGGCAGATGGTGCCCCGCGTCGTCATGTTCCAAATCGGATTCGCCATCGCTGTCAGCGTCGTCATCGGTCTTGATTGTTCTTGACCAATCCTCTTCTCCGTAGATTTGGGTCAATACTTCGGAAGAGAGTTCGCCAGGCGGGCCATCGTAGACGACCTCGCCAAGACGTAGACCGACAATCCGTCGCGCAAACATTTGAGCCAGCATCACATCGTGGATGTTAATAATCGCGGCCAAACCGCGTTCTTCGCACAACTCGGTGATCAAACGCATAATCTGGCGCGATGTCTTGGGATCAAGAGAGGCGGTGGGTTCGTCGACGAGCAACAGCTCGGGGTTCTGAATGAGCGCCCTGCAGATGCCGACGCGCTGGCGTTGACCACCGGAAAGTTCGTCGGCCCGCTTGTCCACCATGTGGTCAAGACCGACCCGCTCCAAAAGGCGGAAGGCTTCATCAATGTCAGATTTTGGGAATCTGCGAAACCAACTACTCCAGAAACCGACGAAGCCAAGACGGCCGCTGAGCACATTCTCCATGACACTCAAACGTTCAACCAGAGCATACTCCTGAAAGATCATGCCCATGCGACGACGCGCGGCACGCAACGCTCCTGCCCTTAATCGCGTTACATCAGTCTCGCCCAACATGATCACGCCAAAAGTAGGCTCGACCAGTCGATTGATACAGCGAATCAAGGTTGATTTCCCGGCCCCTGAGGGTCCGATCAAGGCCATGACTTGCCCTTTCGGTACTTCAAGATCGATGTCCTTCAGAGCTAGATCACCCGTACGGTATCGTTTGCTCAGGCCGGAAATTTTGAGCATATTTGTCCTATTTGCGAAAAGAGACCGCCCAATCCTATTCACGGGATCGGACGGTCGATACGTCGAGCTTAAGAATGACTCACTTACATGAATAGGTGACGCCATTTGCTCCATCGATCTTCCGAATGACATCCCAGTCATGTTTGTGGCTGATCGATACGAAGCGTCCCTCTTTCTTGAATTCCTTCTGGAGATCAGAACCGTCCCAAGGGAATGTGAAGAAGGCCTGTTTGATTTTGGCCACTAGTGTAGGATCGAGATTGTGCGCGTGACCATATCCTGTCGTAGGGAACGTCTGGGATTTGTAGATGGATCGAATTTTCGAGGGGTCGATAACCTTTCGGTCTATCATGCGCTTGAGCACGGAGTTGGCTACGGCCGCGGCTGGATAGTCTTTGTTGGCAACGCCCAAAATAGAGTTGTCGTGTTTGCCCGAGAAGACGGTTTCAAAGTCCTTTTTAGCAACCAGCCCGAATTCCGATTTCAGAATAGCCGAGGGAGCCTTGAAGCCTGAGTTTGATGTTGGAGATGTGAACGCCAACTTTCCGCCTTTGAGATCGGCCGGAGATTTGATAGGACTGTCGGCTGGGACAATGATTTCCATTTCATAGCCGAAAGAACCGTCCTTCGAAGCCATCATGGCGAACGGCACAAACCCTGCGCAGCTCACAGCAACCGGGTTTCCGCCAGTATTCACGCCTGCAATGTGGAGGCGACCCGAACGCATGGCTTCGTACTGGGCAGCATATGATTGGACAGGAAAGAAAACCACCTTCTTGCCTGTAACGCCTGCCATGTGTCTGACGAATCCATCCCACACTCGTTGGTAGACCGCCGGATCTTCGACGGGAGTGTAGGAGAATATGATCGTGCTTGGACTGACCCATTTATCGGGGTCCGTTGGCAGGTCCGCGACAAGATCATTATCCAGATCGCAATAGGCTTTGTCCAACGTGCCGCGCGGGCAATCCTGAGCGGCTGCCCCGCTGACGCTGAATAACATCGAGAATGCCACTGCAACCGCTGCAACGGATCTTATTAAGTTTTCGATCATGCTGTACTCCCTGAGTTTCTTCTATTGTCTTCGCTGCGGCTAAGCCGCAGTTTTATGGCTCGAGCCGATTCAATTTACCACTGTTGCGTTTGTTTTCTACCGGGACATTTTTTCAGCTAGGGCCAGAATTGCGCCTGAAATTGAGCCTCGAACTGAGTACCGAACTGAGTACCGAATTGAGCCCCGAATTGCGCAATAACTTTCACTCGTAGATCGATCCAGGCAGGCTCAGGCTGGTTCGACCAGCACAGGGCCCTCTTCTGCGAGCACGACGCTGACATCGGAGCCCGGTTGGTGACGTAGATTCTGCGGCCCGACGATGGCAAACAACTCGCCTAGTTCGGTATCAATCAGGCACTCGAAGTGGCGTCCCACGAAAGTAGCCTTGCGCAACGTTCCGGGCAAGCCGCCATTCAGGCCTGGATCAGCAAGGCTTAGGCGATGCGGCAAGACCGACAGAAGCGCCTCGCCTTTCGGTAGTCCGCGAGAAGGTAGCCGACGTTCGAGCACACCCGCTTTAACCGTCGCGACGCCGTCGACGATTGCCTCGATCGTACAGGGCAATAGGTTCGCTTCGCCGATAAAGTCGGCCACAAAAGCGTTTGCCGGTATGTCGTAAAGTTCGGTTGGCGTTCCAATTTGTGCGACGGCGGCATTGTTCATCACGATGATCTTATCGGAAACCGCCAGCGCTTCCTCTTGGTCGTGGGTAACATAAACAACCGTGAGACCAAGTTTGGTCTGTAGGTCACGGATTTCTTCCCTAACGCGGCGACGCAAGCGGGCATCGAGATTGGAGAGCGGTTCGTCGAACAACAAGACCTCTGGTTCCAGTACCAACGCTCTGGCGACAGCGACGCGTTGCTGTTGCCCGCCAGAGAGTTCGCTTGGAAGACGGTGGGCAAAGTCGGCAAGGCCGACAAGCGACAGTCCCTCATGGGCCCTTTGCCGCACTTCTGACTTTGGCAGATGCGACATCGTCAAACCATAAGACACATTCTCGATGACGTTCATGTGGGGGAAGAGGGCATACGATTGGAAAACCATACTGACGTCGCGCTCGGTCGCAGGCAAGCGTGTCACATCGGCTCCTCCAATCTCAATGGTACCAGATGTTGCGAACTCCAATCCTGCGATCATGCGCAGCGTTGTCGTTTTTCCGCAACCCGACGGCCCGAGTAGGGTGACCAGCGTGCCTGCCTCGACTGCCATTGAGACATTGTCAACAGCCACAGTCGAACCATCGAATACCTTTGAAACGTTCCTGAACTCGACGGCGGGGCTAGCACCTATCGGCTTTTCTTTCGCGGTCATCGGATGGCCTCAGGCGAAGTGGACGTATCACTGTTTCGGTGTCCGAGCCGTCGCTTCCCCACGAGCAACTGCAGTAGGCCGATCGACGCCAGCATCACCAAAATAAGTACCGTCGAATAAGCGATCGCGATTCCATAGTCGTTGTTCTCAACTCGTCCGATAATATAACTGGTCGCCATGTTGTATTGGGCGCTGACTAGAAAGATAACGGCGCTAATGGCCGTCATTGCTCGCACAAAACTGTAGACGAGGGCAGCAAGAATTGCGGGTCTCAGCAACGGCAACACGATGCGACGCAACGTTGTCCAGCTACTCGCACCCAACGTCAGCGACGCTTCGTCGAGGCTCTTGTCGAGTTGAGCCATAGATGCAATTCCGGCCCGCACGCCCACCGGCATATTGCGAAAGATGAAGCACAACACAAGAATTGTCCCGGTTCCGGTCAGCTCCAAAGGTGGCGTGTTGAAGGCTATAATATAGCTCACGCCAATGACAGTTCCAGGAATTGCAAAGCTGAGCATCGTGCCAAACTCAAACATGGATTGACCGGTGAAGCGTTGGCGCACGAGTAAGTATGCGGTGAGCAATCCGACGGCTGCGGTGAGCGGTGCAGAGATCGCAGCGATCTGAACTGTTGTCCAGAACGAGTCCCAGGCCGAACCGGACCAGTGGATTCCATAATCGTTGAGCTCCACCGAGAACGCCGTGAGATAGTGCTTGAACGTCAGTGTATGTTTCAACCCCCAAATCTCGACAAAGCTGCCGAGCACAATCATCACGTAAATGACAAGGGTGAAAACAGTCCAGATCAGTGCAAGGCCAAACATAGGGGCCGACAGCCAGTAGGGCAAAGGCGGATGCAAGCCGCTGTCACCCTTGCCTGTCACGGTCATGTAGGATTTCCTGCCCAACCAGCGACGCTGTAGGTAAAATGCTCCAAGCGTAAAACTCAACAGAACGATCGCCAGTACCGCTGCCCGGCCTTGATCATTCTGCGCGCCAACTATCGCGAAAAAAATTTCGGTCGACAAAACATTGAAGTTGCCACCCAGCACCAGCGGATTTCCAAAGTCCGCCATACTCTCGATGAATCCCAACAGAAAGGCATTTGCCAAGCCCGGCCGCATGAGTGGCAACGACACCGTCATGAACACCTTCCACTGGCTTGCCCGCATGGTCTGCGCAGCTTCTTCCATTGAAGGGCTCACACCTTCAACCACACCGATGAGGACGAGAAACGCAATGGGCGTGAAGGCTAACAGCTGTGCAAGCAATATACCCGGCAGTCCGTAAACCCAGCGCGTTGGCGGTATGCCAAGAAAGTCCGCAACGAATTGCGTGACGGTTCCCGACAGGCCGAAAAGCAAGATTATCGCCAAGCCGATGACGAATGGCGGAGTGATGATGGGGAGTACCGTAAGTGCGCGAAACACTCTCTGGAAAGGCATGCGGGTGCGCGTGACTAGCAACGCAAATACCAATCCCAGAGCCGTGGTAAGAGCGCCAACCAATGATGCTAATATCAAGGAGTTCCAGGCCACCCCGCAACTCAGATTGCCAGTGAGACAACCAAGTCCCCAGATTTTGCGATCGAAGAGTTTGCTGAGAAAGACTCCGATTGAGTATACGCCTTCGTTGTCACGCAGAGCGCTTAAGAGAACTTGGCTTACCGGAAAAAAAATAAATGTAAGAACGACCGCCACCACCAGACCAATCGAGCCAACAACAAAGACGTCGCCATTGACAAAGCCACGGAGCGCGAATGCACGTGTTAGCGTGAATAGAAAACATACAGCCACGAGCAACGCACCATAGCCCATTCCGAACTGGCGATCGCCCAATGGGCCAAACAGTGTTTCGAGCCAAGGCCACTGGAACCCTTGAATGCCGATGGCGAACCCTTGCAGCATCATGTAAAGCAGTCCACCACCACCAGAGATTGTGAGAATCGTGGGGATGCGGCGGTCGGTCTGCGGAAGACCTCTTGTCATTAACGGGAGCAGTAAGAAAAAGACGATCGGCCACAGCCACAGTTTTAAAGATTGACCGATGAGAAATAGGCCGGGAGAGTAGTCCGGCTCGAAGGGGTAGCCATCAATGACCCAGTCAAAACCCCAGAAGCCGTCTTCCAATGTGTACCAGGGCAGCAGACAAAAGCCTGCTACCCCAACAGCCGTCCAGAACAAATCGAACCGCTTCGGTTGACTCACTTTGATCGTCCGACGCTCTACCTTGGGAGCGATGCCACTTCATCGTCCCATTTTTTGAGCAGTCTTCGGCGTTCCTTTGAAGAACCGTACTTCTTAAAGTCGTAGTCAATCAATTTGATGCTCGAAAGGTCTGGCGCTTTTGGCGAGGTTTTGGAGCTCTTGTTCGATGGTACCTGGAACGCCTTGACGTTCAGCGCTTGCGATTGAACATCGGCCGTTAGTGCCCAATCGTAAAACTTTTGAGCGTTCTCGAGATTGCGAGCTCCCTTTATGATGCTCATAGAGCCGATTTCATAACCCGTTCCCTCGCACGGAGCGACAGGCCTGATCGGGAAACCAGCCACGGCTTGCTTGACCGCATCGTGAAGGAAAACTATGCCAATGGTGTTTTCGCCGCGAGCCGCGGATTTGATCGGGGCAGAGCCGGATTTGGTGTATTGATTGATATTCTTGTGCAGGCCTTTCATGAAGGCAAAGCCCTCCTCCTCACCAAAAAGCTGCACCATTGTGGCAAGCGTCGTATAGGCGGTGCCTGATGAATTCGGATTGGCCATTTGCACGTGGCCTTTGTAATCAGGCTTAAGTAGATCTTTCCAGCACTTGGGAGCCGGTAAATTGTTGGCTTTGAGGACTTTCTCGTTGAAGCCAAAGCCAAGTGCACCGGAATAAATCCCGATTGTTCGTTGCTGAGCGGCGGCTGCTTGGTTCAATGCCCATTGCTGCAACTCATCTCGCATCTTGCTCTCGTATGCAACCGTGAGGCCCTCTTCGGCTGCTTGTAGATGCGGGTCCCCTGTGCCACCCCACCAGACATCACCTTTGGGGTTACTGGCCTCAGCTTTGATCTGGGCGAAGGTCTCGCCAGAACTCTTGCGAGTCATATTGACCTTGATCCCGGTCGCTTTTTCGAAACCGCGCGCCATCAGCTGACACCAATCTTCCTGCGCGCTGCAGTAATACGTGAGCTTCTCGGCTGCGTGTGCTGCGGTTGCCGAGAGCATGCCGATGAGCAACATCGCCCCCACTGGCTTCAACCATACTGACATCAAATTCCTCCTTCTCTTTTACATCTCTTTTTTTCTACGCTGTAACCTGCGCGAGGGCGATGGCGGGACCGCGTTTATTTCACTGCCGCCTCCTCATGAAAACCAGCCACGAGAAGCGACACGGGAAGCGAAGCGTCTACCTACTCCTGTATCGTCTATCGTCCCAACAAACAGCAAGGG
>JBPCWA010000256.1:0-3113 GCA_051009975.1 Hyphomicrobiaceae bacterium
TTTTTGCCTACATGATTTTGGAGCTTGCCTTTGCCGTCATCGGCTGGCTGCTTTTGCACCGCGCCAATCTATCGGAGTAGGAGCAATAAGTTTGTATCTTGCTCCAAAGTCGGGGTTTCGAGCTAGAATTGTAGCCTCGCCGCTCAAGCGCGCTCCGATCTTTGGGAGAGTGGTGCAGCCGAGAGACGGCAGCTTCTGGCCCACCTCAGACGTTCAGTGCTGCACCTGCTTACGTCCGCTTCCGCATGCAAAGCGACCGGAGGTTGCTGGGGGAGCTCAGGTCTGCCTTCGACCCAACGCATCCATGGTTATGCGGTTTGGAAATATTATTGACCCAATGTTGGATTACATTTTTCGAATAGCTTTCGGTTGGGTGTGAACCCCTGCGTATCCTGTGCGTACTCTGGCCTAATGCGGTCGAGGTAATACATGTTTATGGGGCCCTTGTTTTTAACCTCAACAGAACCCTGAGGCGTGAAGTCAAAATACGGCAGCATCTTATTATAAATGGCATCCGATACGTTTATTCGGTCCGGATCGCAATGGGATTCCAGTCGGGCAGCGACGTTTGCGGCGTTACCCCAAATATCATAGGTAAAACGATGACGTCCAACGACCCCAGCAATAACCGCACCCGTATGTAGTCCCATGCGGAACTGAAACGACGGCAGACGCAGTTTCTGGCGGCCGGCGTTTATAGTGGCGACGACTGCCTGCATCTCAAGAGCGGCCAGGCAAGCATTCAATGTGTGCAGCCGGTCCGAGGTTGGAACGCCGGCAACGGCAAGATAGGCGTCACCGATAGTCTTGATCTTCTCCACGCCAAGCTTCGCCATAATGTCATCAAACTGAGCGAAGTAGGTGTCGAGAAGGCCGATCAAAGTTGCCGGCTCGGCGTTTCCAGTAAATGACGTGAATCCTTTGACATCCGCAAATAGGACAGTCGCTGTCGGGAAGTACCTTGGCACTACTTTTTCGTTTTCAATCATCTCCCGTGCTATTTCTTCGGGGAGAATAGTCGTCAGCAAACGGTCGCCCCGTGCCTTCTCTCTGGCAAGCGCGCGGTGTGCGTCATCCAATTGGCGTACGGTTTCATCGAGTTCGATTATGCGGCGGCGATACTCCAGTTGTGCCATGGTTTGTTGGGCCAGCCGGCGAAGTCCTTCCTGCTTCTCGTGTGTCAATGTCCGCGGCTCGAAATCCATCACGCAGATCGTGCCAATTGAATACCCGTCCGGAGTCACAAGCGGCATGGAGCAGTAAAATCGAAAGTGCGGGTCATTGACGACGAAATGAAAATCCTTGAACGTATCGTCGGCCGCGAGGTCGTTCGAAATGACTATTTCGAACCCGCAAACGGTTACCGAACAAAAGGCGATCTCCCGCGGACACCCCTTAAAATCATCGGGCAATCCGTACTTGGACTTGAACCAGAACCGATCATCCTCGATAAAGCTGATGTAGGCGACAGGACATTCGCAAATCTGTGCGGCAATATTATTGATTTCATCAAATGCGGTATCCGGCACCGAATCCATAATTTGATAGGAGCGCAGTGATTCGTTGCGCTCCTCTTCATTTTCAGCCGTTGGATAAGGCTTTGGCACTTTTCGGTCCATGCACAGCACCCTAGAGCATTTTTACCCGTATGCTAGTCGTTTTACACGCAAGTAGTTGTGTGAAGGAATGGCGGTCATGAGAATCTCAAGGTCCGCTATTGATGCAGTGGGCGGCTCCCCTCCACCGGCATTGCGGTGCGCCGAAACATATCCGCGATAGCCTGATAGCTAACGTTCTATTAGGTTCTTCAGAGTGGCTGCTTTTGAACTGGCTAGGTGTCTTTTCACTTGGAAGCGGACCAAGATCTGTCGTGAATCGGACCTGCGTCGACGACTGCTTTTAGCCCAACTCGGACATCCCTTGCTGCACGTGCTCACGTCCGCTTCTGGGCGCAACGCGGTCGTAGATTGCTGCAGTTGCTCAAGTCTGCTCATGACCCATTCCAGTCGTGAGCAGATGCAGCACTGCCAGTCGCGGCAGCAGCCGTTTTGTAGAAATGCGCGAGCGCTATACGAGTGTGCTGCAAACTATTCTGGCGCAATCACGCCAACATCATTCGCGTATTGATCCCACGCGGCTTGCAATGCTTTCAGCTTCTTCGGCATCGCCTGCGAAAGGTCATTGGCTTCCCCCGGATCCTTCGACACGTCGTGCAGCCGCCACTTGCCGTTCCCATAAGGCTTCGGAACCATAATCGCTTTGAGTGAACCCTGTCGCATCCACTTGCCGCCACCCATTTCGCCACCGATGAATTCTTCGTCATCGTAAATCGCTGCCTTACTGCCATCGAGTAGGCCGGCCATGGAGCGGCCGCGCATCGGTTCGATCTTGCGCCCTTTGAACGTGACGGGGAACTTGACTCCAGTTAGTTCGAGGAGGGTTGGCATAATGTCGGTCACGTAGACAAAGGCGTCGCTTCGCCTACCCTTTTTGACCCCCGGGCCGGAAACCAATAGCGGCGACCGGATTCCACCTTCCCCGAACGTCATCTTGAACTTGTCAAGCGGTCCACCCGATCCACTGGCAAAACCCATTCCGTAGGCATAGTTGGAACGCGGATTGCCAATGTTCTCGAGGCTGTTGTCGAACTTGCTCCTGAAGGCCTCCTCTTTGGCTTCCGGGTAGTCGGCCGAATACCAAGGATTGGCGCCGTTGTCGGAGAGGAAAATGATGATTGTGTTGTCGTACTCACCGATATCCTTGAGGAAGTCGACGACCCGGCCATAGTGATAATCCATGGCCTCGAGCATACCTGCATAGACCTCCATGCCGCGGGCCTCGAGCGCCTGCTCGTCTTTGCCCAGTGCGCTCCAAGCCCTGATGCTCGGGTGCCGTGCGGCAAGTTGCGCAGCCTGAGGCACAATTCCGATCTTCTTCGCTGAGTTCCAGCGTTCCGATTTCAGGGCTTCGTATCCGGCATCGTATGTCCCGCGATACTTTGAGAGCCAAGGTTCCGGTGCATGTACTGGATCATGGGGCGCGGTGAAGGCGAGATAGCCGAGAAATGGCTTGCCATCGCCTCTGTTCTTTCGAATGGCATCCATCAGGAAGTC
>JBPCWA010000257.1:0-3964 GCA_051009975.1 Hyphomicrobiaceae bacterium
AGGCGGCTCTCGCCGAGGCACAGAAACTGCGCAATTCAGTTTCTGACCGCGAGCAAAGCCAAATCGATTTCTTCGCATTGTTTTTGAGCGGACAATCTAGGCCTGCTCTCGAGTTTGCTCGATCACATCTGGCAGAGTGGCCCCGCGACGCGGTCGTGATGAATTACTATGGCCCCATCCTCGGTCTCATTGCTGCGTCAGGGCACGAAGGGTCGAAGGTCGAGCAAGCTGAAGTGATGGACGCCTTTACGACCCATTACATCGACGATTGGTGGTTTGATGCGCATCGGGCGATGGCAATATGTGAAGTCGGCCGCTGGTCAGAAGCTCGCGCGCTGATCGAGAAGTCTCTGGCTGCCAATACCAACAATGCTTGGGCAGCACATTCACGTGCCCATATCGCTTATGAAGAGGGCGAAGCTGATGGCGCTCGCGCATTCTTAAGCGATTGGATTGCGCACTATCCGCGAGAGGGCGGACTGTACGGGCATCTATCGTGGCACGGTGCGATTGCCGAGCTGGCGGCTGGAAATGAGGCACGAGCTTGGAGCCTGTTTGATTCTGCAGTTAGCCCGGAAATGAGCCAAGGTAATCCGCGCATTAGGGTCGTTGACGCTGTTCAATTTTTGTGGCGTTGGGAACTTGCCGGAAATCCGCATGATGCTGAGAGGTGGCAACGCGTATCGAAATTCGTCCATACCATGCTGCCGAAGGCGAGCACGCCATTCGGTGATCTGCACGTCGCGCTTGCCGACGCCGCTGCCGGCGATGCCGCGGCTCTCGGGACTCGCTTAGCTGAAATGCAGGCGCTTGCTAAAAGCGGCAACTATCCCCCGGGCGATGTGCTCTTCACTGTAATTGAGGCACTCAAGGACTATGCCGGCGGCGAGTACAGCCGCACCGTAGATCGTCTCTCGAACTTGGTCGACAGGGGCGAACAGTTAGGTGGGGGGAGCCGCGCCCAGCATGACCTTGTCGAGTTCACAGCGATACGCGCCTGTGTTGAGAGCGGACGCCAGGACGAGTTGGGGCATCTCTTATCCGCGCGCAGATCCGGTCCTGTACAACCGTCAATCTCAGGGCTGCACTGATCACTAGGCTCGGGCCTGATCTTACCTGCTCAGTCTTGCGGCTGCCGTTGCGCCAATCGATCATGGGTTGAACAGTTGATGCTGCAGGAATGCATTCCGTGCAACTGCCAATATCCGGCCCGTTATGCCCAAGCGGGTCTGACTTGCGGCAGTCTCAATCTAGCAACTTGTTGCAGCTCAGATCCGATGTCCAGAGCTTGATCTTGGTGCCCGTGTTGCCGATCAATCGACCCGGGTAGCGTTTCGGCAACTCCAAGAGCGCCGTCGTCCGCTTTCTGCAGCAGGGGCCAACCAATCAAGAGAAGTTACGCCCGGCTAAACGGTAGAGAAGGGGCAAATGCAGACCTGAGCTACCGCAACAACCTAAGCCCGCTTGCCCACCGGAAGCGGACGTAAGCGGGTGCAGCAAGGCATGTCCCAGATGGGCCAAAACCAGACTCACAGGGTTCCGCGGGTGATGAAGTGCATATTGGCAGAGCCGACATCGAACAGCTTAAAACGCCTCTGGAAGATCTCTGCCGCGAGGCTAAAATTTTTCTACTAGCGGGTCGTGCGCGATAAATAACCGCCAATGAAGCACAGCGTGTTCTTTATCCGACGGCAATTCAGCTTCTGTGGTGGGCTAGGATCGAATGCAGTAGTCGAGACGATTTCTAGTCTGTTTTGACCGTGATCCAGGTTTCCCTACCCGACGTAAACTCACCTGGTGATCAAAACGCTATACAACGTGCGACGATAGGGCTTGGTGTCGACAATCTAATTAGCCTCGCGCTTGCCAAAGCAGTGTTTGAGTCACGTGTTTTCACGTCGCAGAGCGTTCGGCTAGCGGGTACCAAGACCCAGTTGGTTGATCATCCGCAAGCGAAATCGCTCGGACAATATTCGGTGTGTGGTCATTAGCCAAGGAGAAATTATGGCTCGTCTTACCAAGATCGTCTCCGTCTGCCTTGCAGCGGCCATGGCGATCGTGCCGTCGTTTGCAGCTGCCTGCACTGGCGTTGTACTCCGTGCTAAGGATGGCACCGCGGTTTCTGCCCGGACGATGGAGTTCAGCTTTGACATTCAGTCGAATATTTATGCGGTGCCGGCAGGAACTAAGATCAAAACGCTGGCCGTGAACGCCAATGAGGACGGTTTTAATTTCGAGGCCAAATACGGGTTTCTCGGAGCCAACGCACTCGGCATGCCGATAGTAGTCGACGGGATGAATACCGAAGGCCTTTACTTCGGCGCCTTCTATTTTGCCGGCGGCGCAGTTTTTGGAAAAGTTTCAGATGAGAACCGTGACCGCGCGGTCTCGTCTGAAGA
Organism: Hyphomicrobiaceae bacterium; assembly: GCA_051009975.1. Taxonomy (GTDB): domain Bacteria; phylum Pseudomonadota; class Alphaproteobacteria; order Rhizobiales; family Hyphomicrobiaceae; genus Tectiglobus. Next base: position 2,400 of record JBPCWA010000257.1, read on the forward strand.
ACTCGGCAATTGGGTTCTTGGCCAGTTCGCAACGGTCGCCGAAGTTCGACAGGCGCTACCCAAGATCGAGGTTGTTGGAACCCGTATCGATGCCATAGACAGCGCCGCGCCATTTCATTACACGGTTGTTGATCGCTCGGGTGCGGCAATCGTCATCCAATACACTAAAGACGGACTCAAGATTTTCGATAATACCGTCAACGCGATCACAAACGACCCGACCTACGACTGGCATCTGACCAACCTGCGCAATTACATCGGTCTGCAGGCCGACAACCGTGAGGCAATCACGGTTGGTGGTGCGACTTTGCAGGCATTCGGTCAGGGCAGCGGCATGGTGGGGCTGCCCGGCGACTTTTCATCGCCCTCACGCTTCGTTCGAGCGGTTGCCTTTGCCAACATGGCCCTGCCCTCGGAGACAGGTGACGATGCTGTGTTTCAAGCCTTCCACATCCTCAACGCTTTCGATATCCCGAAGGGCGCCATTCGTGACGCTACGCAGACGGGCGTAGATACCGATTACACGGTCTGGACCTCGGCCGCAGATACAGCCAAGGCGATATACTACTTTAAGACATACCTGACCCAGGATGTGGAGCGCGTTGATGTGCGCGCTGCCGTTGCCCGGATCACACAACCAACGACCCTGAAGATGGAGAGCGGATTCGATGTCCGCGACCGGACAGAAGATTTTTGAAATATGACGGCGCGTGTCGAGGTTCCTTTGCACTAAAAGCTGCGGCCGCGACAGGTCGCGAGCATGGTGCTTCAATGATGGTTCTGAAGGGCGCTGTCACGTAAACGTGTGCCGGCCGTATAAGATCTACGACTACCCTGTCTCAAGCTGTCGCTGTCACGTCTTGCCATCTCTCCATCGCCGCAGAACGAAACTGGCGAATTGACTGAAGCCACAAGCGGGTAGATCTGGGTGACATTGCGCCTGCTCAGGTCTGCTGTGGGTCAAAAGCAGACCTGCGCGCCCGCGGCAAATTACGTCGGCCTTGCATGCGGAAGCTGACATGCCGGCGTGGATCATGCGAAAGCCTTCAGCGGATCCGCGCTCGTGCAATAAATTATCTACGCCTGAGTTGCGACCCGGCGACGAACATCTACCGTCTTAGGGCTGCTTCTCTCAGCGTGTACCACACAGGCCAATCTAACGCCTGAGCCTCGCTGCTCAACCACTTGCGGCCATGGTCCGGATTGACGCCAATTGATCGCCAAACGGTTGCCATGGACGATTGGCCGCCTTGGCGCTGAATGAAGGTCTCTGCAAGCAGTCGCACCAAGTGGGTCTCTGGTGCCATGTCCTCGACGGTGAGCGCCATGACGTTAGCGTGCAAGGCTTCAATTTCTGCACTGTCGAGCTGCTTATCCGCTTCTCCAGACGCCGCGCGACTGCGGAACTGTCTCAGCTCATTGCTTGTCACGCGGTCGTCAGCTTCACTGCATTTCTGCTGCACCCAATGGGCTCGCCCCAGATTGAGATAGACCCTATGCACGGTTACTCTCCTTTGTAGACTAGCACGCTGTGCGGCCCCATCGCTGAAAGCATAGTGCGAAGT
>JBPCWA010000258.1:0-10674 GCA_051009975.1 Hyphomicrobiaceae bacterium
CGTTAGTCGATACGATATAGAGCCTGAAGTGGTCTTTTCCAAGACAAGGATTAATTGACGACACTTCTGTTGAATTTGGGATTGCACGATGAGTTTCAGTATCTTCAAGGTCGGCGTGCTCCTCGCCGTCATGACCGTTATTTTCGTCGCCATGGGGGCGCTTATCGGCGGCCAAACCGGTATGTTCATTGCATTTGCCGTCGCAGTAGCAATGAACATCTTCAGCTTCTGGAATTCCGACACTCTCGTCTTGCGCATGCACGGAGCCAAAGAAGTCAACGCGGAAACCGCTCCGGACTATTTCCAGATGGTGCAAGACTTGGCGCGACGGGCCGACCTACCAATGCCCAAAGTCTACGTCATGGACAGCGCCCAGCCGAATGCTTTCGCGACCGGTCGCAGTCCCTCCCATTCCGCAGTTTGCGCATCGACGGGCCTCTTGCACATGTTGAGTCCAGAAGAAGTATCCGGTGTCATGGCGCATGAGCTCGCGCATATCAAGAATCGCGACACACTCATCATGACAGTTGCGGCGACAATTGCTGGCGCGATTTCCATGCTAGCCAATTATCTGCAGTTCAGTATGTTATTCGGTGGTCATCGGGACGGTGACAGCAGGGTCGGCTTGATTGGAACGATAGCAGCAATGCTCCTGGCCCCCTTCGCAGCGATGCTGGTCCAAATGGCCATCAGTCGTTCCCGCGAGTACGTGGCCGATCGGGTGGGCGGTGAGATCTGCGGCAACCCTTTATGGCTTGCCTCGGCCCTGAACCGAATACAAGGCGCGGCTCACGAAATTCCGATGGAAAGTGCCGAGCGCGTGCCGGGTAGTGCGCATCTGTTCATTATCAACCCTCTTGTCGGCGGAACGATCGACAATTTATTTTCCACCCACCCAAACACTGAAAATCGCATTGCGGCGCTTCAAGAACAAGCACAGGGCTTGGATCGGAGCATGCAAGGTCCTCCTGACCGATGGTCGCACGCAAAAGCGCGGGCAAGTGTCCCACAAATCGGCCCTCTTCACGGTCGACGCCGGCGCGGTCCTTGGGGCTGATGATACGTGTCGAATACGAAGCCGAAACGACGAAGACCTACTCCGGCAAATCCGAACTCGCCTGCAACGAACAAAAGGCAAGTTAGTCCCGGATTGGCCGCCAGAGCGAGCTCGATCGATATCTTGTCTCAAGTGCTCCATCGAGGTAGCAACCTAGAGGCGGCTCTTGCAACCGCAAACGCGTTGCCGACGTTGCATGAGCGAGATCGTCGCTTCGCTAGACTACTAGCCCTGACAGTTCTGCGGCGGTTCGGTCAACTCCAGGCGCTGGTCGACTCGCACCTCGACCGGCCATTGCCCAAATCCGGTGCCCGCGCCAACCTCATTTTGCTTAGCGGCACCGCGCAACTCTTGTTGCTTAATGTACCAGCACACGCTGCCATCAATACCGCTGTCGCGCTCTGCAGACAAGATCCGGCATCTCAGCGCTTTGATCGACTGATCAACGCCATCCTGCGACGCGTAAGCGAAATAACACGCGCGAACTTTGATGCGCGATATTCTATATTGCTAAACTTTCCTGAATGGATGATCGAAACTTGGCGCGAAGCCTACGGCCACGACGTAACAGACGCTATAGCTGCTGCGTCACTCCAAGAGGCGCCACTAGACCTCACCGTGAAGTCCGACGTCCAAACTTGGGCAAAATCACTTAATGCTCGTATACTACCTACAAAAACTTTACGTCGCCAAAACGATGGGTCGATCACTAACCTTCCTGGCTACAAAGATGGTGCCTGGTGGGTACAGGACGCCGCAGCAGCACTCCCTGTTCGTCTTCTCGGTTCCGTTGCAGGTCGATCCGTTGCAGATCTTTGTGCCGCACCAGGTGGAAAAACCGCCCAATTGGCCAGCGCTGGTGCGACGGTCGTGGCTCTGGACCATTCCCCAGCTCGGCTTGAAAGGTTACGCAGCAATCTCACTCGGCTGAAACTCTCGGCCCAAATGGTCACAGCCGATGCGTCGGCGTGGGCGCCCGGACAGCAGTTTGATGCCGTCTTGCTTGACGCGCCGTGCAGCGCGACAGGTACAATCAGGCGTCACCCCGACATTCTCCATCGCAAGCGCGCAAAAGACACCGAAAGCCTATCGTTTCTTCAAGATCAACTGCTGCGGAACGCCGCTCGCCTTGTTCGACCCGGCGGTCTCCTCGTTTACTGCACGTGCTCCTTGGAACCTCTCGAGGGTGATGTCCGCATCAATCGTTTTTTGTCAGAACAGAGACTTTTCGAAAGAGTGCCCGTGCAATCTGGAGACATTCATGAACAGACCGAATTTGTCACGGATTCTGGCGATATCAGGACACTCCCAGCCCATTGGCCAGATACAGACCCCAGATTGTCTGGTCTCGACGGATTCTTCGCCAGCCGACTGCGCCGCATGAAAACGTAGTTGAAATGGGTGGTTGACTAGATCCTGTCCCGTCTTTTTTCGGCGATGATCATAAGCTAAGGGTGCTAAGACTTCGATTCGAAGTGCCCCTTCGAATTTGTAGACTTCAAGATGGATGAGCCGCCAGTTATATGAACACGTTAACAACAAATGAGCGCTACCAATTGGCTCGGTTGCTGCTCAAGCGGACGCGAGGGCGCGTCGTCTCAGACATCCTCAATTCGCCCGTACTGCGCTGGCAGTTTGGCGCTCCCGTAGCGGACGAACTTCTCCTTGTCCCACAAGAATTGCGGACATCAGATGCGAGTTTTGCCTATGAGATCGAACACGGGATGTTTGGCCTTGGAGGCTCAGTTGCGTCTCTTGGCGAGCATTCAGTGTTTGACATTCATCCTCCTAGTCCCGACTGGAATCGCGAATTGCATGGGTTTAGCTGGTTGCGCCATCTGTCAAGCGCAAACTCTTCTGACTCACGCGCGTTCGCCGTGAAGACGGTCGATACGTGGATCACGAAACACCGCCGCCGTATCGGCACGCCATGGCAGCCTGACGTGGTTGGGCGCCGAGTCTTTTCCTGGCTGGCTAACACAGAGTTATTGCTAGATAACGTCGACCCTAAATTCTACGATCGTTTCACCGATAGTCTGGGCTCTCAGCTGGTCCTGCTGTCGGCACGCTGGCGAGACGGGACGGATGGGCTTCCCCGGCTTGTGGCCCTTACCGGCCTGCTGACGGGTGCACTTTGCATTGCCGGGCACGACAGTTTGGCGGCACGCGCAGAGGTCGATTTGTCTTCAGAACTGGAGCGACAAGTCCACGAGGACGGTGGCCACATAAGCCGCGATCCGCGCGCAGTTCTCCACTTGCTATTGGATCTACTACCACTCGAGACGTGTTTTAAGGCCCGTCAGCGCCCGCTGCCGAAGGCAATAATGGATGCTATTCCCCGGATGCTCCGTTTCCTGCAATATATGCGACTTGGCGACGGTAGCCTTGCACATTTCAACGGTATGGGTGCGACACCCTATGAGGCTCTGGCAACCCTCGGTGCGTATTTGCCGGAGCACAAAAAGGGACTTCACTCGGCAGAAACTTCCGGTTATCCGAGACTGAACCGCGGGGACGCAATCGTTATCGTCGACGCCGGTCCACCACCAGATCTGGAGTACGCGGCACGTGCTTGCGCGGGATGCCTGTCATTTGAATTTTCCGCCGGAGCTTCGCCGATCTTTGTCAATGGCGGCGCGCCCGGACCGGCCAACAATGACTGGCTCGCCCAGTCTCGCTCCTCAGCAAGCCACAACACAGTAGTGCTTGGCGCGAGATCGTCGTCGAGGCCAATTCGACATCCGACGCTTGAACGCCTCATCGGAGGTATTCCTGTTCGCCAACCGGAGAATGTACCCTTCTCCGTCCTCGGCGATCACGATGCTGAGACGATCGACTGTCAACATGACGGATACAAGAAGGAGCTTGGTCTTATACATCGGCGGCGATTGCGGCTCGCCAAAACCGGAGAATGGCTTGAGGGTATCGACGACATTATAGCCGTCCGCCAGGTCGCTCGACCGAGTGACACACACTTCTCAGTGCATTTTCATTTGCACCCAGACGTGCGTTACTCGCAGGAAACTGATCCAGAATCGGTTGAGATAAAGTTGCCAGACGGCTCGACATGGGCTTTTGCTGCTGGAGACGAGACCATTTCTATAGAGGAAAGCATTCATTACGCAGATCAAGTCGGACCGACGCGCTCATGGCAGATTGTGGTGCGAGGAACCTGTTTCGGCGACAAGACAATTCATTGGCGCATCGCCCGTTTGGCACAATCCTAGCACTGCCCCAGCGCTGTCCAGGCGATGTCGAACTGGACGTGCTTTGGACCGGTGGAACTCAGGTCTGATGTCGCCAACAGCGCGGCTTCACGCTAACACCTCTCTTCTGGAGGGCATCTTGTGGGGGGGCAGAATTCGGTTTGTATTCCACCGGCACCCTCGAAGCAAAAAAGTCAATCCAATCAACATATGGCAAGCGAAATCGATATGACTGATACTATTCCCGTGCGGCGCGCCTTGCTCTCTGTTTCCGACAAAACCGGTGTCGTGGAATTCGCAAGGTCTCTGCAAGATTACGATTTCCAGATCCTGTCCACTGGCGGCACCGCACAAACACTTTCCGATGCGGGCATAGCGGTTTCGGACGTTGCTGAATACACCGGCTTTCCGGAAATGATGGATGGTCGCCTCAAAACGCTGCACCCAAAGATCCACGGTGGCCTGCTCGCTGATCGCCAGAACGACGAGCATCAAACAGCTGCGCGCGAACATGGCATACAACCGATCGATCTACTGGCAGTGAACCTTTACCCGTTCGAGGCAACGATTGCCAATAATGCCGAATTCGACACATGTATCGAAAATATAGACATTGGCGGTCCCGCAATGATCCGTGCAGCGGCGAAAAATCACGCCAATGTGGCTGTGATTGTCGACCCAGATGACTACGAAGCAGTCTGCGCTGACCTTGCTGAACACGGCGGCTGTGTGAGTGGCGAACTCCGACGCGAACTTGCTGCAAAGGCGTACTCACGAACCGCCGCATATGACTCAGCCATTGCGACCTGGTTTGCCGAGAGTCTCGAAATCAACACACCACCATACCGGACATTTGCCGGGCGCATCGCGCGTAAACTACGCTATGGAGAGAATCCGCATCAGTGGGCCGCCTTTTATCGAAACTCTGAAAAGCGCCCAGGGGTGGCAACGGCTTTCCAGCACCAAGGAAAGGAACTCTCCTTCAACAATCTCAATGATACCGATGCGGCCTTCGAGTTGATTTCCGAGTTTCCATCGGATCAAACGGTTATCGCCATCATAAAGCATTCCAATGCCTGCGGCGTCGCGGTCGGGGCAAATCTTGCCGAGGCCTACCGACTGGCACTGCGTTGCGATCCGATCAGTGCGTTTGGAGGCATTGTGGCCGCAAACCGCACTTTGGACGCAGAAGCGGCCGAAGAAATCACGCGCATATTTACCGAGGTGGTGATTGCGCCTGCCGTAGACGAGGACGCCAAAGCCATCTTCTCAACCAGCAAAAATCTGCGACTACTGACTACCGGCGACATGGCCGACTCGCGGGCGTCCGGATTGGTGGTGCGCAGTCTTGCTGGAGGCCTTCTCGTACAGTCGCGCGACAACGCCTCAGTCGATGACATGGACCTCCAGGTCGTGACCAATCGCGCGCCAACAGCCAAAGAACTGACCGACCTTGTCTTTGCATTTCGTGTCGCGAAGCATGTTAAATCAAACGCCATCGTCTATGCCAAGGACGGAGCAACAGTTGGCATTGGCGCGGGTCAGATGAGCCGCGTCGACTCATCGAGAATCGCCGCCATCAAGGCTGCGGACGCTTCCGAGCGCGCCAACATGGCCGAACCGTTGACCACAGGCTCGGTGGTTGCCTCAGACGCGTTCTTCCCATTTGCAGATGGCCTTTTGGAAACTGCCAAAGCCGGGGCGACAGCTGTCATCCAGCCTGGTGGCTCGATGCGCGACGAGGAAGTCATTGCTGCTGCAAACGATCTAAACCTCGCAATGGTATTTACCGGGCATCGACACTTTCGTCATTAGAGGCACACATGTCGAGATGTCCCGATCTTAACAGAAGAGCGATTACTCCAGAATTTCCGGAAGCTTAGATGTGTGCGAGGTGAACCTACGTCCAGTCAACAACGCCGACTGGACGACGATAAGGCAATGGTTGGCACGGCCTGACATTCAACGTTGGTGGGGGCCCAGCGCAGCGACGGAAGCTGAAGTCATTGCGGTACTTGGAACCGATCTCGCCATCGCTCGCATGATCCAAGTGAACGGCGTGGACGTCGGATACGGGCACGCCGCGGATGCATCGCTATGGGGCAACGACTTGCCTGATGATTTGCCGCCAGGCACTTGGGATTTGGACATATTTATTGCCGCCCAAGGCTATCGAGGCAAAGGCATTGGACCTTCCGCGCTGGCACTTTTGCGAGAAGAAGTCTTTGCAACGACCCTTGCTGTTTCTGTCAGTGTATTTCCCTCTATTGAGAACGAACAAGCCGTCCGGGCGTATGAGAAGATCGGATTTCGATGGAAGCGAATATGGGACGACCCAGTCCACGGACCTAGTTGGTTCATGGTATACGACCGTCCACTACCCTAAGCCGGGTCAAACCTCCAAGTGGTCGATCGGTGAATATGCCGAAGGCATCGCAATCAACGTGTCGTCATCGCAGATTTCACCGACAATTCGTGCAGCCATAGTGTGCGCGATGCCAAGTGTTATTTTGTAGCCGCCAGTCGCAATAAAGATTGGACTCTTTTGGTTCAACCGCCCGACAATAGGGTCGATACGGGAACTCCGAGGTCGGACTCCGGCCCACCGGCTTATTAGTGTCGCGGACCTGAGCGGCGGGCAAAGAGCTTTTGCTCTCTCGATGAAGTCTACACGTCCGTTGTCGGGCTTGCTGGGCTCCTCCCACACCTTTTCAGTGGTACTACCTACCGCGCATAACCCCTCATCGTGAGGAACAATGTAAGTGCTATCATCATAGATCAATGGTTTGTGAGATGCCTCCGGACAATGAAACAGGGCTGCCTGTCCCTTGACCCCACCACCGATTCTGCGACCAGTATATCTCGCAATAATGTCATAGGACGCGTAGCCGGCTGCGATCACCAGATAGCGGGTAAACATTGGTGCTGAGACTTCACTAGTGGTCACCAATCCGGTGTTCTGATCAAAGTCCTCAAAGCTGCGCCCTTCGCATATGTCGACACGACCGGTGATCGCCGCCCGAAGTGCTGCAACGTATCGGACAGGATCAACACGCGCAGCCAGTTCATCGAAAACCAAGCCCAACGGAGCATGTTCTCTGGCCAACCAGTCATTATCGGATGGCGGCGGTAGAATTCTGTAGCCATAGTTCGCATTCTCGGCGCGCCAATGTGTCTTTGCGTTGGCGGAACGCCGTTCGGCCTGCGCAAGAAACGACGAACGTCGAATAGGCATCAGGCGGCCGCATTGGCTATAGCCTGTACCGCGGCCCGTACTGTCTTCCAGCCAAGCAATCCGGCCTGGCAGCGTAGACAGAGCGTCGAATTGGAATTGCTTCTTGGCATTCCAATTGTCAGGGGCGTGAGCCATCAACGCGCCAAGCATACCGCCGCTTGCACCGCCGCCACAGACGTTCCGTTCGAGTAGACAGACCTCAGCCCCTCTGCACGCCAAGTCATGGGCAACCCAAAGCCCGACTATTCCACCTCCGACCACGCAGATATCATAACACTTTGTCATGTGCCCAATCGCAAACATACATGCCATCATCTTTTTGCTCAGACGCCACGCCCGTGCGAAGATACGAGGTCTGAAATGGCACCGAACGTTGAACATTCCGTGACCTGGGAAGAAAACGACACTCCCATCTCCGACCGTTTTCGCGATCCATTCTTCTCCCGTAACGACGGGCGAGCAGAAGCGCAACATGTGTTTCTGATGGGAAACAGTCTTCCGCAGCGGTTGGTCAAGACTGAACAATTCACCATCGCAGAGTTGGGTTTCGGTACCGGTCTCAACTGCCTCGAGACAATCGCGACTTGGCAGACCACGCCACATCGCTGCCACACGCTAACGTACCTCGCTGTAGAAGCCTATCCGTTGGCTCGTTCGGATCTGTTGCGCGCATTGGCCCGTTGGCCATCGTTGGTCAACCTCACCGACATACTGGCCTCAACGTGGCCGCCGTCCCCCGGGTGGTCAACGATCAAGATCGGTTGCGCGACCGTCAAACTTTGTATTGCGGACATCAGCGTTGCCCTCAGCAATTGGCCGAAAGCAAGCTCAGTAGATGCATGGTACTTCGACGGGTTTAGCCCAAGCAAGAACCCTGAAATGTGGTCGACTGAAGCTATGACTGCCGTTTGGGAGCAAACCTGCCCCGGTGGCACATTTGCAACCTTTACGGTCGCGGGCTGGGTCCGACGCAACTTGCAGAATGCCGGTTTCGTCGTTGAGAAACGGCCCGGTTTTCACAACAAACGCGAGTGCCTGGGGGGCTACCGTCCTGTGCCATGAGTGAGACGATGCATGTTCTCTCGCTCCTGTGCTGTTGCGACCATCACCGGGCTTAGGGATGAAAGTACAGGCAAATGCGTGTCCGATTGGCTGGCCCTGCGAACCTTCGCCGCGTGATGCGGGTGCCCGACGAGCATGACTGGGTTGCTGCGCGACCAAGCCATTTCGTGGCCGGTCGGTTGCGCAGAAAATCAGCTACGCAGCTTGGCAGTCGCCCCCCTTCGTGAAACCGGGCTAGCCCACGGGCTCCTCTGCGGCAATCTCTGGCACTTGAGTAAACCTGCTGAGACCCGCAATAGCGCTATCCGTTGCTAAATTGGCCAAGTTGACTGAACATTGTGCGCAAGCCGCAAACCAGAAAGACTGGACACCGGCCCTCGATGAGCCTCGCCATTGCCAACCCGGCATCCATTCTTATGGGCGGCGCCAATGACTGCGATGATAGCGGCGGTATTTATATGGGCGATGAATATTTGATCGATAATAATTGCGCGGATTATAGTACTTGAAATATTTCCGGCGCGAATAATAATATCTCGGATGTTTTTGATCAATTCGACGACCAAGATACTGTCGTGATCGCCTATAATATCTCTTTGTCCGTCGTTCCTTTTCAACAGAGATTGGTCCAGTAGATCGAACCGTCCACAGCCCTCTCCGCTTGTCAGTGCACTTCTGAGCCCTAATATCCCAGAACTTTTGTTCCCCACATGTTTGACCCGGCCGTGCCGAAGTCGGCGTCGGAAACCCGATTGCGACACCAATGCAAGCGAGTGCAATCGTAAAAAAGGACCACTGGCTCAACAAGCAAGGCTTCAACTTCCACCTCCAAACCTATCCAAATCTAGTTCGGTCCCCAGTCACCCGCACACTGAGCGGACAGCGCTACAGTTGCATCTCACATCGGCAGGTGCCGACGCTTGCTTGTCCGACTCTCAACTTATCGAAAAAGGGTCAACCGCGTCGCACAATTTGCAACAGTGACGTTTGCACACCTGCGTTCGTGAGCCAAGCCAGACCGCAAGAATTGGTTAGCAACAGTTGGCATGTTGCTAACCCAATCAAACATCATGCGACGGCCCGTCGAGCAGGCGTGGAGGAAATTACTAGTAGATAAGCCAATGCAAAGTAATTTGGCAGCAGGCAAGGGACTGCGCAGCGCGTGCGACCCGCGATACTGAGCACTATTCGTGACAGTCACCAATAACTAGTCACCGGTCGACCGTCAGAACTACTCTGCCGCGATACGCACGTAAGAACCATTTCCTACCGGACAGGCAGCCCAAAGCTCGCCAAGCGCATCCGAAAGAGCAGAAATGTGAGCATCGGTGTGCAATGGCGTAGGCGTCAATCTAATTCGTTCTGTGCCCCGTGGCACGGTTGGGTAATTTATGGGTTGTACATAAATGCTGAAGTTCTCGAGTAGTGCATCCGTCACGGCCTTGCAATGGACAGGGTCGCCCACTGCAACCGGCACGATGTGGCTTGGATTTTCCATGACGGGCAGTCCAGAAGCTCTGAGCACCGACTTGACTGCAGCCGCCCGTTCCTGATGTGCCTCTCTTTCAACGTCGCTTGTCTTCAAATGACGAATGCTGGCCAGCGCCCCCGCGGCAACTGCTGGCGTAAGTGACGTCGTGAAAATGAATCCCGGCGCGTAAGACCGGATGGCGTCGCAGCATGCGCGGCTGGCGGCAATGTAGCCGCCCATCACGCCGAACCCCTTGGCGAGAGTACCGTTGATGATATCGATACGGTCAGCCACGCTGTCCCGAGCCGCCACGCCGGCACCGCGCGGGCCGTACATGCCAACTGCGTGAACCTCATCGAGATAGGTCATTGCACCATACGTTTCGGCAAGATCGCAAATTGCCTCGATCGGTGCCATGTGCCCATCCATCGAATAGACGCTTTCGAACGCGATGATCTTGGGCACATCTCTCGGAAATTTTGCAAGTTGAGACTCAAGGTCGTCAAGATCATTGTGGCGCCAGATCCGCTTTTCACCACGGCCATGTCGGATTCCCGCAATCATAGACGCATGGTTTTTCTCGTCGGAAAAAATCACGGTTCCAGGAATGAGGCTGACGAGCGTCGACAGCGTGGTGTCATTA
>JBPCWA010000259.1:0-3022 GCA_051009975.1 Hyphomicrobiaceae bacterium
GCCTGCCCAGTCCCTGGGTCCAACAGAAGTGCGCAAAACCATGCAACAAAAACAATTCTCAAACTAACGAGTGGGACCATGATCCACCAGGTTGCTAGCGACCGCCATAGGCGGCAGTCCGCGGTCCGACGACCAACCCACAATGCCCCTGAGAGCGGCTGGAACGGAGTAATGGGCGATACCATATCTCTACCTCACGACACTCTTTGTTGTTCCATCAACGCGATCGACGGCGACGGTCCCGGTTCCAGACGCGTCGACGCCTATCCAGACCGCTACTCTGCGGTGATGGCAGAGATTTCCCAGTGAACCGCAAGTCCTAATCACTTGTCGGACAATGATTTACAAGTGTGCAGAACTTTGCATGCAACCATGGCTAGAGCTCTATAGCGGACACACATCACATTCGATCTTTCGCATGTATTGATGTGTTAAAGGCTACGGCACTGCGGCGCAACGTATAAATTTGTGGGGCTTTGCTCCAATGGCCTCGGCAATGGTAAGCGCGACCTCTGGCGCGAAACGGCCACATCAATGATCGCAGCTAGTAACAGTTTCCTGGGATCTCAGGTCGCAACGCCTAGTTACAAGACTGATGCCAGAGAGCGCTGCTCTCTGCACCATGTCAAGCAAACTCAAACGATGTGCGGTCTGAATATCACAACCTTTCAGAACAGAACGAATCGTGATCAACGTAGTTCGATCCAACATGACCCTGAGATTAATCCGTGAGCTTTCTAAAATCACTCAATTCCAGTCAGAAGCGGGCAGCGACGCATGGCATACAGTCGGACTCGCTCGCACAATCCGGACCACTCTTGGTCATTGCCGGGGCGGGCACCGGGAAAACAACGACACTCGCCAGCCGCGTTGCAAATGCTCTACTTCAAGGCTGCCAGCCAGAACGCATATTGCTCCTGACCTTTTCACGCCGCGCAGCGAGTGAAATGCAACGTAGGGTTCAGCGTGCAATCCTGTCAGCAACGGCTTCCGGCCATACCAGTCCTGCGTGCAAGATTAGCTGGTCGGGTACATTCCACGGGATAGGAGCGCGACTATTGCGGATTTATTCCGATCAGGTTGGTCTCAGTCCCAACTTCAGCATTCACGATCGCGAAGACTCGGCAGATCTGCTCAACATGTTGCGGCACGATCGCGGTCTATCTGAAAAGTCAATCCGGTTTCCGCTCAAGAACACATGCCTGTCAATCTACTCGTTGGCGCTTAATGCGCAACAGCCGCTGGATCAAATAGTCAAACAACACTATCCCTGGTGTGTTGGCTTCGAAGAACAGCTGCGTCTTCTCTTCGACGAGTACGTCACGGCCAAGCAGCAGCAAGATATTCTCGACTACGATGATCTCCTGCTCTATTGGGCCGAAATGATGTCCGAAACGAGTATAGCTTCAGACATCGCGAATCGCTTTGACCATGTGCTCGTTGACGAGTATCAGGATACAAATCCGCTCCAATCCAACATTATATTGCGCATGAAACCTAATGGAAACGGCGTGACAGTTGTCGGCGACGATGCGCAAGCCATCTATGGTTTTCGAGCGGCAACAGTTCGCAACATACTTGACTTTCCAACACAGTTTACGCCGCCAGCCGATGTCATCACACTGGACGAAAACTATCGCTCAACGCAATCAATATTAGACGCGTCAAATGCCGTCATTGACCGAGCCCGCGAGGGTTTCGCGAAGCGCCTGTATTCGCAACGGAACTCCAACGATAAGCCGCATATCGTCTCTGTAAGTGACGACATCCAACAAGCGCGCTTTATTTCAGAGGCCGTACTCAAAAGGCGTGAGCAAGGAATTGCACTCAAATCGCAGGCTGTACTGTTCAGGACATCACACCACAGCAACTTGCTCGAAATCGAGTTAGCCCGGAGAAATATCCCCTTCGTCAAATTTGGCGGCCTTCGATTTCTTGAAGCAGCGCATGTTAAGGACCTGATCGCTATCCTCCGGTGGGCTTCCAATCCGAAAGACCGCGTTGTGGCATTCCGCGTTTTACAAATACTCCCGGGCGTGGGTCCCTCCACGGCAGCCAAAGCATTCGACCGGATCTTGTCCGCGGACTTCCCATTCGCAGCGCTGTCGATTTACCGGCCGCCGTCAGCGACTCGCGAAATCTGGCCGTCATTTGTCGAACTCATGACGGGTTTAGCTTCGGATTCGGAATCGGATCTAGATTGGGATGGGGCCTCCGCCAATTGGCCAAACGAGTTAGAAAATGTTCGAACATGGTACCAACCGCTCTTGGAGGCAAATTACCCGGATGCCGCCGTTCGATCGGCAGATCTGGATCAACTCATACAAATTGCCCGCCAGTATCGGACTCGCGAACGCTTCCTTACAGAATTGACGCTCGATCCACCCGACGCCACGAGTGACGAAGCTGGCACGCCACTTTTGGACGAAGATTATCTTATCTTGTCGACGATTCATTCTGCCAAAGGCCAAGAGTGGAGAGCCGTCTTCCTCCTAAACGTCGTCGACGGTTGCCTGCCGTCGGACATGGCGACAGGCCAAGCCGAGACAATCGAGGAAGAGCGGCGGCTGCTCTACGTCGCCATGACGCGCGCAATAGATGAACTCTATCTCATGGTGCCACAACGCTTCTACGTGCACCAGCAACCACGCAACGGCGACCGCCACGTCTATGCTGCTCGGACCCGTTTCATCGTATCCAATATGCTCTCGCACTTCGAGCAAGTGACGTGGCCGCGCTCTACGCTCAGTGCGTCCCCGAACTCCCCCTCCCAGCACAAAGATCGGATCAACCTCAAGTCGCGCGTCGCCCATATGTGGAAGAGCTAGATGATGGGAAATAGAGGGCTGGCCTGACACGAGCTAGCCTGGAGAAAGGCGGCTGGATTAGCGCCAGGATCATCCAACTATTCGGTGGGCTGGTGCACCAAACCGTCGTGCCATTCAATCTGACTTGGCATAGCTTGCGACTTTCGATCGAGTTTCAAACTGCGCCTCAGTGTTTCCGCGACCAATACTGCATG
>JBPCWA010000260.1:0-4057 GCA_051009975.1 Hyphomicrobiaceae bacterium
TGTGGTAAGGCGCTTTGGCGGTGTCGGCGATGAAAATGGGGCCATTGTCAATGGCATGGACCGAGCATCTGCCAAACACGGGCTTAAAGCTTGCGATCCGCTCTTGACACACGACTGTTGGAACGCCGAGTTCGCGCGCGCATGCAAACGCGGCGGCGACCGGGACGCTTTGGTGGGCACCGGTCAGCTGGGTCTTCAACTGGACGGCTTCTCCCGCGTGCGAAATAGTGAGTGTCGTTCCCCGAGGGTTCTGTGCACATACGTTGGAAATCACATAGTCGCCACCCGTTTCACCAAAAGTCTTAACGCGCGCCCTCGTAAGTGAGGCCATCGAGAGCACACGACTATCGTCGTAGTTCAATATAGCCAATCCGTAATCGGGAAGCCCGGAAACAAGGGTTTGTTTGTCTTCTTGCACGGCTTCACAGGTGCGAAATGAACTTTTGTGTTCCAATGCGACCATTGTGACGATACCAATCGATGGTTTGAGGAGATCAACCATCGGTTTAACCGAGCCTGGCTTGGTCGCACCCACCTCGCAAACAACAAAGCGATTGTGCCGAGACATAGTACGCAACGTTGAGATACAATCTCTAAGCTCATTGTCCAGTGCCTGGACATGGGTCTCCTCCATCCCAGATAAGAGATGCGCCAACAGTGCCGACGTTGTGGTCTTTGCGCTGCTTCCGGTAATGGCGATGAATGTTGCGTTGCTTCGGTTTCTATTGAAGCGCGCATGAAGGCGATTGAGCTCAAACTTCGCACGCGCTAGCAGTTGGTGGCGCGCATGTCGAAAGGCAACATACTGTTGCGATCGTTTCAATGAAGCCAACATCATCAACTAGCCTTGTGATTAACCGGATCCCATTCCCCAGCTAGTCCTATGTTGCCCCGAAAGCGGCGGTTTTGTCCTAATGCCTCTTGGAGTTGTTTCGAGGAGCGCCAGTACGCGACATAATTGGTCTGGCGAACCGAAAGCATCGCGAGTGAAGGCCTATAAATCGACGAAATTGTGAACTCACCCATTTTGTCGGCAAGCATATTCTACGGAGATCGCAGGTACTCAACAGGACTGCTTGAGCCCCACTCAGTATCGCTACCGAAGGACAACTCTCGATCACGGCAGTATTAGAGTGAGGCGACTAGAAGGCGACTTCTCGTTCGCATACGGCCCTTATCCGTCTCGAGGCAGTCAGTTGATAGTCCGCTTCATTCTCGTTTAGCATATCCCCCCGCTAGGCGTACGTTCTCAAAGTAAATGAGCGTTTCCACAGGCCAAAAAAATCAATCGTCATGAACAATGCTTCGTTGCGAGAATGAAGTTTCGATTTGAATTTTCTGGCCGGCGCATTCCAGATGTCCGTACAGCTATAAATCTTGGTGCGACCCATTTCCTTGAGAGCACTGTAGCACCTGGAGCGCAGTACGGGGGCAACGTTTTGACCTCTACACTCGGGGATTACATATGCTCCAAACAGGAAGACTTCATCGTCACTCAATTTCCGAGGGGGTGCCCAAGAGAAGAACTCATCTAGATCGCACCACATGCCCGCCACCAGTTGGGAGCCGCGCTTTCCAGCAAAGAACATTAGTCTGCCATCTCGAATTCTCTGAAGAGCATCGTTTGGACGATAGGGTTGCGTCTCCAGAACGTCTTCCACTTCCGGTTCACCCATAACCGCAAATGCGATGGAGGTGTCGACATCCGCAATCGTTATGGGGGTTTGCGCTTCCCGGACGGCCATGACCAAATCCAACTTGAGCCCGATCTTTTCAAGCTTCTTTAGCGTGTATGCGATTATTCGATCCGAGCGCGTAAACTTTTGTGCTCTAATCACGTGATCCGCCTCCCAGCCGACATCTATCATCACCGCTCGACAAGGACATAGCTCTCTTCAACGGTCTGCATCTTCACACTCATTCTTTGGCATGAACTAGCCTGTTCCAATCAAGAACCTCTGATTTGTGCAGAGATCTTCTGGACAGTCACACCAAATCACTAATGGCGTTGCGGACGGTTCGAACGTTCGCATTGCTCAACTCATACTATTGACAGTTTCGAGACAACTCGACCGATGATCCTTTGCCGCTAGCCTAGCTCTGTCGCGGATCGCGATCGCGTGCCCCCTGAACGCCTTGTCAACCAGCGGGATGGCGCCATCCTGCTCGGGACTGAATAGTATTGCGATTAAATCGCCAGGTTTGGCCAGCGCTGCCATTTGAGCGAGCCCATCTTCATAATCCGTCGCCGCATCAATTTCGTGTTCTTCCGTTCCTCCAGCAATAAGCCCCGATCGCAAGAGCTCAATTACTTCACCCTCGACGCGGCCATAAAGAAACTCTGGTCGCTCGTAACACACGAAGTGATCGAAATGATTTGCCAGAATTGCGCTCAATTCACTGTACTGCCATGCAGGGCGATCACCCAGCGCAGTACACATGCATAGGCGTCTTCCGCGCACGTCGATTTGGTCTAAACACTTCACCAATGCGGTCGCCGAGTCGATATGGCTTGCCCGATCAAGAATCATGTGAAATGGATACCCATCAATGATGTTGAAGCGGCCCGGGGAATGTTCAAGGTTCATCTGGAATGACCCGAGTCCCTCGCGTATTGCCTCCATTGATATGTCAAGCCCTTCGGCCAATGCAGCCGCGGCCATGGCGTTCGCAATATTGTGTCGTATCAGCCCCCCCACTGCCGATGGCAGGTCCGCGATAGGAATGACGCGTTGCCTGTTTTCACCTTTCAAACGTATGATATGCGGTTCGCCTTTCTCGTACAGACAATAGGCCACGCCGCCCATCTCGATATGGCGTTTCACGGCTTCTGAATTGGCATCGTATGCAAATATTGTCGTGCGACTGATCGGGAACTCCTCAATGAATTGTCGACACAACGAATCGTCGGCATTCAGCACGATGGTCTTTTGTGCAGCCTCAATCACCTGCCGCTTGTGTGCAGCCATTTGTTCCATCGTCTGAATGCCATCTGAGCCCACGTGATCCCTGCCAATATTCAATAGAGCTGCGACGTCGCACTGATCGATATAGAGACCATGCGTCAGCAAACCGCCGCGAGCTGTCTCTAAAACAGCAGCAGTTGTGGAGGGATCGCTTAACGCAACGTGATGTCCCCGATATCCGGCCCAATCACCTTTCACTACGACTTTGCCATCGATGACGATATTGTCGGTCGTCGCCAGGCCAACGTTGTAACCGACGTGCGTCAAGATCCGCGCCAGCATCCGGCTCGTCGTTGTCTTGCCGTTTGAGCCCGTGATCATTGCTGTTGGCATATTGCCAAATTGCCGCCTTCTCATTGGTCGGAGAACTGCGCAGCGCCACGCTGTTTTTGCCCGCTGAGAGCCCTTGAAGAACGCGCGCCTCAACTTTTTTCGCATGATCAAAAGCCCCTGAATCGCTTTTTTTCCGCTTAGATCACTGGCATTCACATCGGAGGCTTGGCTTGTGCCTCCCGGGCGCCGCTAAGAGCCGGTGACCGCCCATGCTGGCAAGCAGCGAACCGTCAACTGTATTCGATCTTTCACACCGACCACGTGCGCTGGCACAAGCCGCCAGGTCGCAAGTCATCCTATGATAAGCAACGACGGCAATCATGAGGCAGAGTTGGGCAGCAGACAGACTGCGCAACGACCTAAATAGGGATGGATAACTGCATAAATTGCGCCCTGCCAAGCATTTTACTCCGGCAAAGTCGCATATATGCCGTCAACCGCAAACGCCGGCATCGGCACTCCACTGCCCTGGCACATCCAAAGTGTAGCACTACGAGTCCACATACTGGTGAACAATGAACGGGTTGCGCGAACCCGGTTGGGGTATTTTTGTCATATCGAGGATCGCTAAACTGCCAGCCACAATCCTTCGGCTACGTACGAGTTGTACTGCCTTCACATGCCGATGCGTCTTCAACCCGGCCGCTCGCGATATCATCAATCCTTGGTTGGCTTGGAACGAGGGGCGTACAGTCGTATCGTGTGCGCTGTTTACCGCGCAGAGTTTTGGACAATGAGTGCGATGCCCTGACCACCGC
>JBPCWA010000261.1:0-15846 GCA_051009975.1 Hyphomicrobiaceae bacterium
TTCGGCATTTCGCATGCGTATGAGGGCGTCTATCGTCGCGCCAGACAAGTCATGCCAAGGGAATCAACTCAAATGCAGCTGATGAAATGATCAGGATTCTTGTAATTTGCGCGCTGATAAGCCGCGATTCTAGTCACCACCACGAACTCAAATAAACGACTCGACTCTAAATTGGTTTTGCACGTTAACCACCTTGCGTGGTTCGTCTGACCAAGCAAACTTCGATGTAATGTTACTGGTTAATATCGACGGACGTGAATGTAAAAACCAAAGCCTATGTGCCACAATCTTTCTCAACAGCTTATGGTTTACTTAACAAGCGTAAGTCGCGGAATTGCCTCCTCAACGCCGCACCGGCGTGCTCACGCTCTGAGTTTCTCTTTGTCCTCCGCGTGGTTCTGCTCATTTTCGCGCCGGAGAATAGCGGCCCCAACATTCTTCAATTCGTCTGCAAAACCTACCAAGCAATTCTCTCGTCGAATTGGAATATCGGCTTAGTCACATCATTCAATTTGAGTGGCAAACGGGTCGCGTTGCCTGCAAGGTGTCAAAGACCGCGCGGCGTAGCGTTGAATTGAACTTTTTTGCGATGGAGCTTGCCGCCGATAAATACTGAGAAGATCAAGTCGACCGATTACAAACGACATCAACTCAAACTGGTCATTGACGCTATTCTTATGGTGACCCGTCTGACGAGCCCTAGCTGATCATCACCGCAAGGCAGGGGCCATATTACGCAGTGCTCCGACCATTGCGGCTTAGGACTGCGTGGCCACACAAGGAGATTTCAGTCCCAGTTCTTGCGCTCCTGGGCCAAAAATGTGCTCGAATGATTAACGCCGGATTGCGAGACTAAGGATATTTCCAATTGCGCCTTCGAGATCATCAAGCGTCCGAACAATCCGAACCAGGTCGCAGCAGCAGCGGTATCGCAGCATCTCTGAATCTCCGATTCCCCAAATGGCTTCGGGTTCTGGGTTTAACCAGACAACGCGCCTTGTTCTATGGCTTAGCCACGCCATAACCTCGGTTCGAGGATTGGCATAGTTGGACCGTGCATCGCCAAGAATAATTATCGTCGTTCGGCGATAGCTGTTGACTTGGCTTATGCGATCTTTGAGAACTTGCGTATAGGGAAGCTGTTTGCCGTATTTCCATGCACAAAGCGCCTTGACCTTGACCTTGACCTCATCCAATCCTTCATAGCACTGCAATCGTATAAGTAGCAGATCGAGAAAAATTTCCGTTGCGATTGCAAATTCAGTTTTTTCCAAACCTCATCGCCCGAAGGCTTCGGTCCCATTTGCTGATCGACTTCCTTTTTCAATCTTTGTAGTCAATTTCCTTGATCGACTTCTTTGTCGGTTCATCTGCTCAGGCCGCGAGGAAACCGCCATCGACAGGCAGCTCAACTCCTGTAATGTAAGATGCAGCGTCGCTCGCCAAAAAGAGATTGGCATTGGCGACCTCTTCTACCTTTCCGATGCGCCCCATGGGGACGCTGGACAGCATGGCTGCGCGCACTTCCGGATCAGCAGTGAGCCTTGATGTTCGCATTGCCGGCATTAATCCTGGATGGACGGAGTTGACACGGATCCCATCTTTGGCAAATTGCACTGCCGCCGCCTTTGTCATACTCCGCAGGGCACCTTTCGACGCATTGTATCCCATATGCACGAACGTCTGCCCTACGACGCCGGATATAGACGATATATTCACAATAGAACCGCCGCCGCCGTTCTGCATGATTGGAATGACGGTTCGCAGGCCCAAAAAGGTGCCCGTCGCGTTGATGCGCATTTGATCATCCCAGACCGCGCCATTTAAAAGATCGGGATCTGAACCGCTCACACCTGCATTATTAATGAGAATATTGATCGCATTGAAAGCTCCCAGAGACGCTGCAGCAATCGCAATCCAGTTTTGTTCATCGGTAATATCGAGCTTCTCAAATTGCGCCGATCCACCAAGATCTCGGATTTCCTGAACGATAGCATCGCCCTCTTTTTCCAATAGATCTGCAACAACGACATTGGCCCCTTCGTGCGCAAAGAGCCGAGCGGTCGCGGCCCCCATGCCCGAAGCGCCCCCCGTCACGATCGCAGTCTTTCCCTGCAGCTGCATGGTCGCCATCCTCCACATGGTCGCATTTTCTCAAACATCGTAGTACGCTAACGGCGAACAACATACGGATGAATACATACGGCAGGGATCATGAAACTCGAATTTCACCATATTAATCTGTGCACAAGCGATGTTCCAGAAATGGACCAGTTCTATCGCAAGATCTTGGATTTGAGACCCGAGCCTTCATTGGAGAAATATCGGATCAAGAGAGAGGATGGCTACTCAGGTGGTGTCGCTTTTCAGACCGACGGCAACGTTCAGTTCCATCATTCGCAACGGGATCTTGAAGTTGCGCTTCGAGCGAGAAAGCATATCAACCCGCTGGAGCGGGGGCACTTGGCATTTCGAACTGACGATATCGCCGCATTCAAAAAGCGCCTTGAAGACAACGGCATCCCCTACGCTGACTATGGCGATGCCTTCATGCAAAAATGGCAACAGATTTTTTTCTACGATCCGTCTGGCAACATAATCGAGGTGCATCAAGTCGACGAGACGGCAGACAATCCTAATTGAACGCGAGCGGCTTCAATCACAAATATTGGCGCGATAGTTGCGGGTTGCAGCTTCGCGACGCGCCTGCCAAGTCTTGAAGTCACCAAGCGACAAATTTCGCAGAGATGCGCGCTCCGAGTCTTCCGAGATATAGACAAGCCGCCCTTCGCCGGTTGCCAAGCCCCAACCGACACGACTTACACGCAAAGCCCCGTTTGCGGCAGCTCGGGCCAAATCACAAACTGTAGGATCGCGATCACACGTTGTGGCGAGTCTCTTGGCAGCGCGCGCAATCGACCCGAAAGGATCTGCCGCTGCATTTGGCTCCACAACGAATACATATGCTGTAAACGAAGAGAGCGCGCCAATAACCAACACTTTTAACGGGCCACCCATAACGCAAACACTCCTAGGCCAGCTTACTGTCTCGCCAAGATAGAGCGTACTAGTTAGTCAAATATTAATGATCGCACCTAAACAGATGCTATCGTCCGAGATTCGCGGGCTGGTTGAGGCGCTTGAGGACGAGATCCAGATCAGACGGATGCGGTCCCTCTTTCATGGCCGCTAAACGAGCGAACACTTCGGCTGCGGATCGATGAAACCCACCAGGCAGACCTCCCGCTTCAAACGTTTCGGCAACTTCTTGCATTTCAGCGACGAACCGCCACGCTTTTGACGTTACTCCGCAGATCGCCGTCTCATTTCTCTGCGAAAGACCGGGCTGCCCACGATCCCACTGCTTATTGAGTGCCTCTCGCACACCCAACTGATCTGCCACCGCAACGATCGAACAAGTCAATGCCGTCGTTCCTTTGGTGAGTGCCGCGTAGCACATCTTGAGCGCGGACGCCTGGCCTACTTCTGCGCTCAAGACATCACATTGCAGCGGACCATCTAAGAAAATTGGCACAATGGACCCTGCAGCCTGGCCAGACAGCCAAATCCAGGTCGTCCCCGGCTGCCAGGCTGGCAATCCGACTATCCCGGCATCTACCACCGTGATTCCTGCGTCTTGCAAAGACTTCGCGATTTCTGACATCTGAACAGGTGAAATCGCATTAGCGTCGACATAAGTTCCGTCGAAACCAACGCTCCTCACTTCGTCGGCGACCTCAGCGGCATACTCCGGTGGGCATACGCTGATGACCGTGTCGCTTGATGAGCAGAGCTCGGCCACAGAACCAAGATCCAGAAGGCCATGCTTAGCAGCGCGCACTCGAGTCGCATCACTTCGCCCCTCGCCGGCCCAATAGACGGTGTGGCCGCTGTCAATGATGGAAGCCGCCACCGAAACGCCCATTTCACCCGGATGAAGCACGCCTACCTTCATGAGTTATCCTTTCTCTGGTAACTGAATCGAGTTCAAATTGATTTGGTCCCGGCATCATCCGTGGCACAGGCATTCGCAATCGCCAAGTCAACCACCGACCGACGACCGACGACCGACGGTCGGTGCGATCGTCTCGTGACATTCACAAGCAGAAAGAAAAAGCTTTGAGTCCGCATTGCCATTCGGGCTGAGCCTGGTTTGACGAGCTGGAATGCCCATAAATTGGTCAATTCGCTGTCGCCGAGAAGATTAATTCCTTTAGAGACCCGCCAAAAAGTTCAAGGCTCAGTCGGACCATTCGTTAGTTTGACGGCACACTAAACTTCAACGGAACACTAGTGGTCCAAACAAGTACACCCACTTTCTCGCCCACAAGTCACATCGCTTGTGCGTCCGGTTGTCCGCCGGCGCAGGCTCGGAAGACTATCCCACTGTCAGAAAAAGTTG
Organism: Hyphomicrobiaceae bacterium; assembly: GCA_051009975.1. GTDB lineage: Bacteria > Pseudomonadota > Alphaproteobacteria > Rhizobiales > Hyphomicrobiaceae > Tectiglobus. The sequence continues at coordinate 4,403 of JBPCWA010000261.1, forward strand.
TCTCATCGGATCAGTTCTGCCTCCGGTCGAGATTCCCATTGACTAATTGTAATCATGCGGAAAGCACCTCGCAATCTAGGTCGCCGTTTAATGTGGTACGAACTGGATTATTGAAGGAGCATCGACTAGTGACACCGCCAGTGACCGGTCGGCGGCAGTCATCGAGCCAAAATGCGATGAACATGCCGACAACCGGGCTCGAACCAGCGGGGGGAATCGAGCCCAAATTATACTATGCTGCACCACAATACTGGATCGTGCCGATCTCTCACTTTCGACTCACTAAGGATGGCTATGAGACTCAGTTAAATCGTCCATTTGAACTGTTGAGTCCCTGGCACGGTGTCCTGCCAGACAAGATCGTTCTGGACCATTTTGGCTTTCGCACTGCCAGATTCGACGAGCATAGCCCATTTGACGTGATAGTGACGTATGCCAAATGGAATTCCCAACGCAGTTCCTTGCGACCGGGCCACATGCGATTCAAGGTCGAATTCACAGCGTCGGAGAGCCCCTTTCTCCCCCTTCACTCAGAGCGCCTTAAGTTCGAGTTTTCATCAGGACAGCCAAAAGATCGCGTGGAGGGCAACTCTCAGCGCATCTCGAAACCCTGTGCCGACTTGCTACGTCGGATCTTACCCAACCGTGACACGTTCTGGGTGACGTTTTACTCGGACATGTTCTCCGTTGAGATGGGACCTAACTAGTCGACAAGAAATCTACTACCGACTCTGTGCGCTCGATGGCCGTTCAGTCCCCAACTCCGCCGCGCGAGCTATGATCTAAAGGCTGCTTAGACACCGTCAACACCAGTACAGGTCCTTCTCGGTGACGTTTGTTTTGAACACCACATAAATCAACGGCTCATAACCAGAGTTTTTGGTGTTGTGGATTTCGAATGGTTCGCACGTTAATACATCCCCGCTCGACAAGTTAAACGCCTCGCCATTAATTTCAAAGACTCCGCTACCACTCATACCGTAAAATACTTCGGTGCAACTCTTGTGATAATGATCCGCTACCACCGCCCGCGGCTCAATTCGCACCAATTGGACGAGTGTACCGGGACAATTCAGGCTGTCTTCTCGGAGCAGGATTCTCTTTTTGTATCCGTCCCCCTCGATCCATTCCGGGTGCTTGTGGTCTACATATTTCACACTCGTCACTTCCTTTTCGGTGCAATCCCTGGCCTACGGCCATCATCAACTAAAAGCAATATGATTTGGCAGCTCAAACCGCATCTGCCCGACAGACGAGCGATCACATTTTTAGCATCGAGAGCCAGCCTAAGGTCGTCTATAAGACCGCCCCCCCCCTCCGCTACTGAGCAGTAAAGCCCCCGTCAATTACGAGACTGGCCCCAGTCACGAAGCCGGCTGCATCTGAAGCCAGATAGGTTGCGCCCAGCGCGATATCGTCAGGAGTTCCAATGCGTCCCAACGGATACATACCTATTGCTGCCTGGCGAATTGCCTCAATACTTCTTTGTTCGCAATTGGCGGCTTGGCAGACGAAAGTCTGCTTCCCCATTGCTGTGTCTACGACACCAGGATGGATTGAGTTCACACGAATCTGATCGCCCCGGCCACTGAACGCTAAGGCCATCGCCTTGGTGAAGGTCGTCACCCCACCCTTGGTCATCGAATAGATCGGATCGATATACGATCCAACAATGCCGGCGGTAGACGCCAGATTGACTATCGAACTTCCGTGCATCGACGTATGGCCACGCTCCCGCAACGCTGGAGCACATAGCTTTGTTCCCAGATAGACGCCATTCAGATTGACAGCAATAATGCGCTCCCAGTCATGATCGCTGACCTCCTCAATGCTACGTCCTAGGAAGACACCTGCATTGTTAACCAGTATGTCGAGTCCACCATAGCCCGAAACAGTTTTGGAGACGGCAGATTTCCAGTCGCCTTCCACAGTCACATCAAGTTTGATAAAGCGCGCCACTCCCATTGCCGCGACTTCAGAAGCCGTCTCATGGCCACGCTCTTCGAGGATGTCACAGAGCACGACACTGGCTCCGGCCTCTGCCATCCGCCTCGCAATCTGAGCGCCAATGCCGCGCGCCGCCCCCGTCACCAACGCAACCTTGCCATCGAGCCTGTGCATCAATCGAACCTCCGATAGCCATCTACCTCCAGCGCGATCCTCACCTCCGAACGCAATGACAATCACACCTGACTAGCTCGATCCAAAGCTCGATAGCACAACAAGTCTCAGACATCGAAAATCTTCCAAAAGATTGCATGCCTATTCAAGCTTCATTGTGATCTAGAATTTTGCACAAAATATAAGATTGTCGTACGTTGGAATGAAATTACACCGTTTCGGTTCTATTGATGGGTTTTCAGACGGGCCGGAGGAATTTGAAATCAAACCATCGGAGCGATTTCGACTGTAGCAGGATGTTACCAGAGAGCCATCATCCGCACATCGAAATTCCGAAGGGTTTGCAGCCAGGCGGAATTCGACCGTTTTGACCGCCGAACATGCGGCTTGGACGTAAGTTTCGGACTTACACGAATCGATAACGCACCTCTTACCATCTTTGGATACGCCAACCGTACAATTCTCAGAGCCCTGCTCGGTTTTGTGCGAAATGCAGTGGACCACCTTTTGATCTCCCGGACATTCAATATAACCTTTCGTATTGCCAGGCAGAAGCTTGTCCAGGTGAACCAGCGGCACCGCTTTACTCAAACAGAATAGCTTTGCGTGAAATGGACTCTCGATCGGAGCCTTCACGCGACTGGCGCCAAAGCAACGGCCTGGACCACAGTAGTTGCCGTCACTTGCATACCGGGCCGCACACAATACATTCGCTTCACTTGTCTTTCTGTAAGCCAAGCAGCTCAGTATCTTGTACGCGCTCGCCCCGCACCCCAGCCAGACGCCGTCGGTCTGGCTCTGTTCGTAAATCGTTGTTTGAGCATGAGCGAACGCTGTCGGGACGACCAGGATCAAGATTGACGCAAACTTGGACCACATTGGCTCACCTATCACTACCAATAATTGTTTTCGCTATGGAGCAGCAACGATCTCTCGGTCACATAACTACCATCGCTCTCCTAGTTGATCATCAGGTCGTGCCGATCAACCTGCTGGAGCGTGGCAGCTTGCCGAATTAGCCAAGCTTTCTTCCTGCGTCTCCCGGGCCCGCCAGTGCGCCCCAACGGTTAGCGAGGTCCTTATCCAGCTGCGGCGTCAGGAGAGCGTCAACATAGAGACTTTAGTTCTTTGCCGCAGAAGTCACGCCTTTGTTGGCTGGCCCATCTATTTGCTGCACAGCGACGACCCGGTGACCACCAAATAGTATCGATGCGATCAATAGAATTTTTATAGCTTGAATGAACGAGACCTCCTTTACGCCCATTATTTCGGGCAAAGTAGTATTCCAAAGCCACTGCAAGACAAGGCCTAAGATTGCGAGAAGGATTAATCCCAGCGCCAACCCTAACAATAGACCGACACCTACACCAAATACGTGATCCATCTTCACCTCCCTACCTACTCACGTGCTAGCACGTTGACCCTAATTGATCAGTCTGTCCAACGCTCTGCCGTTGCCACAATCCTCCGCGCCCGCTCCACCACCGGAATGTCGATCATCTTGCCGTCAACATTGATCGATGCACTTCCTGCGCGTTCAGCCGCGTCGAACGCTTCGACAATTCGCCGCGCGTGGTTAACTTCATCCGGTTGTGGCATGAACCCCGCATTGAGAATAGGGACCACGGCTGGATGAATGCATGTCGCACCATCAAAGCCATGCATTCTCGCCTCCTCGACCATGGCACGCATGGCGTCAAGGTTTGTAAAATCCGCAATGGACCCGAACAGACCAAACGACGCTCGGCCAGCGGACTTAGCCGCAAGATGAACAAGTTGATTTGCTGTCCGCATAGTCGCCGGAAGAGGGCGCGCACCAAGTTCCGTGGCAAGGTCCTCGTTACCCGTAGAGGCGATTGCCACGCGCGCGTCAGCGCTGACGATGGATAGCGCATCGAGCACCGCCTTGGCAGTCTCAATAATTGTGAAGATCTGCGTTGGGTTGGGACGGCCGAATTCGAGTTCAACTTCACCTAAGACTTCCGCAACGAATCGGACGTGCTCTGCACTTTCTGCTTTGGGTAGCATAATTCCGTCTGCGCCTGCTGCGACAGCCGCTTCCAAGTCCTGCACACAAAGACGAAATGGCCTGTTAACGCGCACCCAAACTTCGCCATGCGGTGCGCGACATTGCGGCACGGCGAGTGCTAGTGCTTCACGAGCGGCAAGCTTTTCGGTTGGCGGAATGCTATCTTCAAGATCCAAGATTATCGCGTCGGCGCCACGGGTTGCCGCCTTGGCGATGAACTTGTCATTGGTTGCAGGGACGAACAGCATTGAGCGAAACATGGCGCGACACATTCTGATGCGGTTAACAATCTGTCGGGATTTGCAGTCAATCGCGGGCGCCTCTCCAGTGCAACCGACTTGCCCGACTCATCACATCCGAGTTGTGCAAGGCAGACTAACCGGTGGCAGACTCGGTTGGATTTGTAATGTCCACTAGTCCATTCAGTCGGCGTCCACGGATTGTGACTTGGCGGAGAATTGCCATCGGTTGCGGTTCGGCAATGTTTCTGTGCATGGCCCTGGGCCGGTTCTCATTTGGAGCCATGGTGCCAAGTCTCGTCGCCAACGGTCAAATGTCGGTGGTCGAGGCAGGCTACATCGGCGGTGCGAACCTTGTCGGTTTTCTGATCGGTGCTCTCGCGTCAGTCGCTCTGACCAGACGGGTATCGCTTGGGCACCTTATGAACGGTGCGATCTTGCTGGCTTTGGCTGCCTTGATAGGATCGGCTTTCGACCTCGGCGTGTTCTGGCTCGGCACCTGGCGGTGCCTGATCGGCATTGTCACCGGTATTGTCATGGTTCAAAGCCTGGCGATAGCCACTGTCCACGCACCTGACGATAAAAGGCCGCAGGCGGCGAGTTATGTCTTTATAGGCGTCGGCCTAGGAATCTTGCTCACGGGCTCTGCAGTTCCTATCGCGTTAGAGCACGGTCTCCCGGCGGCGTGGTGGACAATCGCACTGGTCGGTATAATCGCTGCATTGCTTGCGAGATGGGGGCTTCATGAGCTGCCCCAGGCAACACGTGTCACTCGAGAACCGTTCTCTTTGCCCTGGAATGGGACATGGTTAGCATTGATCGCAGCAAGCTTTTGCTTCTCATTTGGGATTGTTCCTCATACGCTTTACTGGTTCGACTTTTTGGCACGCACTCAACAACTCGGTTATGTCGTGGCCGGTGCCCATTGGATTGTCATCGGTTTGTTTGGCATTCTCGGACCAATGTTTGCTGCAAAGTTGGCCGCCGGCGTTGGCACTGCGGCTGCAACGACCATAACATTCCTCATTCTTGCCGTCGGCATCGCCATACCGGTTGTTTCGCATACATCATTCTCACTGATTGTATCGAGTATCATATTCGGCATGCAGCCAGGCGTGTCCACCATGCTGGCAGCACGCGTACGTGATCTCGGTACCGCGGCCCAGACGCCTGAGATGATGCGAGCGACGATTATTGCGAACGGCGTCGGTGCCGCTGCTGGCGGCGTCGCAATTCCGACCCTGCTCGACGCCACCAGCACACCTGCTTTGCTGTTTGCGTTCGGTGCTGCAGCCTTTCTTGTCGGCGGACTCCTCTGCATCATCTTCCAACGGACATAGAAGGAGAACAACCACACATCCTTTGATTTTGGCGACCGGACCGATATTGGTGAACAGCTGCCGAAATCCTCGGACTAGCCAGTTGGCTTCCGACAAGGTGCTCGATACTGTCACCAAGATTTAAGATGGACGTGACGGTATCCCCACTCCCATCGAAGCATTTGTGCAATGCAGATTGAGGCCAAAAGTGAGCAACGATTCTATTGTGCCGGCGGACAAACTGCCGATTCGATCCTTCTACTTCTTGCGACACGGCGAGACGCAATACAATTTGGAGCGTATCTTCCAAGGCTGCATTGATGTTCCGCTAAATTCGACCGGCGTCGCGCAAGCCCAGGCCGCGGCTAAAGTACTTGCTGAAGAGCAATTCACACGCATTGTTGCGAGCCCGGCCAATCGCGTTCTCAAGACGGCAAGTTTTGCGAGCGAAATGACCGGTGCCCCACTGCATGTCGACTCCGATCTCATGGAATTCGACGTTGGCAGCTTCGCCGGCCAATGTATCACCACAACCAAGCGAGCGCATGGGCTCGACGAGCATGATTCATTCATGTCCATACTACCGGATGACGCCGATACCTGGCGGGAGTTCGTGCCCCGCGTTTGCGCCGCGGTCAGACGTTGGACGGATCGGCATCCAGACGAGACCCTGCTTATTGTGGCTCATGGCCTCGTGTTTCGCGCGTTGACCCTATCGCTCGCCGATGCTGAATTCACCAGCCGGAACGCGGAGCCCTATCTTTTTGAGAAGAGAGTAAGCAGCTGGGAAGTCAAGCGTCTTGAATGATCTAAAACTGAAGCACGTGAATGCTATCGACCACTTCCACACCGGTGATGTCAAACACTTGTCAGAAAGAAGCAACGTCATGCTCCCTCAATGATTGCCCAGGCCGCTTCCGCCATTTGCTTGTATGGCCGCCCCCGCTCAATGGCCCGAGGATCAGCGGCATTGCCATCGAGTCCTCGACGCAGAACACCGGCCTGAATTGCAGCCAAACGGAACATGGAAAATACAATATAATAGTCAATATTGGGCCCACTCGCGCGGCCGGCGTTTTTAGCGTAGGTTTGAAGCAGACTAGCCTCGTCTGGAATGCCGAGGCTGCTCAGATCCAATCCTCTTAACCCGTATGTCGATTCTTGGGAGTCCAGACGGTGGGGCATCAGGAAATATCCCAGGTCGGCCATTGGATTTCCAATTGTCGACAGCTCCCAGTCAAGAATAGCCGCCATTTCGGGCTCACTATTGGAGAAAATGACATTCCCTGGCCGATAGTCGCCGTGAACGATGGCAGCCCACTCATCTCCCGGATCGTGATTCGGCAACCAGGACATAAGTTTTTCCATAGCGGGGCAATGTTCAACACGGGCCGCTTTGTACTGCTTGGACCAGCGCGCGATCTGACGCGCTATGTAGCCAGACGGTCGCCCGAAATCCTCGAGACCTACCGCCTTGTAATCCACCGCATGGAGTGTGCCGAGCGCTGCAACCATGGAATGATACATCATACTGCGCTCACTTCCAGTGCAAGACGGCATGCCGCGCTCAGTCAAAACGCGGCCGGGCACGTAATCCATTATATAAAACATCTGTCCAATCACGCTGTCATCCGCACAGAGAATATGCGTCTTGGCAACCGGTACGCTCGTACCTGCCAAAGCAGATATCACGCGGAATTCGCGATCGACAGCATGCGCAGAAGGAAGTAGCTTTCCAGGCGGTTTCTTGCGCATGACATAAGCGCGGCTCGGCGTCTTAAGCAGAAAGGTCGGGTTCGATTGACCGCCGAGAAATTGCAAGATTTCACATGGACCGGTGAAACCCGAAATTTTTTCCGCAAGAAATGATGCCAACAATTGCTCGTCAAAAAGATGAGCATCAAGTGGTCGGCCCAGTTCGCGCCCGTCGCGAGATGTCGACATTGGCTTTCCAAATTCACACTGTTGCAGACATCGCGAATTCTAAGCGTGCTTTTTCAACTCAAGACGCGCAATTTGATCTCGATGGACCTCGTCCGGACCATCGGCAAGCCGGATTGCGCGCGCGCGCGCGTAGGAATACGCCAGACCGAAATCGCTAGTCATTCCTCCTCCGCCGTGCATCTGAATCGCCCAGTCAATCACTTGGCAGGCCATATTGGGAGCGACCACCTTAATCATACCAATCTCCTTGCGCGCTTCCCGATTGCCGGCCTTGTCCATTTTGTCGGCGGCGTTGAGCACAAGCAGACGAGCCTGATCGATGAGAATACGTGACTCGGCGATACGTTCCCGCGTCACACCTTGCTCAGAGAGAGGCTTACCGAACGGATGGCGCTGCATCGCACGCTTGCACATTTTTTCTACTGCTACTTCAGCTTGTCCAATCAAGCGCATACAATGATGGATGCGCCCTGGCCCGAGACGCCCCTGCGCGATTTCGAAACCGCGACCTTCGCCGAGCAGAATGTTCGATACTGGCACGCGCACGTTCTCTAAGACGACTTCTCCGTGACCATGCGGCGCATCGCTAAAGCCGAAAACTGGTAGCATTCGCTTTATAGCAATGCCCGCTGTGTCACGCGGCACCAGTATCATCGATTGCTGGCGATAGGTATCCGGGTTATTGGGAGCCGTCTTGCCCATAAGGATCAAAAGCTTGCAGCGTGGATCTCCGACACCCGACGACCACCATTTGTGACCATTGATCACATACTCATCTCCGTCGCGGATGATGGTCGCTCCGATATTGCGAGCGTCAGAAGACGCAACGTGCGGCTCCGTCATCGCAAAGCACGATCTGATCTCTCCAGCCAGAAGGGGTTCGAGCCATTCGCGCTTTTGCGTGTCGGTTCCAAAACGTTCAATTGTTTCCATATTCCCGGTGTCAGGGGCGGAGCAATTAAATACTTCTGGTGCCCAACCCACTCGACCCATTTCCTCACATAACGGCGCATACTCCAGATTCGTTAGGCCGCCGCCGCGCTCTGAGTCGGGCAGGAAGAGGTTCCAAAGACCAGCAGCACGCGCCCTAGGTTTGAGCTCTTCCACTATCGGAACGGCGCCCCAATTTTGCCAGTTCTCCACCCCACATCCCATGTCCGCCAGTTGCTGTTGATGGACGGTTTCGTTTGGATATATGTGTGCTTCCATAAACGCCTTGAGGCGATCAAGAAGTTCCCTCACCTTATCGCTTTGCTCAAAATCCATTGAAAACTCCTGGCTGGCGACTGTTTGCTTCTCTCAAAGACGTTACGACAGGCCGTATTTAGCACCAAGGCAGCTTGCTGCTGCAGCGCTGAAATCGCTCTAAAATGCACAAAAAGCAAAAAGCGCATTCTATTGCGGTTTCAGTGTTTGACTTGCTGGCGGTCGCCAAACATGCTGCGGCCAATAATTTCGCGCATGATCTCACAAGTCCCGCCGGCGATACGGCTCATCCGAGCATCGGCCCAGGCCCGCGCAATCGGATATTCCCACATGCAGCCATTGCCGCCAAACAATTGCAGACAATCATGTAGAATGTCGCACATCAACTCAGCCGAAAGCATTTTTGCCATGGCGGCATGAAAAGAAGTCCGCACCCACACCGCCGTGCTGCTCGGGTACTCCAGGGCAAAGAATGCCTTGCGCTCCAGCTGCCCCCTAAGCGGCGCGACTGATCTGACCATCTTCTTCCCACTGATCGTGAAAGGGAACGATATGCTCGGCGTTGAAGCGCTGCACTGTATACCGAAAGGCAACGTGTTCCGATGAAAAAATATCTCGCAGAAACATCGCTTCCATTCTCCCGTCGATGCTTGCGCCGGAGCCAAGTCAATACCTTCGCGATCAAAGTCTCCACGCAAAGATTGAACATGGTAGAAGCGCGATTGCATCTTGGGCTGCAACCCGCTTGCGTAAGGCACACGATACGGCGCAAATTGGCTCTCAGACGATGACCAGAGCTCACAATTGAGGGACGAAACGAATGGCCGACAATACTCTTCTCTTGGATAAAGTAGCACTCGTCACGGGCGCCGGTCGTGGTATCGGTCGAGAAATCGCATTGCTGATGGCCGGTTGCGGGGCAAGGGTCATAGTGAACGATTTAGGCGGTTCCACAGAGGGACAAGGAAGCGACGAGACCCCTGCACAAGAGGTTGTCAATCTGATCACCTCCCAAGGTGGTCAAGCGGCTGCAAATTGCGATAGCGTCACTGACTATGCCGCTGCCGAACGCATGGTTCAGCAAGCATTGGACCTTTTTGGCCGGATCGACATTGTCGTGAATGTGGCTGGAATCTTACGTGATGTCATTTTCCACAAAATGACCCAGGAAGACTGGAAGGCTGTCATCGACGTCCACCTCAATGGCACCTTCAACGTCAGCCGAGCGGCCGCAACTATTTTTCGCAATCAGCAATCGGGCCGTTACATCCACTTTACCTCCACATCGGGACTGGTCGGAAATTTCGGTCAGGCGAACTATGCGGCGGCCAAGCTCGGGATCGTCGGCTTGTCGAAATCGATTGCGCTTGACATGGCGCGTTTTGGAGTGACTTCGAATTGTATTGGTCCATTTGCTTGGAGTCGTATGATAGGGACGATCCCCGTCAACAGCGACGAAGATAGAAAACGGATTGACCGTCTAAAGACGATGACACCCGCCAAAATAGCTCCGATCGTGTGTGCGCTTGCCTCGGATCAGGCACAAGATGTAACGGGGCAGATTTTCTGCGTCAGAAGCAACGAGATCCTATTGATGGGACAATCACGGCCGCTACGGTCGGTACAGAGATTCGAAGGCTGGACACCACAGTCCATCCTCGATCACGCGTTACCGTCGATGCGCGCCACGTTTTTCGATTTGGAACGTTCGCAAGATGTTTTCTGTTGGGATCCGATTTAACGTCCGAGGAGTTGCAAAGCTATGGCGCTCTCATACGAAAAAATCATGAACTGGCCGTTTGAGGAAGTCGTTCAGGACTATACCGAGAGAGACACTATTCTCTACGCTCTTGGCATTGGGATGGGCTATGACCCACTTGACACCCGACAACTCAACTACGTTTACGAGGAAGCCGACTTCAGAACTGCACCAACCATGGGGGTGGTACTAGCCGGTCCCGGTTTTTGGGCCCGCAATCCGGCGTCCGGCATCGATTGGAAGAAGGTACTACATGGCGAACAAGCCATAGAGTTGCATAAGCCTTTGCCTACGTCAGCTACGGTCGCAGCAACTACGCGCGTGACCGAAGTTTTGGACAAAGGCGCGGAAAAGGGAGCGTTGATTTATACACAAAGAACGCTCTACGACACGTCCAACGGCGACGCGCTCGCAACACTCAGGTCGACTTCTTTCGCTCGCGGAAACGGTGGTTTTGGCGGCAAGTCCGGCCCGCAGGCTCAACCCCATTCGACGCCAGAACGCCCACCCGACACCGCCTGCGACTTGGCTACGTTGTCCAATTCCGCTCTAGTTTATCGTCTGTCGGGAGATAGGAACCCTTTACATGCTGATCCGGCGATCGCTAAGGCCGCTGGATTTAGAGCCCCGATCTTGCACGGACTTTGCTCTCTTGGCATTGCGGCTCACGCCATTTTACGCACGCACTGCAACTATGACGCGCATCGTTTCAAGGCTTTGCAATTGCGATTTGCACGCCCCGTTTATCCGGGAGAAACCATCCGCACTGAAATGTGGAAGGACGGAAACATAGTGTCTTTTCGTTCCAAGGTGATAGAGCGTAACAC
>JBPCWA010000262.1:0-6277 GCA_051009975.1 Hyphomicrobiaceae bacterium
TCTGTCAGCCGGCGTCTACGATGCTGAAGGCCGAATGCTGGCTCAGGCCGTAACGGGAACACCCGGCCACGTGAATGCAATGGCCGATGCGGTTGCGCATTTCATTCGCCGCATTGGCATGGACAACATGTTCGAGGGTGACGTCTACATCACCAATAATCCCTGGGAGGGCACCGGCCACCTGCATGACATCACGGTCGTGACGCCGTCGTTCCACGAGGGCGTGCACGTTGGCTTCTTTGCCTGCACGGCACACATCGTCGACATCGGCGGGCGCGGCTTCGGAGCCGATGCCAACTCGGTCTATGAGGAGGGTCTCTACATCCCGATCATGAAGTTTATCGATCGCGGCATCGTCAATCAGACAATGATCCAGTTCGTGCGTGGCAATACCCGCGAGCCTGATCAATTGGTCGGTGACATCTATGCACTCGCCACTTGTAACGAAGTCGGCCATCGTCGCCTCATCGACATGATAAAGGAATTCCAACTCGCCAACTTAACCGATATCGCGACATTTATTCTCGACAACTCCCGCGTAGCCACACTCGAGCGGATCGCAGCGTTGCCACGCAAGACAGCGGATGGCGCAATGACAATCGATGGTTTTGATAAACCCATCGATTTGAAGGTGAAGCTGGACATCCAGGAAGACCGAATTGTTTGCGATTTCACAGGCACATCCGGCGTCGACAAAAAGGGTATCAACGTACCGCTCGTCTATACCAAGGCTTACACCTGTTACGCGTTGAAGTGCGCCATTGCGCCAGAGATCCCGAACAACGCGGCTTCGCTCGCTCCGTTCGAGATCAGCGCACCTGAGAACACGATCGTCAACGCATTGCACCCGGCACCGGTAGCGTTACGCCATGTCATCGGACACATGCTGCCCGACACCGTGTATAATGCGCTCGATAAAATACTGCCCGACACAGTACCGGCGGAAGGCGCAGGGACACTTTGCAACTTCCAAGTATCGCTGCGCCCGCGCACGGATGAAGCTGCACCGGATACTGCGCGCTGGGCAGAAGTGTTGACATTCAACTCGGGTGGCTCGGGCGCACGACCGACATTGGACGGTTTGAATGCAACGGCCTTTCCTTCAGGCGTTATGACCATGCCAATCGAGGCAACAGAGCAGACCGGCCCAGTGATCATCTGGCGCAAAGAGTTGCGCCCCGACAGCGGCGGTGCAGGCAAATATCGCGGTGGACTTGGTCAATATATGGAAGTCAGTGCGATTGACGGGCATGAGTTCGACTTCCAGGCGATGTTCGATCGCGTCGACTACCCGGCTCGAGGTCGGCAAGGCGGCGCCGCTGGTGCGCCAACCACCATCGCCAGGGATGATCAAGATCCGATGAAGGGTAAAGGCAAGCAGTTTGTGCCTCATGGTCGGCGTGTGATGCTCGCTTTCCCCGGCGGGGCCGAATACGGAGACGCCAGTAAACGCGATGTTGATCTAGTCAAAGAGGATCTGGCGCGCGGCTACATTTCAGAAGATGCTGCGAAGAGAGACTATGGTCTGGGCGATGCCGCGGTTGCGGCAGTCCTAGATGCTGTAAAAAATGGGAAGAAACTCTCATGAGTCAAACGCTTGAAACGCCGAAGGCCGCGAGCTACGACGTCGTTATAGTCGGGGGTGCGATGTATGGCTCGTCTGTTGCTTGGTTCCTGACCAACAACCCGGGCTTCAACGGCTCAGTATTGGTTGTCGAGCGAGATCCGACGTATGAATTCACGTCGACGGCGCACACCAACTCGTGCATGCGCCAACAGTTCTCGGCGAAGATTAACGTTCAGATCTCGCAGTTTGCCGCCGAGTTTGTGAAGAATTTTCAGGAATACATGGGGGGCGACCCGCGCGTGCCGAAGCTTGCGCTGCAAAGCTATGGCTACATGTATCTCGCCGACAACCTGGCCTTCGCTGACGTGCTGAAAGAAGCTCAGCAGATTCAAGCCGAGTGCGGTGCCGGCACGAAACACATGACGCCTGAAGACATCAAACGCGACTACCCATTCTATAAGATCGATGACATCGTTGGCGCCAATCACAACCTCATCGATGAAGGGTACTTCGACGGCAACACCTTGTTCGATTGGTGGAAGCGTTCGGCGCGCGAAAAGGGCGCTGAATATCTCGCCAACGAAGTTGTCGCTATGACGAAGAACGCAACCGGCACGCGCGTGGAGAGCGTCACATTGAAATCTGGTGACGTGATTTCCTGCGGCAAGGTCGTCAATGCGTCTGGACCACGTGCGGTTCTAACGTCTCGTATGGCCGGCATCGAAATTCCGGTAGAGCCACGTAAGCGCTACACGTTTATTTTCGACGCAGAGCAGCCGTTGGATCGCGATCTGCCGCTGACCATCGACCCGACCGGCGTTCACATGCGGACCGACGGCACCTACTACCTTGCCGGCTGCCCGCCAGATGTGGATCCGGCTGTCGACTACGATGACTTCGAGCAGGATCACTCGATCTGGCAAGAAAAGGTCTGGCCGATCATCGCCAACCGTATTCCCCAGTTCGAAGCGATCAAACTGACCAACTCGTGGGCGGGCCACTACGCGTTCAATACGTTTGATCAAAACGCAATATTGGGGCCGCACACGCAGGTCGAGAACTTCATCTTCGTGAACGGTTTTTCCGGCCATGGCTTCCAGCAGTCGCCGGCAATGGGTCGAGGTACGGCTGAGTTGATCACGTATGGTGAGTTCCGCACGCTTGATCTTACGCCGTTCAACTACGAACGCATTGAGAAGAACGAACCCTTCGTCGAAAAGGCTGTGATATGAAGCTTGCACCAAACCCGTTCACACAGGCGATTCGGTCCGGCAACAAGCAAATCGGATTGTGGGTGAGCCTGAGCAGCAGTTTCGCGGCAGATGTGGTCGCACCTACCGGCTACGACTGGGTCCTGCTCGACATGGAGCATTCGCCAGGCGAATTGGCGTCTGTGCTTGGCCAATTGCAAGTGTTTGCCGCAAGTGAGACCGCGGCGATTGTGCGTCCTGACTGGAACGATACCGTCAAGGTCAAGCGCCTGCTCGACATCGGCGCGCCTGGTTTGCTATTCCCAATGGTGCAATCCGTCGAAGAAGCCGAGCAGGCCGTCGCCGCCACGCGATATCCACCACGCGGCATCAGAGGTGTCAGCGGTTCGACACGAGCCAACGCGTTCGGGCGGACGAGCGACTACTTCGCCCGCGTGGAAGATGAGACGGCTGTGCTTGTCCAGCTTGAAACAAAAGCTGCGGTTGCGAAAGCCGTGGAGATTGGCGCGGTCGACGGCGTTGATGGTGTATTCTTTGGCCCGGCGGATATCGCAGCCGACATCGGATTGCTCGGCAAACCAATGGACCCCGCCGTGTGGGAGCTGATCATGCCGGCAGCGAAAGCCTTGATGGCGAATGGTGTGCCGGTCGGCACCCTGGTGTTAGATGCGGCGTTTGCTGCGAAACTTCTGGGCGATGGCTTCACGTTCGTTGCCTGCGGCTCCGATACGGCTCTCCTGGCGAAAGGCGCAGATAGTCTCCTGGCATCGGTGAAAGGTGATCTCGCATGACTTTCGCCGCGTCGCGATTGGCTATTGTCCAGCCGTCCGCGTCGATGGCTGTCAGTGGACGAGCAAGTGACTTGAAGGCTGCCGGTCACGACGTTATCGATCTCGGCCTTGGCGAACCCGACTTCGATACGCCCGCACATATTGTTGAAGCGGCCCATGCTGCGGCCTTGGCTGGAAAAACGCGCTACCCGCCAACGGGTGGCACGGCAGACCTGAGAGAGGCCGTCGTTGCCAAGCTTCAGCGCGAGAACGGGTTGTTGTTCGCAGGCGATGAAATCATCGTGTCGAACGGTGCAAAACAGGTCATCTTTGATGCCTTGATGGCAACGCTGGAGCCGGGACAGGAAGTTCTGCTCTGCGCACCCCATTTCGACACCTATAAGACAATGACGTCGGTGATTGGCGGCGTGCCAAAAGTCATTGATTGTTCAGGCCATGATGAATTTCGTTTGACACCCGAAAAACTTGAGAAGGCAATTTCCAAGTCGACTCGATGGCTTCTTTTAAACGTGCCATCCAATCCTGCCGGGGCTTGCTATACAGCCGACGAACTCGCGGCGCTTGGTGAGGTGCTGGAAAAACATTCCGACGTTCTCATTCTTTCTGATGAAATCTACGAGCACATCATCTTTGATGACCGGAAATTCGTATCCTTCCTTGAAGCCTGCCCTAATCTGCGAGGGCGAACGCTGATCGTTAATGGCGTATCGAAAGCTTATGCCATGACAGGGTGGCGCATTGGATATGGCGCTGCACCTAAGGCGCTCATCACTGAGATGACCAAGGTGCAGTCTCAGATCACGTCTGGTGCCTGTTCGATTGCGCAAGCTGCTGCAACGGTGGCTCTCAATGGGCCGCAAGACCATATCGCTGAGTTCCGACAAGCTTTCGAGCGTCGCCGCAACATTGTTGTTGATGGCATCGCGGGTGTACCGGCGCTCACTCTCGATCCGCCCGGTGGTACATTCTAT
Organism: Hyphomicrobiaceae bacterium; assembly: GCA_051009975.1. Lineage (GTDB taxonomy): Bacteria > Pseudomonadota > Alphaproteobacteria > Rhizobiales > Hyphomicrobiaceae > Tectiglobus. The sequence continues at coordinate 4,541 of JBPCWA010000262.1, forward strand.
ACATTCATTGGTTGCGCAAACGCCATCGGCTCGAAAACTCTGGATGGCAGCACAATCCAGGATGATGTGGCTTTCGCCCAATACCTTTTGGATGACGGTCATGTGGCAGCCGTGCCGGGCAGTGCCTACAGCCTCAGCCCGTTCTTTCGCCTTTCGACCGCGACGTCCGATGAGAACTTGGTCGAAGCCATGAAACGCATCGCCAGCAGCGTGTCGAAGCTAACGCTTCGCGACGGAGTAAATACCTGACAAGATCTCGACGGCCTTAAAAACCTACATCAGGGCGGTCCATTCGCGGCGGTTCCACTTGGCAACAGCGGCGTAGCAACCATGAACACTATCGACGATACCAAGACGAGCTAAGAGGAATTGAAACTATGGCAGACAAACCAGTTGCACTGATTGTAGGCGGCGGTAGTGGCATTGGTGCAGATGCTGCGAAGAAACTAGCGGCAACCGGCTACGACGTCGCCGTGATGTCGTCGTCTGGAAAGGGCGAAGCTCTCGGTAAGGAGCTGGGCGGCCTTGGCTTCACTGGGTCAAATCTCATTGTTGCGGATCTTGAAAAATTTGTTTCAGCATCATTAGAACGCTTTGGTCGAATTGATGGGGTTGTCAATTGCGCTGGCCATGGGCCAAAGGGACCTGTCATGGACATCAGCGATGACGACTGGCATCTCGGGCTGGACTACTACATGCTCAATGTCGTGCGCATGACACGGATTGTTTTGCCGCCGATGCAAGCTCAAAAAAGCGGCTCGATCGTCAATATCTCAACATTTGCAGCGTTTGAACCGGATCCCGACTTTCCAACATCGGCGGTTTTTCGTGCAGCGCTTGCAGGCTACACCAAACTATTTGCAAACAAGTACGCGAGTGAAGGGGTTCGAATGAACAACATTCTCCCAGGCTTCATTGACAGCCTGCCGGAAAAGGAAGATCGCGTTGCCCGTATCCCGGCGGGACGCTACGCCCGGGTTGAGGAGCTTTCAGAGACAATTGCGTTCTTCGTATCAGGCGCATCGAGCTATATCACGGGCCAAAACATTCGCGTCGACGGAGGTCTGACAGCATCGGTCTGACCAGAACGACCCAATTAGTGCTCGCCTCTATTCCGCCAACCGAGCACCTATCAGCCCAGCTATGAGCTGGGCTGAAACAATGTCGGTCTCGGAGTAATAGTCAGCCTCATGCAGCAAGTTCATTGTGCCGATGGTCTTGCCGCCAAGTCTGATTGGCATGTTGAGAATGGCCTCAAGGCCGAGGCCCAGTATGACTTCATAGTCATTGAAATGCTTGCGGATGTCGTTAGCCGAACTGCCGATATATGGCGTGCCGTTTTCGAGCACCTGTCGTCCCCACTCGGTATCACGCTTTTTCTTGCGACCCCCAGTTGGATAAGCATCGGGTTGGTTTGAATACAATCGCTCGACTTCCATGGTCTGCTCATGGAAGGCCATGATCGTAAAGAGTCTGTGTCCTATTATTGTCCCTGCGGTCGCAGCAGCCATGTCAAGGAACGCAGTTCGATCTGCGATCTCGGCCTGGGCAACGGCGAGCTTGCCTAAGTCCGCAACAACCGCATCTGAACCCAGTCTCGCCACGGAGATCTCCTCTTAGTCGAAGTGTCCCGATTGCCCAAGCTTGACTGGAACTTCAAGCAAATCCCTTCCGACAATAATATTACCGTCATAGACGCCATGCATTTCATGCACCATTTTTTCCAGCACACCGGGC
>JBPCWA010000263.1:0-17658 GCA_051009975.1 Hyphomicrobiaceae bacterium
GTCATAAACTGACGATCCAGCAAACACTGCTCTGCGGGCAAATCTGTATGGTGTCACGGGATGCCGGGATACAGTCCATCCTTAGTTTTTCGAGTTCTGGCTTTCTCGGGAAGGGCGTGATCGGTCGCTCTAGGGCAGTGTACTCTGATTGGAACGGTCAAAAGTGAGTTATGTGAGAGTGCGTGGGGCCGTGGGTTTGTCGTAAGTCCGCATTGGCCGCCCACAGGCCATTGGATCAATTGATCCCGGTCAATGCTTGAAAGTCGACCAATGGTCAAAAGCAATCCTACCTTTCCGCGACAGGTTTCGCGCAGGCCGAGAGGAGTGATACCATGGTTGAAAAATCGCATACCGCGGGCGGACTACCTGACTTCCTAGAGCCATTTCGCCAGTTGCGCCAAAAAGTGACGGACTGGTTCGCTCCGCTTTCTGAAGCATCTGCATCGAATGAGCATTATGAGATTTTGGTGGAATTGCCCGGCGTCAACAAGGACGACATCGACATTTCGCTCCATGATGGAAATTTGGTGGTTCGCGGCGAGAAAAGATCGCAGCGAGAGCATTCCGACCGTACTTACTTCTTTTCGGAACGAGAGTACGGAGCCTTTCAAAGGACTTTCCGCATGCCGCCGGACGCGGACCAAGACGATGTAGATGCCGCCTTCAGCAATGGTATATTGACACTTCGGGTCCCCAAAACCAAGGCTGTGGAACCGGGGCGAAAGCGCATTGAAATCCGACAAACTTGAACTTGAACTTAAACTTAAACTTAAGCTTAAACTCGAGCAAATCTGACTACGTGCGTTGGGCCAGTTTCGTGTCAATATGGAGGATAGAGAATGTTATTTCGACCGAGACAACAGGCCATCGCTATTGGTCTCATTTTAGGGATGTTGTGGGCAGGCGGGCCTCTCAAGGCAGAGACCATCGGAGATCCTTTCAAGGGTGAAAGCTACGCTCGTGAAATATGTGCGAGCTGTCATGCGATTGGGGCAAATGAATTAGAATCGCCAGTTGCTGAAGCGACCCCGCTCCAGATCGTTGCCAACACGCCGGGGATGAATCGCACTGCCCTCCTTGTATTTTTTCGCACACCACACAGGACGATGCCAAATTTGATACTCTCGGAACAGGAAACCGACAATGTCATTGCTTACATCCAAAGTTTGAAATCCGATAACTGAGCAGTGTTGAGAGTTGACGCGTGACATTCGCGTGCCCTGCCGTTTGCATTGCATTGCATCGCGGCGCGTGGCGTCGCGTGGCGTGGCGTGGCGTGGCGTGACGTTTGCGTGTCGTGACGTGGCATCGCCCAGACGACCGCCGCTGTGACCTCTTGCTTTCGTGCCTTTCAATCGCGCCACCGGGGCCGGTTCCGCCATCTGCTGAGATGGTTGGCGGTGTCGAGCTGCGATCCGGAATTGTCATTGGCAGTGTTGGGCGGCGCTGCGCGTGGGCGGGCAACAGTCATGGTCTCCAAGCTGTTGCCTTGTGAGCTAACAATGTGCTTGCTTTGTCACATCGGTGAAATGCGCATCTCTCGAGGCAGTACATGACGAAGCTAAAGATCTGGGGCCGGAGGAACTCAATCAACGTTCAAAAGGTGATGTGGACCGTTGCGGAGTTGGGACTAGAGCACGAGCGGATCGACGCTGGCATGACGTTCGGTGTGGTTACTGAACCGTGGTTTGGCAATCTCAATCCCAATCGCAATGTCCCCGTGCTCGAAGATGATGGACATGTGTTCTGGGAATCCAACGTTATTGTCCGGTATTTGACTGCCAAGTACGCGGCCGACCAGCTCCTGCCAAGTTCACCGGTCGAGCGCGCAAAGATTGAAATGTGGATGGATTGGCAGCAGTCGGTCGTCATGCCAGGGCTGGGGCCGGTCTTTCTGGGATTGATTCGGACGCCGGCCGATCAAAGGGATGATGCAGCAATTTCTCGAGCGAGCGAGCACGTGCGCAAGGCGTTGTCCATTCTGGATGAGCAGTTGGCCAACCATCGATACGTCGCCGGTGACAAGATGACGGCCGCAGACATCCCTTTGGGTTGCGTTGCGTATCGATGGTTCTCCTTGCCAGTTGAGCACGGCGAGCAGTCAAACCTCAGAAGATGGTACCAAAGTTTGACTGAGCGAGAGCCGTTCCGAACGCATGTCATGATACCTCTGAGCTAGATACTGTTGACCTAGTGCTTCGTCGAATATCGCTCGTCCGATAACACTGAGGCGATTACCAAGCAATCTCACATGCAGGCCCAACTCACGCACATCAAAGCTCAGCGAGCACAGGCTTATGGTCCTAGTTGTAACAGGTGCTTCCGGTCACGTTGGCCAAGAGATCGTACGTCAGGCGAGCGCGCGGGGTATGCGAGTTCTTGCCGTCAGTCGAAGTGGTCTACCGGCCAATGATGCACGCAAAGACGAGCCCAATGTCGTCTGGGAAGCGTGCGATCTCTCCAAGGGGAATGACGTCTATGAACTGGCGCGTCGCCACCCCATCTCCGCATGCATTCACGGTGCTGCGGTATCCAACGAAGCCTATGCTAGACCCGATCCTCTCGCGGCCGTCGCGACCAATATCTCGGCAACCGCGAGCGTGCTGGAGGCGGCGCGGCGCTTTGATTGGCGTCGCGTTATTCTCATAAGCACAGGCTCAGTGTTCCAATGTCGGCCCGATATCGCATCGCCAATATTGGAGGATGAGATACCTGCGCCGCGCAACATTTACAGCACATCGAAGGTTGCTGCAGAGATGCTTGTTCGCATGTATCGAACAGAATTCGGTGCATCCGCGGCATCCGTTCGCATCTCGTGGGTTTACGGGCCGCCAGTCATCGCAGATGCCCCAACTCGGGGACCGGTTCCATCGTACTTGCTCAGGGCGATGCGAGGAAACGCAATCGAAGAGACCGGAGCCGATTTCGCCGCAAGCTTCACCTATGTCGGTGATGTCGCGGCCGGCCTACTTGCAGCCGCGACTGCCGATCATCTCGCGTACGATGTCTACCATCTGGGACCGTCGCGAAACTATCGTGCCATTGAGGTGGCGGAGGCTGTTCGCAAAGCCGTGCCCACCGCCAGTTTCAAATTGAGCGGGGGAACTGAGCCCTGGACAAAGTACACGTTGATGCGCGCCCCCCTGGCCGGCGACCGTTTGAAACAGGAGACGGGCTTCGAGCTCGCCTACACGCTCGAGGACGGCGTTGCGGCGTATGCCGAATGGATGCGAGGTCGCAGACCGTTGTGGGCGCCGTGACCTTGACGTGGATCCCTCTTTTGTCAGTGCGCCTCGATATCGCGTGCCAGAAGATTGTACTGTTCCTCGGTGACCTCGGGGCGTTTGCCGAACCACAGTTCAAAACCACGCACTGCCTGGTAGAGAAGCATGTCGAGACCATTTGATATCGCCAGTCCTCGGGCCTTTGCTTGTTCCAGGAGGGGAGTTGTGAGCGGCACATAAACAATGTCGGAAACAATCGCGTTTTTGGCCATGGACCCAATGTCGATTTTGAGGGCCGGTTGACCGTCCATCCCCAACGACGTCGCGTTCGCGAGCAAATGGGCTCCATCGAGCAGTTGCGGTACCTCGTTCCACGTAGCGGTGTGGACGCTCGGACCAAATCTGTCACGCAATGCCTCAGCTTTTTCGGTTGTGCGATTGACGACATGAATTGAGTTGATTTCGCGCTCAATCAATCCGTAAACGACGGCGCGGGCTGCTCCCCCGGCGCCGAGGACGACGGCCTTGGATGTTCGCCGATCCCAGCCGGGGGATTTTGCATCGAGAGCGCCGAGGAAACCTTCCACGTCAGTGTTTGTGGAGCGCAGAATTCCGTCCTCGAGCCATAGAGTGTTTGCTGCTCCAACGGCTTTTGCGCGCGTATCTGGTTGGGAAAGTGCGAGCGCGATATCTTTGTGTGGCATCGTGATGTTGGCACCGACGTAGCCGTGCGCCGAAAGATTGGATATGAATTCTTCTACATGTTCTGGCGCTATCTCTTCGGCGCGATAATCGGCGTTCAAGTGATACTGCTCGATCCAGTACCGGTGAAGTTTGGGCGATCGTGAATGTTTGGCCGGGTAGCCAATAACGCACGCTGCGCGCTGGGTCTCAGACATTGTGATTTGCCTCCCTACGATTTCGAACGTGTTCTTGAGGCGCCATTAAGTCGGAAACGCGCACGGGATTGCCCGTTTTGGCGGCTTCGGAAATGGCCAAAGTCGTCGCGAGTGTGATGGTGCCGTCCCGCCCGGAAAGCACCGGCTGTTCAGTGCCGCGAATGACACCGGCGAAATTGCGCATCTGTTCATAGTAGGGATCGGCGGGAATGACCGGTTCTCTGCGCTGGTAGAGTGGCTGCCACCAGCTCTCCTCGCCCTGTTCATGCCACCGCACATCTAGCGATGGCACGGCCAATGATCCCCGCGTTCCACCAATCAATATGCTATCCTGGTCGGTCTTGGGATATTGCGGATTTTCACCGGATGTCGTCTCCCATGCCCACGGACTGGACACGGTATCAGAGAGCAGAACTGTACCGAGTGCGCCGCTGTTGAAACGCAATATGGCAGCGGCAGTGTCCTCGACCGCGAATCCGCGCACGGCGCTGGAGTCTGCCGCCTGTACCGTTTCCACATCGCCACACAGCATGCGCAAGCAATCGATTTCGTGGATGGCGTTGATGAGAACAGGACCGCCACCGGGTTCGCGGCGCCAGGCCAAGTCGTGGTAGCCTTGGGGCTTATGGGACAACCAGATGCTGGTTGCGGCAACAATTCGTCCGATCGCGCCGTCCCGGAGAAGTTCCGCGGCACGACGCATAATCGGGTTGTGCCGGCGATGGTGGCCTGTCAGTGTCGGCACACCTGCGGCCTCTGCAGCTTCCACAAGGGCGAGTGCATCGGCGACGGTATCAGCAACGGGTTTCTCGACAATGATGGGGATTCCGCGATCGACACACGTCCGGCCGGCCGCAACGTGCAGCTGGTTGGGAACAGAAACGACCGCACCATCGGGCTTTGCGGCGTCGATCATTTCGTCGATAGTGGAATAGCATTCATAGCCCTGTTGCGCGGCCTCTTGCTTGGCTGCCGGCGATGGGTCGGCTACTCCCGCAAGAGTATACTCGCGTTGACCAGAGCTCAGGACTTCAATGTGCTTGCGTCCGATGAGACCCGCTCCGATTACACCGATGCGAACTTGCGACATGTGATGGATTCCTACTCTTCGGGGGGCAGCATGCGTGTCGGTCGCTGCTCACTAGCCAAGAAAGTGCGCGCGGTTCATGAGTGTCGGTTTGCGTGGAATATGAGGTGCGAATGCCATCCGCGATAATACGTCGTCTTTGAGGTCGACCCCTGGGGCTATTTGCGTGAGAACCAGTCCAGCTTCGGACAATTCAAAGACTGCACGCTCAGTGACATAGACGACGACTTGACCTCTATTCAACGCCTCACTTCCCGAGAACGTGATCTGTTCGACCTTGCTCACGAGTTTTCGAACTTCGCCGTGGGCCGCGATCGCCAGGCGTCCGGAACCTATCTCATAGCGTGCGCCCTTTGCGTCAAAGGTACCACAAAAAACGACCTTCCGTGCATTCTGCGCAATGTCGATGAAGCCGCCGGGACCCACCGTCACACCACCAAGTTTTGATACGTTGACGTGGCCGAACTGATCGATTTCTCCAAAACCAAGGAAAGCGAGATCTAGGCCTCCGCCCGAGTAAAAATCAAACTGCGAAGGGCCGTCAATCATGGCGGTCGCGTTTCGTGCATATCCAAACAATGACCCATCGAGGAGCTCACCACCGTAAGTGCCATGTTCGATTGTGATGTAGTAGCGGTGCGCTTCGCCCCGGCCGGAAATAAGCTTTGCGACGCCGTCCGGAATACCGAAGCCGAAGTTCAGGACGGCGCCTTCCCTCAACTCTTCCGCCGCTCGGCGAGCAATGAGCTGTCGAACATTGAGAGGTTGTTCTGTTTGAACACTTTTTGTTTGAACATCGGGCGGTCCTTTGAGCTCGCCTGACATCGTCGGATCATAGACAACGTCGTACCCCATGGACTGATCGGGATCAACGACGACAGCATCGACGATCGCGCCGGGCACGCGAACCGAACGGGCTGGCAGCGCGCCCACATCGACCGCGGTCCGGACTTGGACGATGACTTTGCCGCCTGAATTGTGAGCCGCCAACGCCGCGGCGTAAATGTCAACATTTGCTGGCTCCTGATCGAGGCTGACGTTGCCACTGGCGTCGGCGAACGAGCCACGGATGACCGCGACATTAATCGGGAATGAGCGATAAAAGAGCAACTCGCGATCGTCGATGTTGCTGACCTCCACAAGCTGGTCCTTGGCCGATGCGTTCATGCGGCCGCAGTCCTGGCGGGGATCGACAAAAGTTCCTAAACCGACGTGCGTCAGCAGTCCCGGCCTGCCTGCGCCGATTTCTCGAAAGAGCTGCATCGTAACGCCGCCGGGCAGAACGTACGCTTCGATTTCTTCGTCCTGCGCCATTTGTTGCATGCGAGGAGACCACACCCAGTGACCGCCGATCACGCGTTTGACCATGCCCTTGTGAGCAAAGCGATTGATCCCGCGCGTGTTGCGATCACCGATGCCGAGTGAATGAACTAATGTCAGGTCGCGTGGGCGCTGTGTCTCGACAAAGCGCTTTTCGATTGCCGCATGGAGGAGTGTCGCTTCAACGAGGCCACCGCCACCGCCGATGAGCGCGACTGTATCTTCATCGTCAATAAGACCTGCGGCTTCTGCCGCCGACATGAATTTGTTGACTGACACCACGGGCTCTTTCCTTCTCATATCGCAAATTCGGCAATGTCGGCGAGATGACCGGAGCCCCGTCGTGTCAGTGCACGCGCAATGACCGATCGATGTATTTCGGATGTGCCATCGATGATGCGATAAATTCGGGCATCGCGAAAATAGCGTTCGATCGGAAGCGCCCGGCAATAGCCGAGACCACCATGAATTTGCACCGCCCGATCGGCGACCCGGCCAAGCATTTCCGCGGCGTAGACTTTTGCCATCGATATACGTTCACGCGCCTCGGCACCATTGTCGAGCTCTGCTGCAGCATGGAGCACCAGCAGTCGTGCAGCACTAATCTCAATCGCACTATCGGCGAGCATTTGTTGGATGAGTTGGAAATCTGCGATTGGCCTATCAAACTGTTGTCGGTCTTGCGCGTACTGGGTGGCGAGTTCGAGAATACGTGCTGCTTTGCCAACAGCACGGGCGCCAATCTGTGATAGTCGAATTCGTCCGAGCGTCTCGAGTGCGTGCTTTAATCCGCGGCCTTCTTCACCCAAGAGATGTTCTGGGCCAAGCCTGACGTTGTCGAAATAGAGTTCGACGTGGCTGGTCCCACGCAATCCCATCATTGGTAGGTCGGGTCCGACTTTGAAACCGGGCATACCTTTGTCGACAATAAAGAGCGATATGCCTTTGCTGCCACGACCAGGTTCAGTGACGGCTGAGACGACAAAAAAGTCGGAGAATAGGCCATCGCTGATGAATGTCTTTTGGCCAGTCAGGTGCCAGCCGCCAGCTTTTCGCGTCGCTTGTGTTCGAATGCCGGCAGCATCTGATCCGGCTGTTGGTTCGGTGAAGGCAACTGAGAATGTTCGCTCGCCGCGGACGGCGGGGAGCAGCCATTGCTGACGCTGTTCTTCGTTGGCGAGGAGGAGGACTTCATACACATTGCCGAAGGCCCGGCGGATGAGAATATCGCCGGTGTGGCCAAACTGTTCTTCGGCCAAGCAGGTGTCGACCGCGTTTAAGCCGCCGCCACCGAACCGGGTTGGAATGTTCAACGCGTAGAGGCCGAGGGCCCTCGACTTGGCGAAAATGTCGCGCGCTGTCTCCGACGCCAAGTGACCCGCCTCTTCTACCGAATCTTCGAGCGGGATGAGGTGGTTTGCAACGAAACGACGGATCGTTTCGATCAACAGTTTTTGTTCGGTGGAGAGGGAGAAATCCATGATGTGCGAACGTTGACCTCAGTAGACACCTGCTGTTGAACCACCGTCGACAGCTATTGATGTGCCTTGAATGTAGCCAGCATCCGGGCCGGCCAGGAACAATGCCAGGGCGGCCACGTCCTCAGGCGTCCCGAGCCGATTTAGGCCTTCCTTTTCAATTGCAGATTGGCGCACGGCGTCGGCCGTCGAGCCGGTGGCAGCAGCGCGTTGTTCGAAAAGCGTTTGGACGCGTTCGGTTTCCGTAAGACCAGGAAGAATTGCATTGACCCGCACGCCATCGCGCTTTCCCAATCCTGCCAAACCTTTGGTGAAGTTGGCCATTGCGGCATTAACGGCGCCACCGACCAAGAATTCTGGATCCGGTGTTCGCGCTGCGCCGCCAATGATGTTGACGACGGTTCCTGAGCTTTCTTTAAGATAGGGCCAGAAGAGGCGGCAAAGCCGGACGCAGCCGTGAAATTTGAGCGCGAATCCGTCTTGCCAATCTTCGTCCGATTGTTGGACGAAGGCACCGGCCTTGGTGGCTCCTGCCGAGTTCACGAGCACATTGCAGCGACCGAAGCTGTTTTTGACGGAGCTAAAGACGTGCTGGCATCCTTCGAGTGTGCGCAAGTCAGCGGTTATTGTCGTTGGCGATGTCCCAACGTCCTTGGTTATATGTTCTGCGGCGCGTGTCAGGTTTTCTGCCGATGAGGCGGCGAGGACGACGTGCGCACCTTGTCCTGCGAATGCACGTGCGATCCCAAATCCGATACCGCGGCTTGCGCCGCCAATGACAACCACCATGTCGTTGAACTGGTTACTCATGTTATTCACCCTTCTATTCACCTTTCGATAAGGTTTGATGCTCAAGTCCCTTGACCAACGCGACAAGTGCGTCGAGCGTCGGAGTTGGAATGTTGTGTCGGCGCGCCAATCTGGCGACAGCTCCGTGGATCGTGTCGATTTCGGTGCGGCGGCGTTGAATGATATCTTCTCGCATTGATGATTTAGACGCCCCGGTCCCACCGCTTTTTGTGGCGGAAATCTGCATCAGCACTGAGCGCGCTTCATTTGTATCGAGAGTGACGCCCTCTGCTTCAGCGACGAGGGTTGCTTCATCGACTAGACGCAGGACGGTCTCCTTCAGCTCAGGAAGCGCCATGATCTCGTAGGATCGCATATCGGTAAGCGCAGAGATTGCTCCAAGGCCGACATTACCGAGCAGTTTGCGCCATTTTTCTTTTTTTATGTTTGGCGTTGCCGTCGTTGGCAAACCGCATCGTGTGAAGGTTTTTGCAATCGTCATTGCGCGTTCAGACTGGCCGCCGGCGGGTTCACCGACAGTGGTTGGTAGTTCTCCGAAGTTGCGCACAACGCCGGCTGCCTCGACGAGGCCTGCTTGTGCGGTGAGACCACTCACCAGGCGGTCAGGCCCGACGATTTTTCCAAGGGTTTCTTCGTTGCCAAGTCCATTTTGGAACGTGACTGCGACGGTTTCTGGGTTGCTGGTAAAAAGGTGCAAAGCGCTTTCTGCAGCGGTTGTGTTTGAGAAGGACTTGCACTGAAAAATCACAACATCGGCGTCCTTGACATCGCTTGCCAATGTTGTTGCGCGGATTGGGATAGAGCGATCGCCTCCCTCGCCGACAACGCGAATTCCATTGGCGGCGATTGCGGCGATGTGTTCGGGCCAAGTATCCACAAGGGTGACGTCGAGGCCGCCGTCGGCGAGGAGGGCGCCGAACAATCCGCCGATTGCTCCGGCACCGACGACAGTAATCTTGGGGTTCTCCAGCGACATTGCGAGGCGCCTTCTAGCCGTAATCTTGATTCTGATCCTGACCCTGGCCCTGGTCCTGATCCTGATCGTGGACGGGATTTGCCACCCATTTCAGAATGTGTGTGGCGACGGAAACGAGTGTGCCATCTTGGTTGGTGATGCGAATATCGCCGGTGGAGCGTCGGCGTTCGGTATCGACGGCGCTGATGCGATAGCTGACGGTGATCGTATCACCGATGTAGACGGGCGCTATAAAACGGACGCGATCATATCCAAGAGAGACAGGCGTTTCCGAACCATCCTGGCGCGTATGGGCGACGACGTAGGTCGATGCTGTCGACATGTAGCCCACCATCAAAGCGCCGTGAGCTTGGAGTTGGCCGTAACTGGACTTTTCCATGTAGGATTTGTTCACGTGGTTAGGAGAAAAGTCTCCGGTAATCCCGGCGAAACCGTAGATGTCGTACTCGCCGACCGTTTTTGAGAAGGTGGCGCCATCGCCGACTTTAACGTAGAAATCTTCTTCTGCACTCACCGCATTCGTCCTCTCAAACTGCCCAGTTCCCGATGGTTGGTATCCAACGCCGATTTTGCAGCATCATCGACCCTGCCATTGCGGTTTTCGTTTTTCGACAAATGCGCGCTGGCCTTCTTTTGCGTCGTCGCTCTCCAGCATGCGGTCTGCAGCGGCGTATCGGCTCCGGAGCGCTGTTTCCAGATTGGGAAGGGCCAAGCTTTCCAGCATAACACGTTTTGAGGCTTCGATAGCAGACGGTGATCCGGCAACGATCATTTCGGCAAGAGCCCGAACGCGGTCTTTGAGGGCGACTGCCGGTACGACGTCGTTGATCAATCCGATTGCCTGGGCTTCTGCAGCCGACATCTGCCGACCCGTCAACGCCATTTCCATTGCGAATTTTAGGGGGAGCTGTCGGGCCAGCCGCTGCAGGCCGCCTCCACCCAGTGCGGCCAAACCGACATGGGGTTCGGGAAGCGAGAACAGCGCGTGATCGGCGGCGACGGCCATGTCACATGCGGCCACGATTTCGACGCCACCGCCAATGGCCAGACCGTTGACGGCTGCAATAACCGGCTTTGCCAGCGTGAAACGGTGAGTGAGGCCAGCGAAGCCGGTTGGCGGGTGATCGTCGGCGTTGGTTTCGGCACGCACTTTCAAGTCAGTGCCGACGCAAAACGCACGATCGCCAGTGCCAATAATGATCGCGACACGCAGCTCTCGGTCAGCCTCGAACGCGTCGAGAGCGTCTGACATTGCGCGATGGGTTGCCGGGGCAAGAGCATTCAATACTTGTGGTCTATTGATGCGGATCCAAAGGATATCTCCGTCGCGTTCGACCTGGCAGCCCGTTTCGGTCATCGTGCGTTGTCCTTCAGCTCTTTGACGTTTGCTTTTAGGTTTACTTTTCGGCTTCCTTGGCAGCGTCCAGGAGGCCAGCCATGGCTTCAACGGCGATTGGGTATCCGTTCACGCCCAGTCCGCAGATCATGCCTGTCGCCGCGAAAGTTACGTAGGAGTGATGGCGAAACGCCTCCCTCTGGTGCGGGTTTGAAATGTGAAGCTCGATGATTGGTTGTTTGACCATTTTGAGAGCATCCAAAATGGCAAGCGAAGTATGAGTGAACGCGGCGGGATTGATGATGATCCCCGAAGCCCCCGTGATTGCGCCATGGATCCAATCGATGATCTCAGCTTCACTATTTGATTGATGGAACGAGATTTCGAGGCCATAGACTTGTGCCCGCCGCCGACACATTTCTTCGACATCTTTCAATGTTGCAAAGCCATATATTTCCGGTTCGCGCGTACCGAGCATGTTGAGATTAGGACCGTTGATAATCAAAACCGGTTTGGTCATGCGTGTTTCCTTCAAGCAACGAAATTTCGTGTTGACTGGACGAGCTTAGAGAGGCGATCGGCGACCGGCAGGTTGGGTTGAGATGTATAAAGAGGGACTTCCACGCCGACGGGCAGATGGTCTGGCAAAGCTTCCAAAAGGCTCAGCAGTGGAAACTCTCCCTGACCGGGCAGGAGACGGTTTAATCGAGCTTCTGCGACGAGGTCGGCCGGCGCTTGGATCGGGCCGTCGCAAATTTGAAACGTGCCAAGCAATTTGGGATCTGTGGCACGCAATTGAGCGAGCGTGCTGCCGGAGCGATAAAAATGAAGGGCGTCGACCAAGACGAAGGCGTTTTCGCGGTCTGTGCGTTCAATAACTTCCACGGCGTCCGTCAATGTCGCGACGCCCCGGTAGGGCATGAATTCAAGATCGACGTCCAGATTGAATTCGGCGGCGAGATCGCAAACTTCCGCCATACGTTTCGCCATAGTGGGGAAATCGTGACCGTCACCGGCGACGCACAGCCGGCGTGCCTTGAGTTCGGCTGCGACTTGCAGCATTGGCGTGTAGTTTTTGGCGCGCGTTTCTTCTGTGAGTGATATTAATTCGACATACAAGATGGAAACGTCGGTTTCGGCCATGCGCGCGCTGAGGGCATCTTGTTCTGCGGTTGTCGCCAACGGATAGGCGGGACCACCGGGGGAGGCGGGTGACGTGCGTATTCCGATCGATGAAAATCCAGCTTCGGCTGCGGCTTCCAACAAGGCAAGCGGTGCCACTTCGATTTCGCTCAGGTGTGCGAGCGATAGTGGGGTGCTGGCGTCGATGGAGAGCATTTCGATTGTCCTCAGTAGGTGGCTCGTCCGCCGGTGACGTCGAATGTAAAGCCTGTTGTAAACGAGCATTCATCACTGGCGATCCAGGCGACAAGATCTGCTATTTCTTGAACGGTACAAAATCGCCCCATCGGGATTCGTTCTCGACGGCCATCGATATAATCGGGTGTCATTTCGCGCAGGAGGTCGGTTTCGGTGATCGCGGGTGCAACTGCGTTGACGGTGACGCCATCTTTTGCGAGTTCCTGCGCCAATGATTTCGTCAAGCCGATGACTCCGGCTTTGGCGGCGCTGTAGGCGGAATTGAGTGGATTACCTTCTTTTCCGGCGATGGAAGCGATATTGATGATCCGTCCGCTGCCCCGGTCGCGCATGTGGGTTGCAATGGTGCGACAGCAGTGAAAGACGCCGGTCAAGTCGACATTGATGACGCGGTGCCAGTCGTCGGGTGGATAGGACCAGGTTGGAAGTGATGGTCCGTTGATGCCGGCGTTGTTCACGAGAATATCGACGGAACCGACGAGCGTTAGGGCTTCGCGGAAGGCGGTTTCGACGGCCTCCAGTGATGTGACGTCGACGACTTTGCTGGCGTGGGTGTCGGATTGTTCGATGTCCCAGATGATGACGTTCACATCGTTTTCTGCGAGGCGGGTTGCGATTCCGCGTCCGATGCCGCGGGCACCGCCAGTGACGATCGCTGTCTTGTCTTTTAATCCACGTGGCATACACGTCTCACGTTCTAACCGGGGTCAATCTTGGGTCAGTCTCGGGTCGGTCTCGGGTCCGTCTTGGTTCTGTCTTAGGTCTGTCTTAGGTCTGTCTTAGGTCTGTCTCAGGTCTATCTCAGGTCCGTCTTAGGCCCGTCTTAGGCCCGTCTTAGGTCGGTCTTAGGCTCGTCTCAGGTCTGTCTTTCGTCGGTCTTATGTCGTCTTGGGTCAATGTCTCGAGGCGTCATTCTAGCGTCAGGACCACGGGTGAAAAATTGGCCACACGTGCAACCAGGGTCTGACCTTGACGTATGGGAGTTGGCAGTGTGAGGGATCCAGTGAGCAGGCACATGCCCGGCTCAAATGTGATCCCGCGTGCGGTGAGGTCATTGATGGTCTCAGCGACGATCTCGACCGGGTCCCTTCGAAAAGCGCCGCTGTAGGCCTGAATCGGGGGACTATCATCGATGCGGGAGTCGACGCCTAAATTTTCAAACTGCAGATCTTTCCAATCGCTGACAGCCTCTCCCAAGACAACAGCTCCACTCGTGCCGTTGTCGGCGATACCATCGTAGGATGTCAGTGCCCGATTGCCTGTTCCGGGTGAATATCGAGACGCGGACAATTCAATGGCCGGGTGAAAAGTGAGCTTGTCCAACAGATGTTCGCGAGTGACTGGGCCAGAGCGCGTGAGAGGGCTTATCAACTTGAACGCGAATTCGGTTTCAACCTTGGCTGTGTGAAAGAGTTGCGCCGGCACACTGGCTTGCTTTTCGAAGCAGCGGTCCGAGAAGATTCGCCCGGGTAGGGGCCCGTCATGGCCTTCGAAAAGCTGGACTGCCGGAACGCTGGCCCCGACTTTCCAACCGACCACCGGCTTGGCGATGATCTCGGCCATGCGATCTTGAAGGTGATAGGCGTCGCTGCGGGTCTCGGGCGCTTGGTCTCTTGGCGGTAGCGCGATTGTCGTTCCTGCCACCCAGGCATTCGCCAGGCGGGCTGCGAGATCGTCGAAAGTCCTGTTCATTGCGCGACTCCGCTTTACGAGGGCTCCTCAATCGGCCTTGATATCGTTTTTTATTTCTATGTGGATTTGAGGTGCATGCTTAGTCCCCTCGGGCATCAGCGGTACCGAAGGTTTTCTCTTGTGACAATTTCAATTGGAATGATCGCATCCCCCTTTGCTACTCCAGGGTTCTCAAGTCTCTTTAGTGCAGCCTCGGCGATGCGCTCCATGTCCTGATGGATCACAGCATCGATGGTACCGGATAAGAGATACGGGCGTGTTTCTGCATTGCAGTTGTGACCGATCATAACGATCTGCTCGGCAAGTCCGGCAGATTGGCAGGCTTCGGCCACACCACGTTGTCCGCCGCCAACGCAGTAAATCCCGTGCACGTCGGGGTGGCGTTTGAGGGCCGCGGTGAAGCGATCGAAGCTGACGTCATCATCGTCGTTGCCGTCGATTTCTTCGACGATATCTAGGCCTGGAAAGTCGCTGCGCAATATGGCGCGGAAGCCGCTTTCTCGTTCCTCATGGCTGCGATAAAGGGCACCGCCCCAGGCGACAATGACTTTGCCCGGCGTGCGGCAGAGACGACCCATGAGCCAGCCGCTGGCCCGGCCTGCGGCACGATTATCGAGACCAACAAAGCTCAGCCGATTGTTGCCTGGCAGATCCGTGCACAGCGTGACGACTGGTATGTCGGCCTCACTGAGCCTTGACAGCTCTTCGCGGACCAACGGGTGATCCATGACTTGCAATGCGATCCCGTCGGATCCTGCGGCCAACGCCTTGGTAAGGTGGCGGACTATTGCATTGGCGTTGTAGCGTGCGACGAACGTAACGCGTACGCGGGCATTGCGCCTGGCGGCGGCGCTTTCCAGTTCCTCCTTGAGAACTTTCATGGCTCGCGCGGTTTCGTGCGGCAGAAAAATGTCGAAGGTCCGCAACGTGCTGCCAACCCCGCGCGGCGGGCCTTGGGTGATCGTTTGCAGCGCGCGCTCAACTTTAGCAACAGTTGTCGGACGCACACCGCCACGGGCATTGATGACGCGATCAACTGTTGCGGTGCTGACCCCAGCAGTAGCGGCGATCTCCGATACCTTTGCACGACGGCCAAGCACGCCCAAAACTCCACGCCCAACGCATTTTGATTGATTTCAATCGGAATGATCGCATCATGTTGGTAAAACTGATGGGAATGCAACCTCAAATTTTCGCGTCAGACCATCAATAATTGATTGACTGGATCGCTGTGATGGGCAACCTTCTGCGCCACACTCTCGCGTGTTCGGTATTGACGCGCGATGGAAGGCGACCCTCGGTAGGGTGACTCTGTGTTGTTTGGCTGTGGTGGTGTTATGTGGCTGTGGTGGCGTGAAGACGCCGACGCGTTAAGGTGAGTGGCGCCGCATGCGGGTGCAGTACACCTTGCGGGACCAGTGCCTCCAGTGTCACCAATGCCACCAGGGTTGCCGCAACAGACTGAACTACTCAGGTACTGAAGTACTCAGGTGCTGAAGTACTCCGGTGCTGAAGTACAGATGCATGTTGTAAGGTCTGGTCATGTTATCAGCAGAGCAACGGTGCCAATTTGACCAGCAAGGTTTTTTGCGGGTGAGGGACGTCCTCGAGCCCGCAACGTACCTGGATCCGATTGTCGAAGAGTATTCGGTTCTGCTTGATGAACTCGCCATCAGTCTTTTGGAAAGTGGCCAAATTTCCAGCCGTCATGCGGATCTTGATTTTCGCTCGCGCATGACAAAAATCTATGCCGAAACCGGTCAGACATTCGCTCAATATTTTAACCTCTCCCTCCCCTTGACCGGAGTTCAAGAGGACACACCCTTCTGGACTGGCGCCGCGATCTTCAATCTCATCAAGGCGCCTGCGCTTTTGGATGTCGTGGAATCCGTGATTGGTTCCGAGATTGCCTCAAACCCAATCCAGCACGTTCGCATTAAGCCACCGGAAAAATATCTAGCTGAGGCTCAGCGCGCGAGCGGTCTTTCCGGAGCAACACCTTGGCACCAAGATGCCGCTGTCATCTCTCCTGATTCCGGGACCGAATTAATAACCGTTTGGGTTCCAATTAATGACGTCTCAGCTGAAACGGGGTGCCTTCAGTTCATGGAAGGTGGCCATAAGATGGGTCTAATGAGCCATGGCTTCGGCCCGGTGGACGGCTTGGCGTTACGTGCCGAGATTGCAGGAGATCAACCGCACGTTTCAGCTGTCCCGGCGCGTCGTGGTGACATTGTTCTCATTCATCGCCATTGCCCCCACGCATCATTGCCGAACACGAGCGAATTGCTCCGTTTCAGTCTGGATCTTAGATACCACCCGGCACACCAAAACTCTGGTCGCAACGTTATGCCGAGCTTCATTGCACGCATTCGCCGTGAGCCGTCACGCGAGCTCAATGATGCAGCCGTCTGGAAAAGGATGTGGACCGAGACGCGCCACTGGCTCGCGACATCATCTAAAGCGCCCACTCAAGCCTATGAGTGGTTAAGTGGTTAAGATGATTGACCCGGAAGTTATAACGAAACTGCATTGGGTGGCGCGAGTGCGAGCGAGAGGGCCTGAGACGTAATGCTGGAGATCACGGGCGTGGAGGCTGGGTACGGCAGGCTCAAGATACTTCGGGGCGTTGATATGGCTGTCCCACAGAAGTCGATTGTTGCGCTCCTTGGGGGAAATGGTACCGGCAAATCAACGCTATTGAAAGCGATCTCCGGATTGCTGCCGGTATGGAAAGGTGAGATACGATTTTGCGGCGAGCCTATCCATCGCCTGCGCCCACACCAAATCGTGCGTGTCGGTCTGGTACAGGTGACACAAGGCAAGGACTCTTATCCTGGCATGACCGTTGAGGAAAACCTCAAACTTGGTGCATACGCCCGTGGCGACAGAAGGGGGGTAAGCTCCGATCTCGAGAAGGTTTACGCGTTGTTTCCGATTCTGAAGGAGCGCCGCAAGCAACTGTCAGGTTTGTTGTCCGGCGGTCAGGTTCAAATGCTTGTCATTGGGCGTGGTCTCATGGCGGCTCCGAAGATGATCATGTTGGATGAACCCTCGGCGGCACTGGCGCCGCTTGTTGTTTTGGACATCTTTAAGCAGATAAATCGCATTCGCGAGGAGTTTGGGATGACCATTCTTTTGGTCGAGCAGAACGTACGAATGGCGTTGTTGCTGGCGAGCTATGGCTACGTCATACATGACGGTCGCATTCATCTTGAAGGAGATGCTGCCCGATTGATCGACGACGATATGGTTCGACTTGCGTACTTGGGTGGCACGGTCGCCGAAGTTGGGGGCGTCTGAATGCTGTTGGATTTCCTTATCGTCGGACTGTCGATTGGCCTTGTGTATGGTCTTGTGGCGCTCGGAATTTCGTTGATCTATTCAGGTCTCGACATCGTGCATTTTGCGCACGGGGAGATCTTTATGTTCGGGGCGTTCTTCGGCCTCGTGCTC
>JBPCWA010000264.1:0-10213 GCA_051009975.1 Hyphomicrobiaceae bacterium
TAAGCCAGAATGACGGGCGCCCCGACTCCCCCGCCTGCCTCTTATTTATTGCAATCTGCCACGGCGCCGTGTCAGATCAATTCAAGCGGATCCGCCAGTTGGTCGATATTTGCCAAGCGGCGCGCCACCTGCCCTACGGACTGGAGGAGGAGAAATTCGCTGAGATGGTCAAAAGGCAACGTGCCGAGCCCTTTACCGTGTCTGCACTCGATTTTGCAGGCCGCATATTCGCAGAGCCCCGTTGTCACGACATTGCGCGCGAATTTGGATCTCGTTGGGCTGCCCACGCCACTCGTACTCTCGTGCCGCCCTCAATATTCTCCGCCACAGTGAGCACTGATTCCCGAGCGATCTGGCGGCGCAAAACTCTTCGAGAATTGCTCATGCGAGCTTGATTTGGGCGCTATCAATCACCTGCCCTGCGCAAGTTGATTGTAAACCCAGCGATAGACGTTCTCAAGACCTACCACCAACGGTGTGGACGGCTCCCAATTCAATTCCGCGAGAACCCTCGAATTATCACTGCTGCGACCGGCAACACCGATGGGTGCGCTCAAATCATAGTGCCGTTGCAATCTCAGCCCGTCAAAGCCTTCGACGATATCAACCAACTGATCAATCGAGACCATCTCTGCACTGCCAAGATTGAGGGGCTCGCGACAGGATGAGGTCATCATCTTCCGGATCCCATCAACGCAGTCTGAGATATACGTAAAGCTACGAGTCTGCTTGCCATCTCCCCAAATCTCTATTTGATGATGACCGCTGAGCTTGGCCAGCGCCACTTTGCGGCAGATTGCAGCCGGTGCTTTTTCGCGACCTCCATAATAGGCACCGAATGGTCCATAGATATTGTGAAACCGTGCGATTCGAACCTTGATACTTGTGTCTTCCCCGTAAGCCTGACACGCCCGCTCGCTAAAGAGCTTTTCCCAACCATATCCGTCCTCCGGCAACGCAGGATATGCATCAGACTCTTTGAGCGGTACGACATCAGGACTTCTTTGCAGGCATGTGTTGTAGACACAGGCGGAAGACGCAAAGAAGTACTCTTCGACTCCTGCCTCAACAGCCGCCTCAAGAACGTGCGTATTGATCAAAACATTGCGCATACAGGCGATCCGGTTCATCGCGATATAGCCCATACCGCCCATGTCGGCCGCGAAGTTGTAAATAACCCTGCCCCCTTCGGCAGCCGCAAAGCAGGCATCACGATCGCGCAGGTCAAGTTGAACGTTTTCGATTCCAACATGCAACTGTTCCCATTTTGCCAGCGGCTTGAGGTCGACCGCACGGACCGGCATTTGTCCATCGCGGAGCAATTCCGCTACGAAATGCCCTCCGATAAATCCTCCAGCGCCGCAAACAACGATCATTCCTTAGCCATCTTCTTTTCCACAGATGTCAATCACCACAAACTAAGACACAATTTTTGCCGAAAGTTTGTGCTGCCTCTTTGCTTCTCCAGTAATGGGGTGCAAACCGTGACCGCGAAGAGCCGCGATGAGCGTGAGGAACTTTATCTTCGTTCAACATGCTCGTGCTCGGCATGTCCACCATCCTTTCCTCACTTCGAAAGGGTTTGCACATGTCCGATGCCGACTTAACCTCGGAGCGCTGCGTACATTGCCATGATGTCATCCATTAAAACGATGGTTCCGAAAATCATCCATCAAACCTGGAAGTCTGAAGATCTGCCAGATGACTACAGAATGTATAGAGCAACTGTCGAACATCACCATCCGCATTGGGAGCACTGGCTATGGACCGACGAGGACAATCGGAGCCTGATCGCGGATAATTACGCTTGGTTTCTTCCAACCTACGACGGATATCGGCACAGCATAGAAAGGGCGGACGCTGCCCGCTATTTCATTTTGCTCCATCATGGCGGTGTCTATATCGATTTGGACATGGAGTGCCTCAAGCCGGCAGATGACTTGTTCGCGCGTGCAGATCTCCAGTTCGCACTTTTGGCAGGTCCAAAAATCGATAACACGGTAATCTCGAATGCAATGATGGTCGCTCGCAAGGGTCACCCGTTCTTCTACTATTTGACGCTCCGACTGCCACACATAATTGAACGCGATGTCACGTACTCGGATGTCCTAAACAATACTGGGCCCGATATGCTACATCGCCATGTGTTGCTCTTCAATGACGTGTGTCGGGCGCAACTGATCGGACTAGACCACGTCTGTGATCGCAGCATTCTACGGGACAACCCGTATCTCGAAGAGAGTTCAATAGATGCTGTGAGGGCCCAGAAACAACTCTCGTTTATCCACCATCATTCCAATGTTTGGAACATCCAGCATCCGCCACCAACCAAAAAAATTCAAGGTTACGACCTTTTCATTGATTACGACATCTATGGTCACGACATCGACTATTTGGAGTACGCACCCGACGACTATGAGACGATCGCGCGGGCAACCTCGGCGCGCGCGGACGCTGTCGCATTTAACTACAATGGATTTATCAAGGGCAGTGGAGGTACGTTGGCATCTTGTGCGCCAAATGCCTGGATAAAACCCGGGATGCGCCCTTGGATTTGCGTCAAGAAGAAGACCGACTAGAGCTCTTCGCTAACCTCGCCAACTGCAGCACGTCCGCAATATCGAGAATTCCGACTTCTTTCAAGTAATCGATGATTCTTCGCGGTGCGTGATGCGCGCGCGTGTGATTCAAAATTTGTGTCGTACATGCTTGCAACCCTTCGCGAACAAATGTGTTTCTGGGAATACAAATACCCTCTTTTTTGCTGAGGATGCTCAAAATTGATTGATCGTGGCGGTGAGCAACAAATCCCGGATAATTGGCCAAGCCCAAACAATTGGGTTGATCAGTCAACACCCGTGGATCCTCTGCGAAATCCAAATACCGCTTAAAAAAATCCATGGACCACGGCGACTTCTTAATGACGAAAGTGCTCGCGAACCGTTGGGGCGTGTTGACGATCGCGTCCACATCAGCAGCCATGAGGACAAACGCGTCCCGCTTTGTGTACTGGCGCTCCCAAAAGCCCTCACCCAATAGCAACAGATCGTGTCCGTTCCCTTCAAGCGCTTCGACAAGTCTCCCGACTGCGCCAACAAAATGCATCGCGGCGTCAGTATAGACTAGGAAATCGCCGTCCTTCAGCGATTGCAGCGTGCGAAGCACAATAAACGGTTTCCAGATCCAGCATCCACCACCACGGGGCGACCGTAGGGTTCTTGAATGACGCCGAACGAAACACGGCGGCAAATCTTGTGGCCCAAATATGTGACATTCATTGCAACCGAATTTCGCGGCTGTAAGGCGCCCGATTGATTGGTACAAAAGAAATTCGCGCGTAGCGTAGCTGACGTAGGTGATATTCACGGCAACACTCCAACCTGCCGCAAACGCCCCCCACACCGGCAGGAATGATCGCAACCATGTGCAAGTTTAACAGCCATGCGCCACTGTGGCTCGACGGAGCCAAGGTTTACTAGCGCTTCGAAGTTTTGTGAGTAGCCGTCGTGCTTCCAGGCCAAATGTCTGGCGTACGCCTCATCATCATTGTCAAGCGCGCGCAAGTACTGAGCCAACTCCTTGGGTGAAGCGAAGTCTGCAGCGTCAATCACCGCATCTTGTTCCGGAACAAAGTCTTGAATGTTTGGTGCTCCCCGGTAGACCGGGACGACTCCGCTCTGGAACGCATGAAAAATGCGCTCGGTCACATAGTCCGTGGCGATGGAATTCTCGAAGGCCAGATAGAACTTATAATGCGGCAAAACGGACAATTTGCCCTTCCACGCCCCGCGCGCCCAGCCCGCGGGCCCAAGCGCTTCAATGTCGGCATTGTGGAGGCATTCGCCCAGACAATCGATCGAAACGTATTTCAACATTTCAGAGACATAGCTGTCACGATGCAGTACCGAATTCGAAGCAATAAAGGTCGCAAGAGCCCCACGAGACGGGCCGGACCGCGTTGGGGGTGGGTTCAGGAAGGTGCCGTACTGATGCCAATTCGGGTAAACACACGGGATATCACTATCCAATCGATAGGTCATGAGATGATCGAATTGCGCCAACACCGCAGGGTTCTTGAGAGCGGGATAGTTGACGTCGCTTTCCATGCTCATCAAGATCCAGGGCTGCTCCTTGCGTCGCGGCACATCATTCACTGATGGGGCGTGAAACCACACTGCGTCCGCGTCACCAAGGCGGTCGCGGTCCGTGGTGAATGTCAGTTCAATATCCGGACCGTTGGGGTTGGGGACCCGTTTGGGTGCAAGATAGTCGTCACCAAAATAATGTTCTGTCCATGCAAGAACCAGCAACCGATTTGACCTAAGATCGTTCGGGACGCTTCCGTAGCGATGACCAAACAGGTCCTCATCCGTTGGCCAATTGTCGCCTGCGCACATTGATCGTTGGCTCATTGGACTGCCACGTTGAGTCCCATCAACGCTCCAAGATTGAGACAAACGCGTTCGCTTGCAAATGTCTGCTTGACCCTTGGCTGGAGTCGGCGCCCGATCGCCGCTGCTTCCTTTTGGTTGTTGTAGACCCAACGAAGTTTTTCTTGCGCGCTCAATTGCGAGGCATGTGCCCACTCGACGTCGTCCGAGAAGAGAAAGCAGCCGTCCGGTGGTGACATTCTTGTGGGTCGCAACTGATAGTCTACCAGCAATGGATAATCCTGCCCGAGATATTCGAGATGTCCGCCCCAACCTGTAATGATGACTGGATTACCAAACAACGTCGCGTCGAACGCGCCAAGGCCCCATCCTTCACTGCGTGTCAAACTGAGGAAGCAATCGCCACGCGTGTGGATCTCATCAATGCCACGCGGAGAGATACCATCTGCGATCAAATGCAGTTTTGGCGGATTTTTGCGGCCGGCAAGCAATTGAGCCACACCCCACCAAACCATCTGGCTATGCGGTGCGCCGTCCTGTTCCTCTCCGTTGGCAACGGCATAGCGCTGAATTTGATCCAACCGATCTGTCTTTACGATCAATGCGACTTTGTCTTGCCGTGAGAACGTGTCCAAGTAGACACTTATCATTTCCGCCATTGATTTGCGTGCCGTCCAACTTCCAATGGTGTAAAAGACATAATCGTCGTCCTCGACTTCCCCCCACGACATGCTTCCTACAGCTGGCGAGACCTCGCGGGCGACGTGTGGGATAACGTCAACGGGAGGTATGACGCCGCCATTCTTGAGCGCGGTACGATTGAATTCTGAGGGCACGAAAATTCGCTCGTATCGATTGAGAGCCGGCAGCCAATCTTGCGGAATTGTTTCGACCTCCCAGGCTATATATGTGTAGGGCCGAAGGTCCGGCAGAGCCTCGCGCCAGAAGTTTTGCCAGTAGAATGGAGGGACTGCCACAACCAACGCCTCAGCGTCCAACTTGCGCTGCAAGAGCGGCATGACCTGGGGACGAACGTCCTCCTGCATAAGCGCTGATATGGCCTGGTGAGCAAGATTGAAGGGCGTGTCGCCGATGATCGGCGTCCATGTTAGTTCGACGCCAAGCCGGCAGAGACCAGCCATGTACTGGCATGCCGCATCGCCGTAGCCGCAACCTGTCATAAGGGTTATGAAGTTGACGCCATCACGCGGCATTGCTCGTCAAATTCCCAGGTCATCGAGTTGGAGATTCGGCAGGTAAGGCCGAACGGCCTGGGCCAACGGCGACGGAGCCTCGCGCAGGTGCGAAAGCGTCATTTGACCTGCGTGGCAGTTTGAAAAATCGGTGCGTGATGCTTCCCACCAGAGGTGTGCCCACAGGTGAACGGAATAGCATCGAGACAAGTCCGATCGCGTCGGACCATCACCGACAAATCCGTCGATCGCTTCAGGTGTGCACGCGACGGGAAAGAAGTATGTCTCAGGCACCACGCGAACGTGATCCGGTATGGATCGGCTCACTTCGTGGGACAAGAAACCCGAGTGATTGCTCCATGTCCCGTTCAAAGCATCTGACATACGCTCGCGCCAGGTTGCTGCAAAGATTGAACCGACCTCCGATAGCATGAGCGCATTACACAGCGACGGCCGCAGTCTACCGGTGAGAACATCGCGCGTATCCATTTCGCGCCCGATCACAAATCTCTCGTCGAATAATTCCCGAGGCGGCGGTCGAACGAAAACTGTATCAATATCGGCATACAGTCCGCCATACCTGATCAACGAGTCGAGCCGAATAAAGTCAGCGTGATGCGCATAGAGGTACCGGTCAGGAAAATGCATTCCGCTGCAAGCTGCGTCTTCAACCTCTTGAACCAGTTCAACTCGTCTGAGTGTAAGATGCGGTCGAATTTCGTCCCAAAAGGCACCAAATGGCAGGTGATGGTAATGAAAATAGATGACATCAGGCTCGACCAAGCGACGAGACGACTCGATGGCAATATAGTGTAAAATGTGGAAGGGCTCGGTTTGCTTGCGCAGCCCAAAAACAAAGTGAACGTTGCGGGGGATACGGCTCATGAACTGTCGACACCAGTCATCGTTGCGTCAATCAGCGTTGCTGATCGCACCGATTGCACCTGCGCCAACCGGAAACGGCTTGGCACTTCGTGCTGGTGTTACAGTACAAGGTCTGGCGCGAGCCTACAATCTAACCGTGGCTATCATCCCCATTTCCAGTGGACATGTTGACAAGGCCAGTCACTCATGGCTGGCTCATTATGCCTATCAAATTTATGTCGCTTCATTCCCTGACCCAGTCGAGATTGCAAAAAGCTGGCTGGCAAGCGCCCAAAGCCGTGCCGCTCTCGCTGCCGCTGAACCATTGGCTGCTAGATTACGCAATATTTGCCCGAACAGCCTGCCGGCACAATTGACCGAAAAGGCATTCGATCTGGTTTGGGTTATGCGCTCCTATACGGCTATAGCGGCACTTCCTTTCCGGAACACCGACGCCCAGCTCATTCTTGATCTTGACGAGAACGATTCCAGAGTACTGAGCGCCATCGCTGCAATCCATGATGACTTGGGCGCTACTGAGGCGGCACGGGCCAACCGGCAGGAGGCCGCAGGCCTCGCACGCTGGTTGAAGCACTGCACAAATTGGTTCGATACTGTCGTCACGGCGAGCGATGCTGAAACCGCTCAAATGCTGGGATCGGACGTCGATCGGCCGACGCTTACAACAATACAAAATGCTGCCCCCGGAGCCGCTCGCGCAACAACACGCAGTGCAACCGTTTGCGCACATTCTGGAAGCTGTTTGTTTGTTGGCAACATGACTTACGCTCCCAACGCCGATGCCGTGCGCCGGCTCGTCTCGAACATTATGCCCATGGTCCGTCGCAGGAGGCCCGCTGCGACGCTTGATATCGCAGGTCATGGGGCTATCGGCGATTGGGTCAATACCGCCGACGGCGTCACTTTCCACGGCTTTGTCGAAGATCTTTTCGATCTTTATTCGCAAGCTGACATTTTCGTTGCCCCCCTCAGAGCCGGGGGAGGCAGCCGCATAAAACTCCTGGAAGCATTTATGTGTGCGGTGCCGGTCGTCGCCTCACCATCGGCCGCAAGCGGTCTAGACGTGAACCACTTGGAACACCTCCTCGTCGCGGACGAAGACAGCAGTATTGCGGATTTCATTGTTATGCTCATCGACGATCCGCAATTGGCCGCCGCTCTCTCTCGGCGTGCCCTGAGTTTTGTCAAACAGCATCATGATGTGGAAATCGTCGCGCAGCGAGTTGCAGAAGTCGCCCAGGGTCTGACACTTACGCAATCATCTAAACCAACAATCGGCTGCACGTTATGAGTGAGATCCACAAAACCTACGAGCAAACTCCCGGAATGCAGGTGCACGAAGCAGATGACGGACTGATCGTGTTTGATCCGGGCACCGATCGCATACATCATCTCAATTATACAGCTGGCGTCGTCTACGAGTTCTGCAACACGACACATACCCAGCCCGAGTTGGCAAAAAAAGTGGCGACGCTTTACAGTCTAGATGCCCCGCCTGTCGAAGATGTAGATCAATGCCTGTCACAGATGGTTTCTGACGGCCTGCTCCAATCCAAAGATGCTTGAAGATCGGCGCATCATTTTTCAGGTCCTTGCGTGCAAAGTGGTCATCAAACACGAGGACCCGGCCATATCGGAAACGTTTCGCTATGTCGTCGAGCACGCCGAGCAAGCACTCAGAATAAGAAAAGTACTGACGTACGATGTCCGCGGCTCAGGCCCCTGGAAAATTTTGGAGGAAGGAGATCACCTCGACACGTTCGAGAGTATGGGAGAGGTGCTGGACGTCATTTACAGCCGCGTCTACCAGCGCGTCTTTGAACGATTGATGCTCTGCGAGTGGATTGCACTTCACGCCGCCCTTGTGACCATCAATGGCCGGCGAACGATGCTCCTAGGCCACAAGGGTGCTGGGAAAACAACCCTGACCCTGCGCCTGATGTATGCGGGACACAGAGTTGAAGGCGATGAGATGGTGTTGGTCAAAGGTGGCCGAGCGATTGCGCTGCCGAGGCGTTTTCATCTTAAGCCCAAAACGGAACAGCTCGTGCCAGAAGTGCGAAACCTCGTTCCAAACATGTCAAGTGCAGGGAGCGGGCATGAGATTGTCCGAGCTTTTGATCCGCTTGAAGCAGGATTTGCGTGGGGCATCACTATTTCCTCAGTTGACCGGGTCATCTGGATAGAACCGAATCATGGCGGTAGAACCAAGCTCACCCGAAAGGGGAGCTTCGCGACCCTGCAAAACATTTTGGAGCGATCCTTCAGTGGCTCCCAAACCCACCGCATCCTGGTCCGGGAAGTCACAAAATTGGCGAAATCGGGGGGATACGAATTGATCCTTGGTCACCCATTGGATGCTGTGCATGCATTGGCCGCCTAGGTTGTAAAATTCCGAGAATCTCATTAAAGTAGGCTCGGGGTAGTTAGGCTGGACACTTGAATCGAGGGGCAAGGCAATGGACCAAAATGACCAAGATCGTGAGCCCAAAGCCAAAGGCCATTCTGAGGATCGACGGGAATTTCTGAAGAAGGCGGCAAAGTTTGGATACATTGCGCCGATAATTGCGACCTTCTCGATGTCGGGAATGATGGCGCGACCAGGGTCAGCCTTCGCAAATGCGACCAATTCGGGTCCACAGGGTGGAATAACCAACCAGTAGTAACCATTGAATAGTCAGTAACAGCGTTTCGGATCGATGCGTTTATCTGCTGCAATCATTGCTCGCAATGAGGAAGCATATATCGGTGACTGCCTCGCGAGTATCAGGCCGCTCGTCGATGAAGTTGTTGTCATTGATACTGGCTCTACCGACATAACTCCTGACATTGTGCGAGAGCACGGTGCTATCATGGAGCATGTAGAGTGGTGCAATGACTTTGCTTGGGCGCGCAACATCGCACTCGACAAGGCAAATGGTGACTGGATTCTTTATGTCGATGCCGATGAAACAGTTGCTGTAAAAGACGATATTTCGCCGTTTCTCGCTGACCCGAGCGCGATCGCAGGTCGCGTTCTATTCCAGGCCTCACATCGCCTCACATCGTATCGAGAGTATCGGTTATTTCGGAATCGGCCCGACATTCGCTTTCGCGGGAAAATTCACGAATCTGTGGTACCAGACATCAATGCGATAGTCGCGCGTGGCGAGGGTCGTATTATCGATTTGCCGGTGGAGTTCACACACCACGGTTATGAAGGCGATCTCAGACACAAGCATCGGCGCAACGCTCCAATTCTCAACGATGCGGTGAAAGATGACCCCACTCGGGTGTACCTGTGGTATGCGCTCGGTGAAGCGCTCGCCGGCCTAGGCAGCTACAGAGAGGCTGAAGCTGCTCGGCGCCAGGCGCTCGTTCTTATTAATGAGCGTCCGCCACATCCATCTGATGTCTTGGTTTATGCGCACATCCTAGACATGCATCTTGACATTCCAAGCGTATCGCTACCCGACGCTCCTGAACTCCTGTCCGACATGCGCCGTCAACATCCTGCGGACCCTTACACTATCTG
The DNA here is from genome assembly GCA_051009975.1 of Hyphomicrobiaceae bacterium. Taxonomy (GTDB): domain Bacteria; phylum Pseudomonadota; class Alphaproteobacteria; order Rhizobiales; family Hyphomicrobiaceae; genus Tectiglobus. The sequence continues at coordinate 9,984 of JBPCWA010000264.1, forward strand.
GTATCACGCACGATTTCTTGCTCTTGATGGCAACTACGAACTCTGCCGCAAGGAAGCCGAACGCCTCATCGCGTTTGGACCGGAGGGACCTGATCAGAGCCTAATCGGCTACGATCGATTGTTGTTCACGTCGCTTCCGCTCAGTCTTATTGCCACTTGCTTTCTGAAACAAAGTGCATTGGTCGAAGCTCATTCTTACTTCGCGCGCGCTCAACAGCTCGATCCTGACA
>JBPCWA010000265.1:0-15167 GCA_051009975.1 Hyphomicrobiaceae bacterium
GCCTAACGCTATGGAGCCCCGAGCTGCCCTAGCTGCCTATGACGCTGCTGAAGAGCATTACACATTATATACAACTAGTCAGAACCCGCACGTGGCTCGCCTCGTGTTGTCGGCGTTTTATCAGATAGCGCCGGAACACAAACTACGTGTCATAGCTCCTGACGTCGGTGGAGGATTTGGCTCCAAAATTTACATCTACCCAGAAGAGATTGTTTGCCTGTGGGCCTCAAAGCGAACAGGCGTACCAGTCAAATGGACCGCTGAGCGAGTTGAGTCCTTTGTGACAGACGCTCACGGTCGCGATCACGTTACGAAAGCGCAACTCGCATTTGATTCCGACAATAGGATCACCGCCTTCAAGGTAGACACAATTGCGAACTTTGGCTGCTACATGTCGTTGTTCTCATCTTGTGTGCCGACATATCTTTACGCCACTTTGCTATCTGGCCAATACAATATCCCGGCCATTCACTGCAATGTTAAGGCCGCATACACTAACACAACCCCTGTTGATGCCTACCGTGGCGCGGGACGGCCAGAGGCCACCTATCTTGTGGAACGAATCGTCGAAACCGCTGCGCGCGAACTCAGCGTCGATCCGGCGGATTTACGTCGCAAAAATTTCATCACCGAGTTTCCGCATCAAACACCGGTGATCATGAACTACGACATCGGCGATTATCACGCAACGCTGGATGCAGCCTTGAAAGCAGCCGACTATTCAAACATCGGTCAGCGGAAAGCTGAAGCTGCCGCGCGCGGAAAGCTACGTGGAATTGGAATATCGTGCTACATAGAGGCGTGCGGTATCGCACCATCACAAGCAGTTGGTTCGCTAGGCGCTGGCGTCGGACTATGGGAAAGCGCTGAGGTACGCGTCAATCCAGTCGGGACCATCGAAGTTTTGACCGGTTCGCATAGCCATGGTCAGGGTCACGAAACGACGTTTGCTCAGCTGGTTGCCGATCGCCTTTCAGTGCCGCTCGAAAATGTCCAGATCGTTCACGGAGACACAGACAAGGTCCAGTTCGGCATGGGAACGTATGGCTCCCGTTCGGGTGCTGTCGGCATGTCGGCTATTTCCAAGGCCCTTGATAAAGTTGAGGCTAAGGCCAAGAAAATCGCAGCTCACCAGCTGGAAGCAGCCGAAGGCGACATCGTGATCGAAGATGGCGCTGTCAAAGTTAAGGGAACCGACAAACAACTGTTATGGCACGAGCTTTGTCTTGGGGCCTACACGGCCCACAACCTACCTCCCGATCTAGAGCCCGGCCTCAAAGAAGGCGCGTTTTATGACCCGGTCAATTTTACTTTTCCAGCCGGCGCGTACATTTGCGAAGTAGAAGTCGACCCGTCAACAGGTCAAACGGAAGTTGTTAAATTCGTTGCTGCTGATGACTTTGGTATTATCATCAATCCCAGCATCGTGGAGGGTCAGGTCCACGGTGGCATCGCGCAAGGATTGGGGCAAGCATTGCTTGAGCAAGCCGTTTACGACGAGAACGGCCAACTCCAGACAGCAAGTTACATGGACTACACGATGCCGCGCGCAGACGATCTACCTTTCTTCCAAGTCTCACACCACACAACACCATGTCCCAACAACCCACTCGGGATGAAGGGGTGCGGCGAAGCTGGGGCGATAGGGTCACCACCTGCATTGATCAACGCGATAACGGACGCCATTGGCACCAATGACCTTGGCATGCCGGCCTCGGCAGAAGCAGTCTGGCGTGCATGTCAGACCACCGCCCCCAAACTAGCTGCTGAATAACAGCGAGCGGCAGTCGACCGCAAGTTGGCTTCTAGGTGCCAACTTGCAACATAGGAACTCTTGCGGGACCACATCATAGGGACCAGAACGATGTATCAATTTGACTTTGTCCGAGCTACTTCGGTCAGCGAAGCCGCTAGCGCTCTCGCTGCAAACCCCGACGCCAAACTCCTGGCCGGAGGCCAGACACTCTTGCCAACGTTAAAGCAGCGCCTCGCCCAACCCTCATCGGTCGTGGATCTTGCGGCAATTTCCGACCTCAAATCCATTAGGATGGACGGCAATACAGTTGTCATTGGAGCAATGACAACCCATGCTGAAGTTGAGGCGAGCGGCGATGTAAAGTCATCAATTCCGGCATTGGCGAAATTGGCGGGTGGCATCGGCGATCCCCAGGTCCGCCATCGCGGCACGCTCGGTGGCTCCCTCGCGAACAACGATCCATCAGCCGACTATCCTGCGGCGGTTCTCGCGCTAAACGCGGTCATCGTCACCAACAAACGTCAAATCTCCGCCGACGATTATTTTGCAGGGATGTTCACCACCGCGCTTCAAGACGATGAAATCATGACGGAAGTGCGTTTCCCGCAGCCGGCATTTGCGGGTTATGCAAAAATCGAGCAACGCGCATCTCGCTACCCGCTCGTGGGTGTTTTCGTTGCCAGGCCGGCAGAAAATCCGAACGAGGTACGCGTTGCCGTTACCGGCGCTGGTGCAGACGGAGTATTCAGAAGTCAGCCTATCGAAGCCGCTCTTGCCGGTAATTTCACCGGCAGCGCAGCGAGAACTGTCTCTGTCGATCCAAGCGCTCTTCTCGGCGACTTGCACGGTAGTGCAGAATATCGTGCTGCCTTGATTTCGGTGCTTGCACAACGCGCCGTCGACGGCGGTTAGTCCGCAGATCACCGCTGTTCTTTCAACCGTAGCAGTGGTTGGGCGGAGTTTTTCCCCGGCGGGCAACGCATGCCCGCCGGGTTGTGTGTCTACTCCAGTTGTTTCTTTATAGGCAAATACCATCGTGTCAAATTCCGCATCCGTGTCCGCACAAAGACCCGCGCCCGAAAGCGTCGACGAGACGATGGCGATGCTAGCGGATGGCGGCTACCTAGCTGATTTATCAACATCAACTGCCGTATTCCTCGCCCTGACACTAAAAAAACCGTTGCTTTTAGAAGGGGACGCCGGTGTCGGAAAAACGGAAATTGCCAAAGTCTTGAGTTCGGTACTCCACCGCCCACTGGTGCGCCTCCAATGCTACGAAGGTCTTGATGCCTCCGCGGCCGTCTATGAATGGAATTATCCGCGTCAGTTACTTCATATTCGCGTGTCCGAGGCGGAGCAGGGAAAACCTTCTCGTGACTCTATAGAAAGAGATATATTCACGTCCGAGTACTTATTGCGGCGCCCCCTACTTGAGGCCTTGGAACTGAGCCGCGAAGGAGCGTCGCCAGTCCTCTTAATTGACGAACTCGATCGCGCAGACGAACCATTTGAAGCATTCTTGCTCGAAATCCTCGCGGACTATCAAATTACGATCCCGGAGCTTGGAACGATCCGGGCAATCGAGCCACCAATTACCATCCTCACTTCCAACCGGACGCGAGAGATTCATGACGCAGTGCGCCGACGCTGCTTTTATCATTGGATCGACTACCCGAGTGCCGAGCGAGAGCAAGCGATTTTAGCGTTAAAGGTTCCCGATGTTGGCACCGAATTGACCCGACAGATCGTGGCATTTGTTGCGTCGTTGCGCTCTGCAGATCTCTACAAGAACCCGGGCATAGCCGAGTCGATCAACTGGGCGGAAGCATTGACAGTTCTGAACGCGATCGAATTGGATGCCGGTTCCATTGATGCGACGCTCGGGACACTGCTCAAGTATCAAGACGACATCGCCCGGATCCAAGGATCCGAAGCAGCTCAAATTCTGGCTGAGATAAAATCGCGCATAGCTGCTGACGAAATTCACTCAATGCGCGAACCGCTACGTAACACCTAGAGCTCGTTGGGAGCAAGAACGGACAAAGGCAATTCCCCTGCCAAGTCGGCGGTTGCCGCCCGTGCACTGCTACCACAGCAGCCAATTCGTCTAAACCAGACCCTTCAGCAAAGACCGTGACAGACGACCCGGGAGACGTGACTGAAACTCAAACTTATTAATTTCGAAAGAGAGGATCAATCATGACGGTTGCCGCAACCGACAACCCACTCGTGCAAAATTGGAACACACCATTCGCAATGCCGCCATTTGAGAATATTGCTGCTTCACATTTTGAACCAGCAATTGAGGTAGCTTTGGCGCTACACAAAGACGAAATTGAACAGATCGCAGAGTCGTCAGCGGAACCAACATTCGACAACACAATTCTGGCCCTGGAGGCGGCAGGTCAACTTCTCGAGAAGGTTTCGGGGGTCTTCTGGAACTTGACCAGCGCCCATACGAGTTCGGAAATGCAGGCCCTTGAACGTAAGTTTTCACCGCGAATGGCAGCACATTACAATTCTATAACATCGAATCGTGCTTTGTTTTCTCGGATTGCCGCAGTGCATGAGTCAAGGGAATCCCTTGGTTTAACAGCAGAGCAAAGGCAACTTCTGAAGCGCAAATATCAATCATTTGTGCGCGCAGGCGCAAGTTTGGACTCAGCTGATAAAACTCGTCTTAACGACATCACCGAGCGGCTCGCCGAGTTGGGCACCAAGTTCTCGCAGAACGTACTCGCGGACGAGAACGCGTTTGTGCTCCCTCTCAAAACCGACGCGGATCTATTGGGACTGCCCGCTTTCGTCCGGAAGTCTGCAGCCGCGGCAGCAACTGAGCGTGGCACGGGCACACCTTATGCTGTTACGTTGTCTCGCTCGCTGATTGAACCATTTCTCAGTTTTGCGTCACAGCGTCATTTGCGTGAGACGGCGTTCAAGGCTTGGGTATCGCGCGGAGAAAATGGAGGTGAGACAGATAATCGATCAATCATTGCTGAAATACTGCAGTTAAGGCAGGAGCGAGCGCGGCTGCTAAGTTTTGAGACATTCGCCGAATACAAACTAGAAAACACCATGGCAAAGACGCCCGCAGCCGTAAACGACCTACTCCAAAAAGTCTGGACGCCCGCGCTGGCGGCCGCACAACGCGAATGCGCGCGGCTCACCGAGGCTGCAAGGGCTGACGGCCAGAATACCCCGATCGAACCATGGGACTGGCGTTATTATGCTGAACGGGTGCGGCAGGCGGACTATGCGCTAGATGAAGCCGAAGTGAAGACTTACTTGCCGCTGGAACAGATGATCGCCGCGGCGTTTCACACCGCCGAGCAGCTATTCGGACTATCCTTCATTGAAAACTATGATCTGCCCCGTTTTCACCCGGATGTTCGAACCTGGGAAGTGAAGGACATGAGTGGGAGGCACATTGGCATATTCATGGGAGACTATTTTGCACGCTCGTCAAAACGTTCCGGCGCCTGGAAGAGCGCCTTCCGTCGCCAGCGCAAATTCAACTCTGAAGAATCCCCCATAATCTTAAATGTAATGAACTTTGCCAAGGCACAAGAAGGCGAGCCCTGCTTGCTTTCATTCACCGACGCACAGACACTCTTCCATGAGTTCGGCCACGCCTTACACGGACTACTATCAGACGTTACTTACGGCTCTTTGGCTGGAACCAACGTCGAACGCGACTTCGTTGAACTACCATCCCAACTGTTCGAACATTGGTTGCTGACCGACGAGATACTCACCAAGTTCGCCCGTCACTACCAAACCGGCGACCAGATACAGGCCGAATTAATCAAGAAGATCAAAGCAGCTCAGACGTTCAATCAAGGGTTTGCAACATTGGAATATTTGGCTTCCGCGCTGGTCGACATGGCCTTTCATGGCCCGAACTTCCAACCTGGCACCGATCCATCGATATTTGAGCGGCATCAACTGGACCTACTGGGAATGCCGAGCGCGATAGCTATGCGCCATAGAGCACCCCATTTCCAGCACATTTTTTCCGGTGATGGATACTCGGCAGGCTACTACAGCTACATGTGGTCCGAGGTTCTGGACGCTGATGCATTTACGGCGTTCGAAGAAACCGGCGATGTCTTCGATCCAGAAACAGCAGAGCGGTTGCGTACCTTTGTCTATGCTGCCGGAGGCACACGTGATGGCGAAGACGCTTACTTGGCTTTTCGTGGAAAGTTACCTTCGGCGAACGGGTTGTTGAAACAGCGTGGCCTTGCCTCTTAGATGGCAGGTTAACGGTCAGTTACATAAATCGGACAAGAGAAAGGGACAGGCTTTCGGCGTGACAGAAAGTATATTGCTTCTGGGGCAACTCCTAGCTCTGTGTGTTGAGCGCGCGCGCTAGTTCGGCGAGACTGTTGATGCTGTGGCAACTGCGCGTCTCACTAGCATAGCGGTTCAAGATCCGCGCGCCAGCAGCTATTGGCTCATATCGGTCATATCTCAATAGTGGATTAACCCAAACGAGTTTCTGGCACGATGCCGCGAGACGGCGAATAGCGCGCTCCATACCCTCCCCACCTTCACGGTCGAGCCCATCGGTGAAAAGCAGGACGTGTGCATTCTGACCGAGCACACGGCGTGCCCAAGTTCTGTTGAACATAGTGATGCACTGACCAATACGTGTGCCGCCAGACCAGTCTGTCACATCGCTGCCTACAGCTGCGATAGCCGCATCTGGATCCCTGTTTTCCAGTTTCCGGGTAACATTGTGAAGTCGGGTGGCAAACAGAAAGCATGAAACTCGGTCTCGGTCGCTTTTGAGAGCGTAGAGAAAGTGAAGGAATACGCGTGCGTAAGAATCCATGGAACCTGATATGTCGCAAAGGATCACCAACGGTGGCCGCCGCCGGCGGCGGCGACGCCAGCGCAAGAGCAAGTGGTCAGGACCTTTCGTCGCTCCATCCTTGAGCATGCGACGAAGGTCAACTCTGGCTCCGACTTCCGCAGACTCATAACGGCGTGTCAGAACGTCCAGGCGCAGAAGTCGGATTTTTTGGATTTCTCCTTGGGCAGCTCGCAATTCTTCGCCACTCATCTGCGCGAAGTCTTTGCTGCGATCGGTCTGTTGATCCGAGAAAGTTTCGAAAGCATCCACATCCAACAGTTCCGGCATCTCTGGTCTGGGTGCCGATTGCGATGCCGCGAGTGCATCGGACAGACGCCGCGATAGTGCTTCTTGATCATCAGTCCGCGGTGCCGAGGTTTGAGGAATCATCAGAGACATCATCCGACTTAGGAAACCTGGATCGCGCCAAAAAATGGCGAAGGCTTGGTCGAACAGGGCACGTTCGCTTCGCCGTTTTACCAAGGCAGCATGCAGCGCCCAATAGAGGCGAGTTTTATCCGTCAATCCCACTGCCGCCACGGCCCGGGCAGCATCAATTATCTGCCCAGTGCCCACGGGCAACCCAGCCGCCCGCAGCAATCGTCCGAAGTGCAGAATATTGTCTCCAATCGAGGTGACATGTGTATCGGGAGCCGAGACAGAGTGTGGGACAGTACCCCGCGAAATATCATCGATCATAAGGTGCTCACGCCAATTCAATTTTGATGGCTAATTCGACGTGACGGGACAAGTTAGGCCCGTACCGCCGAGACCGCAGTAACCGTGGGGCACTTTGGCGAGATATTGTTGGTGGTAGTCCTCAGCGTAATAGATTGGGCCAGCGTCCAATATTTCAGTAGTAATGGGTCCATAGCCATTCGCAGAGAGGACGCGTTGATACTCGCTGTGGCTCTCCTCGGCAGCAACCCGTTGTGCCTCAGAAGTGATGTAAATCCCTGAACGATACTGTGTTCCCATATCGTTGCCTTGGCGCATGCCTTGGGTTGGATCGTGCCCCTCCCAGAAGATTCGCAACAGTTTTTCATAGTCGATTACGTCCGGCTCGAAAACCACAAGTACGACCTCATTGTGCCCCGTTCTCCCAGTGCACACTTCCTCGTAGGTTGGGTTAGGTGTGTAGCCGCCAGAATAACCGACAGCCGTCGTCCAGATTTTCTTCTCTCCCAATTGCCAAAACATGCGTTCGGCTCCCCAAAAACAACCCATGCCGAATATCGCAGTCTGCATGGTTTCGCCGAAGGGGCCCTTGAGTGGGCGATCGAATATAAAATGACGTTCAGCCGTTTTTATTGCGGTTGGACGCCCTGCAAGCGCCGTGTCAACGGTCGGCAGGACAGCCGATTTAGCAAACATTCTCATTCAACTTCCTTTGTGTAAAACGCTGCGGCATCGGCTGCGCTCACGGTTCGGACCCATATTAGTGCTGTAGTATGCGCGATGGACAACTGATTGCCACGGATTGACCTATGCGTGTCCTACTTACAGCATGCTCAGATCTGAGAGCATACCCATGCTTTTTTGTGCAAACACCCGATGCGTATACTTGCCACTTCTAAGGTAATGCGAACCGTCAAGAAAATCCTGTCTAACTGACTTCTGCGCGATGGCATACTCATACAAGGAGAAGCCTTATGGCGGACACAAGTTCGGCGCCGACAAACGGATCTAAAGTAGCCTCTGAACGCGGACAGGAGGAAACGTATTATGAATGCGGTGCTGGACGTAAGCTTTTTTTCTCGATCGCATTTGTTCTCCTTCTACCCTTCTACATTAGCTTGCCAGTTATGCTTTATCAGCGGTTCAGCGTTGGCCTTTGGGTTGATACTGTGCAACTGACAGTATTGGCTTTGGTTTTTACGATCTTAATGGTCCTCATTCTATTCGAGTTGATCTTTTCACTTCGCAGCGAGGTTAATGTCGGCAAAAAAGCTGTATCTTTTACATTGCCTTCGGGCGGTGGTGGCGTCACTCCGTGGTTGCCCTACGAGACACGTCGTATTCCGTATGAGGAAATCAAAGAAATCGAGACACGACGGGAGATCTTTGGCGGCTCAGTTGCGCCGATGATGATGAAATCTGTACGGATCATTACCAAGTCTGGAGAGCCCATTCCGCTCGGACGTGCCAACGAACGAGACGATGATCCAAAATTCCCTTTTCCAACCATTGCCCAACAAATCGCGACTCGTGCCGGAGTAGACGTGGTCGATCGCGGCAACATAATGCGTGAATTCCACAGACGTATGTTCGGTCTCAGTCAACGCTCGGAACTCACTCACGATCTCGAGATTGAAGACCTCAATCGACGTCATAGTACATTCTTGACGATCTTAGTTTTCGCGCTCGTGCTGCTTCTCATGCTTGGGGTGTTTAACGACATTTTGCGTGAAACCTCCGACAGCGGCGAACAAGGCAGAAACGCCTTCATCGAGGGAGGCGCCGCCGGACCGACGCGGAATTGAGCAGTGATGTAGACGCTGTATGTACCGGATCACCTTGCGATTTTGCGATCTTACCACCCCGAAAGTCGGTCGATGTGTCGGTCGATTCGCGAAACCCTGATGAGGTCAATACAACTTACTGGCCAATACCTACAGACCGCATCCTTACGGGTCGAACCTCCCGACCCTATAGGGAGCCACGTCGAAATTTGGGGTGCGGCCTTGGATCATATCCGTAACGAGGCGCCCAATCTTGGGTCCTGCTGTCAATCCGATATGGTGAGTTCCGAAAGCGAAGTAAACACCGTGAGCTCTGGCGCTCTCACCGATGAACGGCAAACTGTCAACTGGCGCGGGTCTATGACCAAGCCAAGTTTCAATCCCGTCCCATTCAAGACTGGGGTAGAGTTCTCTCATGCGCCGTTCAATCAGGCGCAGAGGAGCGTCGGAAGGTCCAGCAAGCGTGCCGCCGAACTCAGCAAGACCTGCGCAACGAATTCCCTTCACCATTGGTGTGGCCACAACCTTGGCGTCGGTCATGAGGTAGGGTACCGGTGGTTCAATAGAGGGGGACCGAAACAAAATGTGGTAGCCGCGCTCGCTTTCCAGCGGAACGCGATGACCAAGTCGCTCTGCAAGAACTCTCGACCAAACGCCGGCAGACAGAACAACGCGATCGAAACTACGTCGCTCACCAATACCCTGAACCTCGATTGGCCCCTGTGGTACTGTCGGACAAATCTCCTTGACCTCGGTCTGCCAAAACGCGCCGCCGCTCTTGCGGAAAACGTCACCAGAGCCGATACATAGCCACCGGGATCGTTGATCCAGCCGTGATCCCGCATAAATACACCGAATTGATAGGCTGTTCCAAGTTCGGGGTCCTCAGCAACCAGCGCCTCTCTATTGCGCTCCTCCCACGAGAAATCATGCGCCTTACGCAAAGCGAAACCAAGTTTGTCATTCGCAAACGCATTACGATCCCTGTATAGAAGGGCATACGGGCCTGTCCGGATGAAGGTCTCTGCATCGGTTCCTTTCGAGAGCGCCATGTGTTGCTCAACACTATCTCCCACGATGTAACAGAGGCCGCTCGCTATTGCCCGGACTTTTTCTTCGCGACCATTGGCCAGAAAGCGCACTAGCCACGGGAGAAGACGCGGCAAATACTGCCAGCGCAGGAACAGCGGGCTGTCCGGGTCAAGTAACATACCAGGAATTTTGCGCAAGAGTCCGGGAACGGCCACCGGTACGATCGACGATCGGGCCAAAACGCCTGCGTTGCCATAACTTGCCTGCTCCGGTCCGCCAGGCACATGCCGATCAATCAGGGTGACATCGGCACCATCTCTGCGTAACCATTCAGCCGTAGATACACCGAGGATCCCAGCGCCGACAACAGCGATTTTCGTATTTTTGAGCGACATCACAGACTTCAAAGTTTAGATTGAAGCGCCGTCTCATGAAGAGCTAGACAGCGGCGGGATCTGGTGAACCGAGAGGCGAATTGCATACATCACCTCTATCGCCTCGCGCTCATTCATACATCCACTTTGGCACATTTACGAGACACTTCGATCCGTCACAACCAAAATAACACCAAGAACAATCAACGAGATCGTCACCACTGTTCGCCATGTCAACACTTCACGACGGAACACAAATATGGCCAGCAGCAATGCAAAAACCGGTGAACTCGCAATGATTGGCGAAACCGTAAGCACCTGGCCATGTTGAAGTGCGAGATTAAGGAGAAATACGCCGCCTGCACTGGTCATCCCAGAGACTACAAACCAACCGATCTGTTTGGGGGGAGAGTCAAATTTTTCACCACTCACGATAAATCGTCCCAACAACAGGACGAACGCAAGTGAGGTCGAGACAAGTCCAGCAAAAATCGGGCTTGAGAGCACGTCAAACCCTAACTTCGTGATCGCATGGGCCGCAGCCCGACAAGCCGCAGCAGCGAGAGGCAACGACACTGCCCACAGAGGCCAGGTTTGAGCAATATTTGTTGTGCGTACCGAACTGACTAAAATGCCAGCAATGACGCCCGCGGTGCCCAGAGCAATTTGTGAACTCAATGGCTCGTTGAGTAGCAGAATCGCAAACGCGGCGGCAAAAATAGGACTGCTGGCCGAAAATCCAGCATTCAGGGTAGGACCGAGACGATTTATTCCTTCGACCCAGAACGTGATTGATAGGGTCGGGCGCACAAGTCCAGCAATAAGGAAGAAGAGTGTCGCGCTCGTCCACCAGTAGGTCGGAGAGATCGCGAATGGTGCAACAAGCCAATGTAGCGCTGCCGTGGTACCGACAATTACAACGGTGGCTTGGCGCGTATTGTGCGACGTTAGTCCCAGATGTTGAACATGGGCCCCCAACGCAAAAAGGAATGCCGCACAGAGTGCGGCCGCAACTGAAACGGAGGCAACCAAATTTACTCCTTCAATGGCACCCGTCGGGAAACCGCTCGAAGACCGCATACGCAATGCGACGCATTGTGCGCAAAAGACTATAGCGATCCGCCGATGGGGGAAATGTCGGGAAGAAAACCAAACCAGTTATCAAGTGTGTGCTTGGTTGTGCCAAGGCGGCCACAGCGGCCCACAGAGCAAATCTCGGCATCCAAGGCGGCACCCAACCCCTTGCGACGCTACCCCCTAACTCTCAGTACCAGGGACTACTCTGCGCCAATCGGCTCACTCGAGATGGGATCAATGCCGCCTTGGCGGCGAACAAAGTCTACGACCTCTGCGATCCCTGACCCTGTCTTCAGACTGGCAAAAACAACTGGTTTCTGGTTGCGCATACGGTTGGCGTCAGCTCGCATGCTGTCAACGTTCACCCCGACGTGAGGTGCCAGGTCAGTCTTGTTCACGACGAGTAAATCGGAACTTGTAATTCCAGGTCCGCCTTTGCGTGGAATCTCCTCACCTTGTGCTACGTCAATCACGTAAATCGTCAAATCAGCGAGATCGGGAGAGAAAGTGGCAGCAAGATTGTCTCCGCCAGATTCAATCAAAACCAATTCTAGATTCGGAAATCGCGCGCGAAGATCTGAGATGGCAGCGAGATTTATCGAACAATCTTCGCGAATTGCCGTGTGCGGACATCCCCCTGTTTCCACCCCAACGACGCGATCGGAAGGTAGGACTTGCGCGCGCATCAAGAATTCCGCGTCCTCGCGCGTATAGATGTCATTGGTAACGACGGCCATATCGACTGTCGCAGCCATCGCTCGACAGAGGGCGGCGGTCAGTGTCGTTTTCCCCGACCCGACGGGACCACCAATCCCGATGCGAAGAGGTCCATGTGGAGAAATCATGAGCGAAATAGCCTCGTTGATAATGTTTCGTGCAGCATAGCCGCAAGATCCGCGCCAAATGCGGCAGTCCCCAAATCTTCCTCGGTTGCAATCGCAGCTCGCCCGACAGTTGAGCGGATTTCGGCCATCATGATCGCTGTAATGGCTTGCCCATCAAATTGTCCAATAACGCCTAACCGCATCGCGGAGGCCAGTTGCGCATTGAGCCAGGCGACAGCATAGCCTTCAAGTGTTGGACGCAACGCTATCGCATAGTCGCGCGCCGCAAGTCCTACCGCGATCGGAAGTGTTATCTCCGCGAGCGTCTGGAGTCTGACCAACAGCGAATCTTCCCGCGCCCATCCAGCGCGGTAAGCTTCACAGAAATTGCGCCCCTGTATCATGGCCTCGTCGTATCGCTCTCTACACGGTTGCAGTGCTGAGGAGAGTTCGCAAAGGTGAAAAATTTCCTCCTCCCTAGCACGCAAGATTAAGGCGATTAGGACGAGATCATTCCAAACCCCGCCATGACGCAGAAGCGCTGCAACCCATTCGGTCAGAGATTGACGATTCTTGATCCAACCATAAGCAACTGCCGTCTCGAGCCCCTGACTATACGCAAACCCTCCTACTGGGAATGACGGAGAGAACCAAACGAATAGCTCAGTCGGCGATGTTAGCCCTTGACCAGAGCACCCTGCCCGGTCTGGAAGGTCGTACCGCATAGACAATCCTGCTGACTGTAACGTTAAAGTTTTCGGATCCGATCCTTTTGATGAACTCGACCGTCGTGATGATGATGGCTATGCTCCATGGATGCTTGACCGCCATACGCACCACCTTCAGGTTCAAATGCTCGTTCCACTAGCGTCGCAGTACCACCGAGCCTGATCACCATATCCGCGAGCACATGGTCATGCTTGATGTACAGCACATCCAGCGTGACTTCTGCGGGTGTATGACGGTTGCCAATATGCCACGCGATCTTCATCAAAGCGGATGGATCCGGCGCGCTGATAGCCAACAAGCGCTCAGGAGCAGCTCGCACAATAATTATGTCTTGGTTGTCGAGAACCATCGCGTCTCCGTCAGAGAAGTAGGTTGCCTCAGCCAAGTCAAGCAGGAACGGCTGACCGCAGTCCGTTGTAAGCATAACGCGCCGCCTGTAGCGATCTTCTCGCTTTAACGTGATTACAAAACGAGCTTTCGCGACGCGAGGGTCCTCTGAAGAAAGTCGAATAAGTGCTCGTTGCATCTCATAACGCCCGCTTTAGAATAGAAAATAGCGCTGCGCCATTGGCAGTTCCGACGCGGGTTCACATATCAATAGCTCACCATCCGCATGCACCGCGTATGTTTCGGGATCGACGCTGATCTCCGGAGTAGCATCATTCAAAATCATATCGGCCTTTGAAATGCCGCCACGCACGTTTTCGACCGCTACTAGAGGTTTTTCTAGTCCCCATGCTGCGCCGAGATCCTGCGCAACAGCTGCGCCTGATACAAACGTAACTGATGTCGACGTCAAAGCGGAGCCAAAGGCGCCGAACATCGGCCGATAGTGAACGGGCTGGGGTGTCGGGATTGACGCATTCGGATCTCCCATCAATGCCGCGGCAATCGCACCACCCTTGATCACAAGATCGGGTTTGACGCCGAAGAATGCAGGTGACCATAGCACCAAATCGGCAAGCTTCCCTGGAGCCACCGAACCGACATGCGCTGACACGCCGTGGGCAATCGCCGGATTGATGGTGTACTTTGCAATGTAGCGTTTGACGCGGAAATTATCGTTAGCATTGCCATGATCTTCCGGCAGTGCGCCTCTTTGAATTTTCATCTTGTGGGCGGACTGCCATGTTCGAATAATAACCTCTCCTACCCGCCCCATGGCCTGGCTGTCGGACGCGATCATGGACAGCGCACCAATATCATGAAGTATGTCCTCAGCAGCAATTGTCTCTTTGCGAATTCTACTCTCCGCGAAGGCCAAATCTTCTGGGATAGACTGATCGAGATGGTGACAGACCATAAGCATGTCGAGATGCTCATCGATCGTGTTAACGGTAAATGGTCGCGTCGGATTGGTTGATGAGGGCAACACGTTCTTTAGACCCGCCACACGAATAATATCTGGTGCATGTCCTCCTCCAGCACCCTCCGTGTGAAATGCATGTATGGTACGATCTTTGAATGCGGAAATAGTATCTTCGACGAAGCCACTCTCGTTGAGTGTATCGGTGTGGATCATCACCTGGACGTCATAGTTGTCGGCAACTCCTAAACAGCAGTCGATAGCTGAAGGCGTCGTGCCCCAGTCTTCGTGAAGCTTCAGAGCACATGCTCCAGCCTCGACTTGCTCTATAAGCGCAGCTGGATTAGAGGCGTTACCTTTGCCCGCGAACCCAAGATTGACGGGAAAAGAATCCGCGGACCGAAGCATCATTTCGATGTGCCAGGGACCAGGGGTGCAGGTCGTCGCATTGGTACCTGTTGCTGGCCCCGTGCCCCCGCCGAGCATCGTCGTAATGCCCGACATAACTGCTTCTTCAATCTGTTGCGGACAGATGAAGTGAATATGGGCGTCGAAACCACCTGCCGTTAGTATTTTACCTTCGCCGGCTATAACCTCTGTGCCCGGCCCGATAACGATATCCACATTGGGTTGGATATCTGGATTGCCTGCCTTCCCGATCGCAACGATGCGTCCTCCTCTGACGCCGACATCGGCCTTGAGAATTGCGCTGTGGTCGATGATTAGTGCGTTAGTGATCACTGTATCGA
>JBPCWA010000266.1:0-4148 GCA_051009975.1 Hyphomicrobiaceae bacterium
ATCCTAGCCTGGTCACGAGTTCATTGCAGCACCGTAGCAGCTCCCTCGCCCCCGCAGCGCAGCTATGAGCCCGGCAACGTGCAGTGGCAGTCGGACCGCGGCGTGGTCGCTGCTGAGCGTGAAATTATCCGGGACAGATGTCCGGCTGTTTGTATCATAATCCTGGATCTCATTCCTCAATCGCCAAAAGGTACCCATGAACCGCTTGTTTTGTTTCGGATTTGGATATAGCGCGCGGACTCTGGCGCAATCGTTACTAGCGGCTGGCTGGCACGTGGCAGGAACCTCTCGATCGCAAGCCGGGGCAACTGCCATCGCTTCTTGTGGTGTCACCGCTTACCAGTTTCACGGCCCGGAACTGACAGCCGATCTCAGGCAGGAGCTCGCATCGTCAACACACATTCTCGTCTCCATCCCGCCCGATGCAGATGGTGACGTCGTACTGCAACACTGTCGGCCCCACCTCGTTGAAAATACTGACATACGTTGGGTCGGTTATTTGTCGTCGATAAGCGTTTATGGCGACCATGGTGGGGTCTGGATTGACGAGACCGCATCAACTCAGCCTCGATCCTCGCGCGGCATCGCAAGATTAGCCGCGGAAAATGCTTGGACCGCGTTCGCGCGGCAGCAGTGCGTCCACCTGCAGACGTTCAGATTGGCCGGAATCTATGGCCCCGGACGAAGTGCCATAGACGCTGTCAAATCTGGACGGGCGAGACGCCTCATCAAACCAGGACAAGTTTTCAATCGAATCCATGTCGCAGATATTGCAGCTATTGTCACGGCCGGCATCGAGCGGCCACAACGAAATGGCATTTACAATGTGGCAGATGATGAGCCTGCGGCACCTCAAGATGTCATAGCATATGCGGCCGACTTACTGGATTTGCCGCCTCTCCCTGATATTCCATTTGATGCCGCAGATCTGTCACCAATGGCACGAAGCTTCTATAGTGAAGTTAAGCGGGTAAATAACGCCAAGATCAAAAGAGACCTAGGCGTACAATTACGATATCCGACTTATCGTGAGGGTCTCACTGCCATCGCACAAGACCTATGATTTCACGCCCTTGTCTTTCTGTTCACTCAATGTTCAGAACAGAACAGCATAACTAATAGCGCGTAGGGCGTTGTGATACGTGGCTGGATGATTTGCCAGATGACCTGGCACCCCGGTCCGGCTCTCATCGCCATTGGCACTGATTTTTTTAGTTGAGGGCACCGGTGACACGTATTGTCATAGCGATCATGTCCGCAGCCGCCGCAGCCGTTAGTGTGCTGACCAGTGTTGTGGCGGTGGCAGACTCGCCCGTCGGCGATGCGGCTCATGCGCTCGCGCAACGGTTCATCGATGGGCCAGCCAACGAAACAGGCTCGCGGGAGACCCGTGCGGCAATTGAGCCCAATCTGCGCGCGCAGCAATCTGGAGCAGCGCAAGAGCTGCTGGAAGCGGAGCGCCGAATAGAGCTTCAAGAACTGACAGACAAACTCCGTAGCTCGCGGGCTGCCCTCTCGCGCAGAAGATTGGATTTCACCAACAATTCCCCTGGAAACGGCCAGAGAGTGAGCTCGAGCTTGGCGAGTCGGGTGAAACCCCGACGAAACCTCGGTGTGAAATTCGGCTCAGGTGCCCTCACTGTTACGCGCGGTCCTCTTGCGGATGGTCCGAGTTCGCGCGTGGCCGTTTTATTGTTCCTCCGTCCAAGTCAGCGTAGTTCTCCGCGCTTCGCTCAGACCGCAGACCCCATCCTCTGCATGGGTAAGAATTGTTATGTCAGTAATGGACCGGTCGCGCCGGCCCGCAGATTACGTCGCAGTCGCGCACTTGGCCCGTTCAATTCCATTGGCCAGCGGGCTGGAGCCTGTCGCAACCAAACGCGCTGCGTCTTTCGCAGGGTTGCCTTGTATGACCACACTGCTGCGGTTCAGCCGATTGATCTCGGATGGATCCGCCATGATCGCAGAAGGGCCCTTCGCGGTCAGGCGGATACGTCTTGCGCGATCAAAGGCCGGTCCTTAACCTGTCAAAATCCCGTTGAGACGTCGAACTACCGATTGTGGTTGGTGCCAGAGGCCACTGCGCGTCGCGCCGGCTCAAGAATGCTGCTATCGGCTCTCGCCGGCGGGCTAAACCCCAATCCGGTACACGCAGGCATCACTCCAACACTGCGAACCACCACCCTCGATCGCTGAGCGTGCTCTAATCCGTTGCAGTGTAAGCATATTGGCCAATAGTTTTGAAAATGCGTTGGAGATCTTGCGGGCGCGACAGACGATGCTCTCCATCCGGCACGGCAGTCAATACCGCGTGTTCACCGAGCAGAAGATCGCGCAATCTTTCGCCGTGTGCAAATGGAACGTCCGAATCTTGCTGGCCATGAATGATATGCACTGATCGGCCCGGGTTCCATGGTGTTGGCCCAAGCAAATGACAGCGTCCATCTTCAATGAGATTGCGCGTAATGAGGTAGGCCTCGCCATACTGCGACGGTCGCAACCAGTATCCTTGGTCCATGATCGTGCGTTTCACAGGATCTGGAAATTGATCCCACATCAGCGCTTCGGTCATATCCCAAGCCGGCGCGATAAGAACCAAACTATGGATCCGGTTTGCCGCGCTCTCACCTGTCGAAAGGAGCTGCCTCAGCATCAGCAATGCGATATATCCACCCATGCTCGATCCCACGACAACCTGCCGACCCGTTGTAACAGTCTCCATGATCGCCACGGCCTCTTCCAACCAGCGGCTCACCGTACCATCTTCGAAACGTCCTCCAGACCTGCCGTGGCCGGAATAGTCAAAACGCGTGAAACTAAGACCCTGGCTGCAACACCACTCCGCCAGTGCGGACGCTTTCATCGATATCATGTCGGACTTAAAGCCGGACAACCAAAGTACACCCGGCGATTGCCCTACGTCCGTTAAGTATGCGATCTTGCGCGAGTCGCTACCCGCTCCAACTGCAAGGTACTGCGGGCTGACATCACTCATTTAGGTGCACTCGTTGCTACTTGTAGAGTTAACTGCACTCCAGCGGACAGGATTGGGCCGTCGAAGACATTAAGCCAACAAAGATACTGAAGATTATGCCAACAGTACTACAGGTCGTCCCGGAACTCGACACCGGAGGCGCGGAGTTGTCAGCCATAGAGATTGGTTCGGCTGTCGTTAGTAGCGGCGGACGCTCACTCATTGCGACCGAAGGAGGTCGGCTGGAGACGCAAGCTATCCAACACGGAAGCGAGATCATTCACTTGCCCGTTGCGACAAAGAATCCACTAACCATAGTGCGCAATGCCCAGCGCCTCATTGCCATTGCCCGCGCGCAGGAAATCAACTTGATCCATGCCCGCAGTCGAGCGCCAGCGTGGAGCGCACTGATGGCGTCCCGCCACCTAAAATTGCCATTCGTCACAACCTATCATGGGGCATACAGTGAAAACGGACCGATCAAGCGTCTTTACAATAGTGTTATGGCGCGAGCCGACAGAGTGATTGCCAACTCCAACTACACCGCCCATTTGATACAGCAACGCTACGGCGCGTCTCCAGGGATGATTCGCATTATCCATCGCGGGATTGACAGCTCGTTTTCTCGTGAAGCTGTTTCTCCAGATCGAATCGCGTCAACAAGAGCGCGTTGGAATGTTGCTGCGGCGAACCGAATTATCCTGCAAGCCGCGCGGCTGACACGCTGGAAAGGTCAATCAATCCTCATCGAGGCCATCGATCAACTACGACACGACGGTTTACTCGATGGTGTAACCGTTGTTCTGGCTGGTGCGGACCAAGGTCGGGCCTCGTATCGAACTGAGCTAGAGAGCATGATCGCTGCCAGAAAGCTCGATCCACATGTGCTTATCGTCGGGCATGAGCATGACATGCCAGCAGCCTTTGCTGCAGCCCACGTTGCAGTAATCGCCTCGATAGAACCTGAAGCCTTTGGTCGAACAGCTGCTGAGGCCCAAGGTGTGGGATGTCCCGTAATCGCAACCCGCATTGGCGCCCCACCGGAAACAATTCTAGCAGAGCCCGAATATAGTCATCAGGATCGGACCGGTTGGCTTGTTCCCGAAGCCAACGCGGGCGCATTGGCGAGCTCTCTCGAGAGCGTGCTCGCGCTACAACCGCAACAGCGCAAAGC
>JBPCWA010000267.1:0-3383 GCA_051009975.1 Hyphomicrobiaceae bacterium
GAGGATAGAATATGGCTTGTTAGCTTTATGAACTACGATCTCGGATACTTCGATCACGAGACGGCCAGACTGGAGCCGATAGCAAACCCTTTCGGCCCAAAAGTGTTCCCTATGTCTCAAGAATAAAATGTAACCTATGTGCCCGGAACGGACCTGAAATCTTTGGCGCGCCCGGCACGATTCGAACGTGCGACCCCCAGACTCGGAATCTGGTACTCTATCCAGCTGAGCTACGGGCGCTGATGCCCAATCCGTGGGCAAGAGTGTCTTCCGAACCGTCCGACAGTGCGTAGAGCAGATATAGGCTGCATAGCCGGAACGGTGCGATGACAAAATGGATACAATTGATGTGCGCGCGCGTCTAGTTCTTTGTCGGTCAATGACAAACCAGCGATGCGTACTTCCGCCCGGCATGCGCAGTCCAAATTACTAGCGACGGGAGGAAACTCTTCAATTCCCGGATCTGCGCAACAGCGGTGCCCCAATCAGAGGTGCCCAACCAATCGGCTCCGCGACCTCGAATTTCTGTGCAAACGACCTGTTCCTCTAGGAGCCAGAACAACAACTGCCCACACGTAGCCTGCCGAAGCGACCTAGCCCAGTCGGCGCTCCGACACTCAAAGTTTGATGCGGATCTTGACGCTCGCCAGCTTCGCATGTCTCTCGCCAAAACGAGCGAAAAACTAGCGTTCGCAGGATGGTCTTGGAGTAAATTCTAGCGGTAGACACGCCCCCGTATTGCAGGTTCCGCTAATTCTTTGGCATCGTGCACGCGCTCGCGCTCTTGTTTCAGTCAAACGTTTTCCAAAACAGTGATACTCGTAGGTGTCAATCTTTCCACGAAATTTGAACACGACAACGGTGTACGCGCACCTCCATCCCTTTGGAGATGCCAGGGCGCTGCCGTGGAGCGCTATAGTGGCGAGTATCACTGTACAAGCTGCCATTAGAAAAAGGAGTCGCGTTCGCATCTTGTTCCTCCACCAAAAATTTTATTGATTGTAGTGCAAGGGCGTGGACTTGAAAACTGTGTCAATGTCCGCAGCATAGTGCGGCATTCCAAGGCCCATCCGTTGATGACCGGTCAGAGCTCAAAAAACTGCAAATCAAAGCAAGCGCGACGGTCGGCTCATTCACGATAGTTGTGTTGGCTGGCGCCGCGGTCGAAATGCCCGAGGACGCATTTTAGAGTCCGCAGTGTGGCAAGCGCACCGGTAGAGAGTGATACATGATCACATAATATCTAGACAATCTGGGGCTCCCCCCAGGCGCTTTTCAAAGTTAGAACTGGAGCCAAGATGAAGGCTATTGAAACGGATGGTCCGTTTTGCCAAAATTGCCATATGAAAATATACGTTGACGCCGACGCATGCCCAGTAAAAGACGAGATCGTTAGAGTATCCGAGCGCCACAATCTGGTGATGTTTTTTGTTTCGAACCAAGCTGGGCGCCTGCCACGAAGTCATCTCATAATGCGTGTCGTCGTCTCGGACGAGGCAGACGCCGCAGATAACTGGATCGCAGAGCGCATCGGAATTCATGACATTTGTGTAACCCAGGACATCCAACTCGCCAAGCGCTGCCTTGATGCGGGCGCCCGAGTGATAGGAACGACAGGGAAGCCCTTTGACCAAGCCAATATCGGCATGGCTTTGGCCATGCGCGATCTGCGTCAACATTTGCGGGAAGTCGGTGAGGGCGAAAGTTACAACGCGCCGTTCGGGCGCAAAAATCGATCCCACTTCCTGCAGGCTCTGGAAAACGCCGTCCAAGCGACCCAAAGACAGCGGGAATTATGACTAGCGCCTAAGAAATCCCCTAGTTTCGCGATTCAGCTTCCCGCCCATTTTTGGCCGACTTTGCGACTACGATCCGGGCGCCGGCGTATGCAGTACGATATCGAAAGACGCTCGACTTACATAATCCCACGCCTCTAGGGCAACCCAAAGGCATCAGCTTACTGACACTCTGCCTTCGCGGTTGTCACGTGTGGTACTCAGGAGTTAACGGGCCAATGGCCGCCGCGAAGCAATAGTGTCGGAGCAATAGGGTACCCAAAACATGCAACTGAAGTCCTTTGCATTGGTCATGCTATTAATTCCTTCGTTTTCAATGCCCTCGTTTGCCCAGCGCGTAGCTGGAGATTGGGAGCTTCTTGGAAAAAGCAAGGTCGGTATAGGTGTTGACCATGACATCATCCGGATAGGCAAGGACGAAGCGTGGTACCGCGACCGCAATTACCGTCGTTTGCGCGTATCAGTTGCCAACAACGAGGTGCGCTTCAAGTCTTTCAAACTCGTTTATCTGAACGACTATACCGAAAACTTAGATGTTAACCGCCGTGTCAGAGAAGGCGAACAATTCGTCATCGATCTACCGGGTGACAGAAGCTACCTCAAACAGATCGAGATGGTCTATCAGACGCGTTTCGGCCTCTCAATTGGTCGCAACGGCATCAGGCTCGATTCGGCAGTCGTTACAGTCCACGGCGAATTGTCCCGACGCAGGCCTGACCGTGATCGCGGTCCACTGGAGCTCGATACCGTACGCGTGTGGAACAACTCTGATCAGATTGCAATTCGTCGCTTAAGGGACAAAGGGCGATTTGGTCATATTGGAATTCAGGCCATAGATCGGCCCGTTTATGTGCGAAATGTACGGATCGAATTCGGCAATGGCGACGTCCAGAAGGTTGCATTCAACCAACGCTTCTCGCCGAGAAATGCCGCAACTAAAATTGATCTAGAAGGACGCCGACGACACATCGACAATATCAGGATCACAGTTCGGCCACCACGGTCAAATCGTACGCGCTCTCTGCAACTAGTAGGATACCAACAACCTGGCCGCGAAACAGTTCCACTGCCGCCACCACCAATTCCTGAATGGCACCTGCTTGCTGCCAAACGAGTCAATATTCGCGGCGATCGCGACGTGATCCGCGTTGACAGGAACGCTGATTGGCATCGGACGCGACTGTTCCAGCGCTTGCACATCTTGGTCGACGGCAACGATATCCGACTATCGCGGCTAAGATTGGTCTACAAGAACGGCTATTCGGAGCGCTTTAAAGTCAATCGCATGATCGAGCGAGACGGTAGGTTGGCGATTGATCTGGGCGGTGAACGAAGCTACATCGACAAGATCGTCATGCTCTACAAACCATCGAGAGGCAAATCAAAGAACCGCGCGATCGTAAGGGTTTTCGGCGAGAAGATTGTCGCCAATCGCTAGTTGGATCTGGATACAAGAACGCGTCACACAAGGCGCCCAGCCAGCTGAGAGTTCGGCGCAACCGGACCGCAAATGCAAATTGGCGTGACATAAATCGACATGACCCATCCTCGCCCACAGATGGAAGCAGACTCTGAAGTAATGACAGT
>JBPCWA010000268.1:0-6487 GCA_051009975.1 Hyphomicrobiaceae bacterium
GCTGCAGGTCTGATTGGAGGATCGCGTAAACAGCGCGTCCGTTGGTCGTCAGATACAATTTCTACGGTCATTTGGTGCCAACGTCGGCATACGGATCAGTGCTGTGCTCAAGTCCGGCTTGTGCCGCTTTTTCTCGAAAGGACTACAGTGAGAAAACGTCGTGGCAGTGTCGCCCAGTCATCCACAAGTTTCGCCATATGCGCAGAAGCGGGGCACCTCATTCTCATAATCGACGTACGTCGTATCGCATCGCGCTTCTCCAACAATCCAAAGGATCACCTTAGGTCAACAGCAAGGGTAGAATTCAAGGCTGGTGCGGATGATCAGGAAATCACCCACGACGGGCTCGCAAATAGAGGAATAGAAAGCCAAATCACCATTCGAGACGAGTTGTCCGGACCTCCATAACGTGAAGGCGGGCAGCATCGCATCGCTGATTGCCTTGCCGAACCTACGCGACATGTAAGCCACCGTCAGCTGGATCAAAACTGGAAGCAATGCACAGAAAGTTACCAGGCCATTGAATAGCATGCCTATAAACACACACTAAACGATCACTTGCCCGAAGTCGGCGATCCCGCTCATAGAGCAATACAAGGGTTTGTTGCTGAATGCGCCGCGGTCGGTCGCTTTTGTGAAAATTGAACAGTGGACGTCTTGCCGTGTGGGGACTCTTCTGCCACATCTTTGACAGAGATTGGTTCGACAGTATTTGCGACCGGGCAGACATGGCCAACAAACTTCGAGCACTTGGAAGCGAGTGTTGCGGAAGGAGCTGAAGCTTGGTCAATGTGCGGGGCACAACGTTCTTAGACTAGGATTTGCTGAGTGGGGTTAGCTAGTCCGGGGCGTTTCGGGGTTATTTCCACGCACAGGGGCGATCTGGTATATCATGAGAGTAACGCTTTTGCGTTGCCCGACCATGTATTGCGTCACAAGGGGGGCTGGGTTGTATGAACGAGTACGAGAAGTCCGCACTGCGTTCCTCGCCTAATACGAGGTCCGCGCTTGTCCCGATGACCGCGGGCGACTATCGCGAACCTTTAGCTCTTCACCAAGAATCGAGCGACGATTTGGTGAACCAACTGGTTGGCGGATTGGTTCAGGTGGATCGTCAAGATCCCAATATGACTGGAACCTTCGCTGAAGCGACTGCAAACCGATTGGGGCGCACATATAGCATCGATGACGAAGAGATCGATGAGCCGCCAGTTCCCATACCCACCATATGGCGTGGTGATTCACCCGCAGAAGAAACATCATGGTATGCTGAACAGTTACGCGCTTCGGCGTATGGCTTCGTCATTGGTCTGTTCGTCGTCATCCCTGCAGTGTTGCTGCTGACTGGACAGGCAGAAAGGCTTCCAAGTTGGACCAGCGTGCAAGACACTGACGACAAGCCAAACTCGTCCCGCATTGTCGCATCGAGACATGACACCGAACCGCAAATTGCGACATTATCAGTTAGGACGACGACCATTGAAACCCGTGCACCATCCGCAAGGGATCAGCGTTTGGACGGCAAACGCACAATAGAGGCATCGTCGAGTCGTTTGGGTCAACCAGTTCACTTTGTGCAAACCGATGACGGTGCGTCTCGTAGACTAACTACGGACATCTCTTCTACCCGCTCGCTTCCAACGAACCGCGCTCCTCAATCAGCTCCACAGCCCCCTCGGCATCAAGAGCGCATACAGCAAACCTCGAAAGTTGGAAATGTCTCCCGCGATACGCTGAAGGCCGGCCAAGCCCCTACCGTAGCAAACAAATCTATACCTATTTCCGAAAAAGCGAGTATGGGCATACCACGCTTTCATACTGCTGACTTGGTGGGGCAAGAGAAATTGACAACGGACCGCCCGTCTACAGGTTCGTTTTCAAGAGTAGGATCATCTGCGAACACAAAACCCAAACGTTCGGATGCGCCTGAAGCAGGTCATGCTCGCTCGGCACAGATCCAAACGACAGGGCCAAACAATACCGCAGCGGATCTCGAGGCACACACGCGTGTTGTCGAGGTCAGCCCAACGACAAGCGCGCTGCTTCGCGCCCCAACACTTGAATCACATTCTGTCGCATCCGGGCCACGTGATGCAGTGCGACGAGTTACAGATCAAGACCAGCATAATCGCACTGCAAGTATGCGCATCGAGACTTCCCCGGGGATTTCGAGCCAAGCAACCACAACACGGTCGCCAGGCACAATTCACCTGCCAAATTCGCATTCCCAACAGAGCCGATCAACCGCACTTGCTGCCACTTCAACTCCAGACACCGTTGTTGTGGCGCGTGAACTCATTGCCAACGACGACGTTACTCGAGCACGCATTGTGTTGGCACGACTCGCCAGCCAGGGAAATGCCGATGCGGTATTTTTGCTTGCTGAGACATTTGACCCGAATGTCCTAGCGGCCTGGGGCAAAGATGGCCAGGTGGCTGATCCCGATAAAGCGCGGATGTTTTATTCGATGGCGCTCAGCGAGGGCGTAACGGCAGCCCAAAGCCGTCTCTCTAGTCTCTCCCAGTGAGCCTCGCTGGAAACGCTCCAGCCAAACGGCACTGGCGTGCTGGCAGGCCGCTCAATTAAAACAATCTTCCGGCGACACGTGCACGCACATGCGTCCTAGTTCGTCGACAAAAGTCTCTCGCGAGCGCGCACTCACCTCGGTTGCGATAGTCTCGGACTTGAGCGGTAAAACAAGAGAATTATTTCTTCTCTCGTCATGTCACGACTGAGACAGCCTTTTAGAACAACCCATGTCATGTTGATTTTATCAGCGACAGCTAAACACCATCGCCATAGGCTGTCGATAATCAGAAAGATGGGCAAAATTGAATGAGTCCCATCGATAAACAAAGGTGAATTTTATGAACATTAAAAGTATTGTTGGATTAGCTGTAGCACTAGCCACGATTAGTTTTGTCGCGGTTTCTAACGCAAATGCTGCTGGTCCATCGGTTGCAGCCCTTGCGCAAACCGAGACCGCGGCAAGCAATAGTATCGTTCAAGTGGGGCGTAGAGGGGGGCACCGAAGGTGGCGCGGCAAATGGTATTTCCGCAAATTCGGGCATGGCTTCGGCTGCGGACACTACTATAGAAAATGGAAGCGAACTGGTCGCCCCTTCTGGAAGCACAAGTTCTTTGTTTGCCGGCATCACCATTACTACTAGTGCGTAGGGCGCCGTGGTTTAGCTTGCCTATCGATTCTCGGCCGCGCCGACACGGTGCTCTAAGCCCCTAACACTTGTGTTGGGGGCTGCGCGACGGTCAAATTTTCTGAAAACGACAGGGGGGAGAAGGAGCTTAAACACCGACGAGTTCGTCGATTGCGCACTCATCACAGACGCGACACTTTTTGCCGCGCTCAAATTCCAGAAGCCTCCACACTTTTGAGCTCGCGCGGCTTCGCTTCGAGTAGAACTATTCGGACAAGCAATTTTTGGGTAGCGTTCTCGACAACAGCTTGATCAAATTTTTTCGGAATGTGCTGTTGGCAATTCACATCCCAACCTACGAGGGTGAAATGGTAGACTCGCTCCGGGTTCGCTTGATCGTTGCGAGGAACCAACCGCTCTATAAGAGTGTGATCGTTCTCGAGTACTGTAATTCTGCCCTTAAGTTTGACGCAAAGGTGGATCATATAGTCCATCAAGAAGATGCGTGCCTGGTCATTCTCCGCCAAGTTTCCAGTAGTGATGTACTGCCGGTTACCTGCGTAATTCACAAATCCCAAAGTACGTGACCCAACACGCGCAGAAATCCCTTTGGACCGCCACGGTGCTGGATGTAGGGTTGACCATAACTTGAAGCCGTACCAAGGTAGAAACCTGTCCCTGCTAGCAATGAACTTTGCAAGATTGTTTGTTGTTTCAGTTGGCCAGTGGTCTTGCCACATGCGCTCTCCCGTGAGTGATCGACTTCCTCGTCGTTCCTGGGCGCGTTTGACGGACTCTGAGAATGCAACGTCAGAATAATATTTATTGCTCGTAGCCCGATATACTTTTGTCATCCCAAATCCATTAACTCGTGAGACACGGAACCGGTCCTGTGCCAACCCCATCACGGCAATCTATGCGCCTCTGCGCAGCGATGCCTGGTTCCTTACTACGATGGCCGAACCCTACTCCCACTCGATAGTGCCTGGCGGCTTGGATGTGATGTCAAACACGACGCGATTGATACCCGTCACCTCGTTGATGATCCTTGTGGCAACGCGACTGAGGATTTGGTGTGGAATGGGATAAAAATCAGCAGTCATGCCGTCCGTCGATATGACCGCCCGAAGAGCACAAACGTGATCGTAGGTTCGAGCATCTCCCATGACGCCCACTGTTTTAACAGGTAGCAATACCGCAAATGCTTGCCAGATCTCGTCATAGAGCGACGCATTGCGGATTTCCTCAAGATAGATGGCGTCGGCTTTTTTGAGAATGTCGAGTCTTTCTCGGGTGACCGGTCCTGGAATGCGAATTGCAAGACCCGGCCCTGGAAAGGGATGGCGGCCCACAAAATCTTCAGGCATACCAAGTTCGCGCCCAAGTGTCCTAACTTCATCCTTGAACAATTCGCGCAACGGTTCGACAAGTTTTAAGTTCATTCGATCAGGCAGGCCGCCAACGTTGTGATGCGACTTGATCGTAACCGATGGACCACCTGTGAATGAAACACTCTCGATGACATCCGGATAGAGCGTTCCTTGAGCTAGGAAGTCTGCACCACCTAATTTTTGAGCCTCGCTTTCGAAGGTTTCAATGAACAAGCGACCAATGGTTTTTCTTTTTTCTTCAGGATCGGTGATGCCGCAAAGGGCGTCGATAAACAATTTAGAAGCGTCAACGTGGATTAAAGGAGTGTTGTAGTGGCCGCGAAAGAGCGAAACGACCTCTTGGGCTTCATTGAGGCGCATGAGGCCGTGGTCGACGAAGATACACGTCAATTGATCGCCAATAGCTTCATGAAGCAGAACAGCGACAACCGATGAATCTACACCACCAGATAAACCGCAAACTACTCGTCCAGTCCCAACCTGTGCTCGAATTTGCCCAATGGCGTGGGTTTTGAAATGCGCCATGGACCAATTGCCAGCCAGCCCAGCGATGTGGCGTGCAAAATTGGATAGGAGGCGCCCACCATCCGGCGTGTGTGCCACCTCTGGGTGGAATTGGACCGCGTAGAGTTTACGAACCGGGTCTGCGATGGCGGCAAATGGCGCTCCTTTTGAAACGCCCACGACCTGAAATCCTTCTGGAAGTCGGGTTACTCGGTCCCCATGGCTCATCCAAACCTGTTTTTTGTCTCCCACCGCCCAAATGCCCTCGACTAAAGGACACTCTGAAACTATCTCCAGTTCTGCTCGACCAAATTCTCGATGATGTCCACTCTCAACCTCGCCTCCTAGTTGAGAGACCATGGTCTGCTCGCCGTAGCAGATGCCTAATACTGGTAGCTCTGAGTTAAATACCCATTCTGGAGCGCGTGGCGTCCCCATGTCCGTCACGCTCGACGGCCCACCTGACAAAATTATTGCATTGGGTTGTAAGTGCTCCAAAACGTTTTCGGCAGCATTGTACGGAACGATCTCCGAATAAACGCCAGCCTCACGAACCCGCCTGGCGATGAGTTGCGTTACCTGACTCCCAAAGTCGATGATGAGAATTGTTTCGGTCACGAATATCTTTGTCCCGCTATGCTTCGCCGTGGTGTGCGCCAGGCGGAAGGTTTCTATCTATTCGGCCAACCCGTTTTCTTGCCTATCTGCGAAGTTGAAGTCGGTGGCAAGCCAAAAACGGTGGCGTAGAGGCCTCATTGGTTGAGTTGCCTACGATAGCTGTCTGGTCGTGTTTTACTCAACATGTCGGCTTGCGCCAATCTGCGCGCGCAGGCGCAACAAGACTCGTTCAATATTCTTGTATATCCAGAAATGTCCGGCGCCAGGAATTTCTTCAACGTGACAATTGGGAATTAGTTTTCCGAGGCGCAGGGCTGCGGTAAGTGGAACGACGGTATCTTCAAGCCCCTGCCAAATGACGCTAGGTGCTGCGATACTTGCGTAGTCAACCTTCCAAGGCTGCGAAAATATTTTTAGATCAGCTCGCATTCCTTCACCGTCTTGACGAAGACTTTCACGGACATCTTTGATAATCAGAGATTTCAGATCCCAGTCACTTACGATCGCTCGATCCACATCAGGCAACAGTCTCAAGAATGCGGCGTACTGCAACGACGGTGTTAATCGGAAGAATAGATTTCCCAAGGCTGAAATGGCTCGCAGAGCTGCTGGTGTTTGTGGCAATCCCAGAAACAGCACACGATGTAATCTGTTGAGTGGGAGAGCACTCTTAAGGTCGGCAATTGGCCCTACTGGACCGATGAGGGTTTGAGCACACACGCGCTTGCCGAAGTAAGCTGCGCTGGCAACTGAAAAGGGCCCTCCTCCGGAAACACCGAGCAAAGCAAATCTGTCAATGTTACAGGCAACAAGGACTG
>JBPCWA010000269.1:0-4150 GCA_051009975.1 Hyphomicrobiaceae bacterium
GAACACAACCGGGCGGCCCGTGCGAGTGATCTTGCGGATCGTCTGCGGAGCGCTGTGGATGATCAACTGACCCGACGATCGGGATCGAGTGCCTATCGGGAGGCCCGGGACCGCGCGGCTCGGGGACAGCAATTTGCGCAGGGGGCGGAGCAAACGGGTGGTGATGTGTTCAGCAACAAGCGGAGTGCGGAAGACTTCGCGTTTTTGAACCGGAATGCCCAACCGGCGGAGGTCGCCGGCATGCGGCTCAGAGCGCGGGGCGATTTTCAGAAGTATCTGGATCAAATGCGCGACTCGTATGCCCGCAATGAGCAGAAGAAGGGTAGCGCCGGGCGCAAACTTTTGTCGAGCACCGACACGCACGCCAAGTTGCGGCATATCGGTCGGAGTGTGCGTTCGGCCGATGATCTGGTCGCGCTCGTGCGCACCGAAGGCGAAATGTCAGCGCTTAAAGATTTGGTCATTGGCAACGCCAAAACAGGCGCGACGTTGGCCGCGCAAAAAGAGTTTCCGCCGGCAATCGAGGATCCTAACCTCAAGGCGGTCGGAATGACCAATCTCTATGGTGACATGATCCGGAACGGGCAGCGGATT
Source organism: Hyphomicrobiaceae bacterium (assembly GCA_051009975.1). Classification (GTDB taxonomy): domain Bacteria; phylum Pseudomonadota; class Alphaproteobacteria; order Rhizobiales; family Hyphomicrobiaceae; genus Tectiglobus. The sequence goes on from JBPCWA010000269.1 coordinate 595, forward strand.
GTGAATTGGTTCTTGTTCAACCGGCGCAATCAACAGCGTGCGGCTATTTCCCGGGATGCGGCGCGGTTGTTGATGGCCCAGGGGCATGAGCGTGATGCAATTGTTGAGGGTCTTTTGACGGTCATGAACAGACGGGCTGCCAATCAGCGCGATAGGGCTGAAATTGCCGATGTTATTCGATCGCTTTTTCAGACGCCGGCCACTATCGGCTCAGCGGAGCACGTGACGGGGGAGTGAGCAATCACCGCATTTGGTGAGGGGCAACGTCATTATCGACGTTCCAAAAAGAAAAGGCCCGATGCGGGGGGACATCGGGCCGGCTCGCGACGCTTGGACGGGGGGGCGTCAGTCACGAGTTCAGTCTCTTTTGCGCACGCGCCGCGGGGGACAGCTGAGTGCGCCGGGGGCAGTACTCTAAGAACGGTTTCCTCTGTCCGTTCGTCGGCGGTGGGCTTGTTGTTGTTCTCTTCGCCGTTGTTGAGATCACCCTATGCATCCTGATGTGGTGTTGCTGTTACGCCAGTAACACCCCCCAAGATCACCCAAAGAAAGTTATCCACAGAAGGTGAAGTATTTACCAATTCTGAAGCTGAAATTGACCGGTTGTCGTGGCGATGGGCGGGTTGGATTTGATCACAGAGTTGGCTCACTGACCGCACCTCTGATCAGCGTCTGCGCAATAGCTTGATTGGAATCAGCATGTTAGGTCCTTGCACGGCAGGCGCGGCGGATCTGGACGCTTACAGTAGATCAAAGCACTGAGCGTTTTATCGGGATTGCGATTGCCGTTTGCGCACTGTTTCCAACGCCCCCGCAGCTGCGCGTTGTCACGCGGGAAAGGAGAAAAAAATGCGAGCACCTTTCGGTGGACGACGGTGGGGCAGGGTTGCCGACGCCCACATGTGCTGTTCCCAAGGCTGATAGTAAGAGGAATGACAAATAGGGGTTGGTGGACGCGGACGCCTGTTGGAAAAAGGCTTGGGCCGGTAGGTGGCGATCGCCCGGGGTGTTATTGGGTTCGGACGATCGCCTTGCAGGGGCCCTAGCGCTGCAAAGCTGGCCAAAGTTTTGTGCGCGTTGCAAGTGCCTAGGTCGCATGAGTATGTATTATTCACTTAAATAGATGTTTTATCCAAAAGGTGATGAAAGTAATTACGCAGGTAAAGGTTATTATATTATCGATAGGGGAAATATCAGTTTTCTAATATTAAGGCGTTTTGATTGTTGTTCGCGGCGATAGGCGTCCCGTTGTGAAAACCCACGCAGGGTCGAGCTTCTCTCTCGTCGAGCGTTTGAGGCTGAGAATTGAGTGGATTCTCTTGAGATCACCTGTGCTGCCACCATTGAAGAGGGCTGCGAAGCGCTCGTCGCCCGGATCTTTCCTTTGGCAAGCGAACGGAGCTAGCGGCAAAGCATTGAGTTTGAACCACAGTGGAGTGGCGTCGGGAGCGCCGTTTATGCTCCCGAGTAAAGTGGCGAATGGGTACGCCTTGGGCGAGCGAAATGCACATCTTTCAGATCTAGGGAATGTGGATCGGCGCCGCCCGAAACGTCGACGTCTCCGCCTGGCGAGACAGTGCGCGAGGCCGCTGACGGCGGACATGGAGAGTAATCAGCAGCGCTGCCGTGGGGTGAGGCAACTGCACCGCGTCAAACAGCAACTCTTCTCTTCAAACTTAAAGGACGGGGCTATGCAGCAAATCGTGCCGAAGCAACCCAACGTTTTTGTCGTCGATGACCGTTTGGTCACGAACAGCCGCGATGTTGCGGAGTTTTTTAAGAAGCGGCATGACAATGTCATGAGAGATATCGACAAACTGGTGGAAAGGCTAAAAAGTCAACAAAATCAACCATTTCACAGCTTTGAGGAAGTGGATGAGATTGTTGAGCTCGGCGGCGGCGCAACCCGCAAAGTCCGCACGTACAATATGGACAAAGATGCGCTAACTCTTCTCACCATGGGCTTCACCGGGGAAAAGGCGCTCGGATTTAAACTTCAGTACATCGAGCGTTTCAATGACATGGAGCGCGTGCTCAAGGAGGGGACCAATCGCTTCGATCCAATGGCCTCGCTCAACGATCCGATCTACCTCCGCAAGCTTGTCGTCGGGTGCGCCGAGCGGATGGAACAACTCGAAGTAGAAAAAGCCGAAATGCAACCTAAAGTCGAGGCGCTTGAAAAAATAGCCGATGCCGACGGGTCACTGTGCGTTACGGATGCCGCAAAAGCCCTTCAAATGCGTCCGAAAGATCTCTTCAGTTATCTCGACCGGAACGGATGGACATACAAACGTCCCGGCAATACCCACCGACTAGGTTACCAATCGCGCGTGGTCGCAGGCCTACTGGTTCACAAGGTGGGCACGACATTGTTGGCAGATGGAAGTGAGCGGATTACCGAACAGGTCAGGGTCACACCCAAAGGGATTACCAAATTGGCGATGTTGATCAAGCCGCTGCAGGAGGTCGCGTAGCCTATCGTAGTGCGATAAGCGCAGATGTTTGATGGATGTCACGCAGCAACGTTGTCTAAGACTTTTTTGTCAGCGCAGGTCCTGTCACCGTCGTCGCCGTCTGTGATATTCGCGTCGGAGCGAGGTTCCTCTGCGCCATCCTCTGCAGGGGCCTCGTCGTCACTGACGTCTTCTGGCTCAATAGCTAGCGTGTAAGCTGCGAACAAGGTCGTAACCTGCGCTTTGACCGATACAAATTTTTCTGAGTGAATCGCAAGCTGCTCTTCGAAGGACGCAAGACGCGTCTCCATTGATTCCAGCGTCTCAAAAATAACGTCGTCAATCAGCTCGTGCGTTATCTCTACCATCTCGAACCCGATCATGTTTTGGGCGACGCAGTACACCTGCACCATCCAGCACGATTGTGTCGAAACCGGTACGCTCTGCCCCAACCAAAGCTGGCATATTGTGAACTGATTCGGCGTCAAGTGGCTATCGAATTTAACCACACAAATGGTGTCGCAGATAGCCAACGTGTGAGCACTGAGATCTGCGCAGTCCGAGCAATACCAATGGAACAAAAAAAGTGGGCCCGATGCAGGGGATCACCGGGCCCTATTCGCCACGCTCATGAGCTGTAGAGCGTCACGAAGTAAAAGGTTGGGTTCTTTCAATTTGGGGTGCTTAACAGCAGGTCGCGCCCGTTGGATCGTAACGATTGCAAGTCCTGCGGTGCAGCTGCGACGTGGTCTGCGCTCTAGGCGAAGCCGATGGTCACAATCGCGGCGAAATTTTTCGAGCCCATGTCATCTCTCCTAAGCGTTTTTTGTTTACTCGTGGGCGTGGTGTTGTTTCGCCTTGATAGGATGAGCATAGGTGGTGCCAGCCGCGCTAACAGTTCCGCGGGGAACATCAAAAAAAAGTAACGGTTATTGGCCGGCGGGGCGAGATGCGTTGACTTTCAACCGACCAAAAAGAAAAGGCCCGATGCAGGGGAACATCGGGCCGGGTCGTGATATTGAGAAGGGGGGAGGAAATCACGAAGACTTAGGGGAAACAAGTTGTGCTCATTCATCTCCTACAGAGTTGGGAGCCGGCGGTTT
>JBPCWA010000270.1:0-12568 GCA_051009975.1 Hyphomicrobiaceae bacterium
GCTCTGGGTGTCAACGACCCAATACGTCTTGTTTGTTCGCAGCCCACGTCCGCCGCGCCGGTCATTCTATCGACGAAGAAACCAGCGTAAGATGCGGGTCTTTGTGTTTCACGAATTTCATAATTCGACCAGGAACACCGATGTCTATGACACGATCTCCGCTCATCGTGGTTCAGTGTTTACTCCATTCTACCTAAGCAAACCCCAACGAGATCCCGATGGGCGCACCTTCGTTGTGCTCGTCCAAGTTGCTCCTTACGACGTGGCCAGCCGCCACGCGGCCAACCATGGTAATCGGGGCCCCGGTATCGAGGTTGCCAAGAACCGAGGCGATAAACTGTTCCCAATCCAGGCGAAGGCGGGAATTGTGATTGCCACGATTTTGAAACAGGCCATGCCGCGATTGCGATTGGTCCACCATCGAGGTATCGAGGGGCTTCCGATGCTGCGCGCTTATCGTCAATGGAAGAAATCTTCGCGGAAAAGGATTCTGCACCTCCCATTCGCTGCGGTCACCCGGGTCAAACTCGCACAAGCGGTGGCTCGCTTGGACGACTTGATTATGACCCCAGGATCAAAGGTGCGGCGTCCCCGACCGGTCGATACCGTTATCGCGCCTCCTGCGCCAAAGCTCATTTCTGCTCCAAGAAAGCGTGCGTCGTTCCCGCTGCCCCCGTCAAAGGCTCGGCTAGAATTTGCAGGGCGTCGCACATTCGACGGCCAGGGAAAAACAAATGAAGATCCGATTGGCGGCCTGCTCGAAAGTTTGTCTAATCAGTGACGAACCAGCTATTCATCAGTGATTAAGCCTTCTCTTTGGATCTGGCTTGATGACAAGCGGCGTATGCCTCTTCGGCTATCCGCAGAAGATTCCAAGTTTTCTGCTTCAAAGAGTTGTCTAGAATCTAGAATCAAGCACTCTTAACGCATCGAAGCTCGGTTTAGACCTTGAAATGCGCACTCGCCTGCCAGTATGGCGTGGCCCGACTGTATGGAGTTGGATTTTCGAAAAAAATAGGGATCTTGTCCTCATTGGACGGATGAGTTCGAGCGGATCGTTCCCTAGTTCGTCGATCTGCGCCGGCGAAATCGCAGGCATTGTCTTCAGAGAGACAGAGTGAGTGGGCGCACGCAGCGACTTCTGCTCGTCCATTTTTCTTGATCAGTCAGTATCCGGAAAAGGGCGAGTTATGACGGTCAATGCATTTTGGAAGAACGTTCGTTGCGTGAGATCCAGTGCTATTGCACTACTCCTCGCTTGCGGTTGTTCGGCCTTAGCTTGCGCCGAGTCCCCCGCACCGGAAAGTGTGCCGCGTACGCACTCATCCAAGAGCAATCATGGTGGATTGCAGCGATCTGGTCAGCCCAACGAAGCTAATTCTGCATCTGTTGAGCGAGACGTGTTGAAACTGGTTCGCGCGAAGTTGGCTAACGGCGGGTTGGCACCCACGTTTGAGAAGTTGAGATCGAGTGAGCGCCAGGCGCTGAAGAGTTTCTACGACAATGACGGAGCGATACTGTTATGGGTCATGCGATCGGGATTGACCGATGGCGCCCGTACAACCATGGCGGAATTTGGCAAGGCGAATTTCTACGGTTTGCGGTCGAGGGACTATGCTGTCTCTCGTGCCGAGACCGAAAATCAAACGCCTGTCGGCTTGGCCGAGATTGAACTAAAGTTAAGTGCAATCGCGCTCCTTTATGCACGACATGCCAAAGGGGGGCAGGCCACCGCTCATACATTGGGGTCGCAATTAGCATTCACTCCGGCGACCGTCTCTCCATTGAACATTCTTGTGAGCTTAGTGAATGCGCCTGATCGTCCGGCATATTTGCGATCGTTGCATCCGCAGCATCGACAGTTTCAAATGCTGCGCCGGAAGCTCGCGCAACTGATGCAAATTGGTGCGTCTGGCGATTTGGAGAAGTTACCATCTGGCCCAGCACTTAAAAAGGGTATGACGCATCCTCACGTTGCAAACTTACGCGAGCGGTTGAAGTATTTTGGCCAGAATACAAAGCCGCCAAGTGATGATCGGGAGCGGTTCGATACTGCGTTAGATCTGGCGGTCAAGTCCTTTCAGCGAAAACAAGGATTAAGCGCCGATGGTGTCGTTGGCAGACGGACGCGAATTGCATTGGATGGGCGCAATTCCAACCGGTTGATCGCAAAGATAATCCTCAATATGGAACGATGGCGCTGGTTGCCTGATGAATTAGGTGGCACAGCCAATATCTATGTCTGGGCGAATATTCCAGAGCTGCGCGTACGCGCGGTAAAGGAGGGAAAAGTTGTATTCTCGCAAAAAGCGATCGTCGGGCAGGTCGGTCACAAGACACCTGTCTTTTCGGATGAAATGGAATGGATAGAGATCCATCCGACTTGGTTTATCCCGGCATCCATCAAGGTGAGCGATATTCTGCCAAGCCTGCGACGTCCTACCTCAACCGTAATGGGACGCTATAACTTGAGAGTCGATTGTGGGAGGTTTGGCAAGAACTACAAGACTATCGACTGGAAAAACATCGACATCAACAAGTGCAACTTTACTCAGCCGCCTGGCCCCAAAAGCGTACTGGGCGACTTCAAGTTCAAGTTTCCCAACCGGCACTCAGTCTATATGCATGATACACATGACAGGCGTCTTTTCAGTAGGTCGAAGCGCACCTTCAGCCACGGATGCGTTCGCGTCAAGAAGCCGAGACTTTTGGCAGAAGTTCTGTTATCCCACGACAAAGGTCTGACTTCCGAACGCGTGGGCGAGATCCTTGCCGGCCCCAAGGTTCTCCATAAAGAAATACTTGAACGACCGGTGCCGGTGCACCTCACCTATTTTACACTCATGTTTGACCGCGACGGGAAGTTGCAGGCCTTTCCGGACTACTACGGTCATGATCGACGTCTTGAGGCCGCGCTTTCTGGTGGCATAAAAAGGCCCGCCAAAAGGCGTGAGCGCAAACACAAGATCTCCGCCAAGAGTCAAACAAGCGGGTGGGGCGGTGCCTTGTTTTCCGATTGATCTCACATAGACAAACCTCGGTGATCCAACCTGAAGTACTTTTTGCTGTTGCACGGTCGCAGGTTGCTCAATTCAAGCACTTCGTAATTCTTGCACCCTTGTCATCTCGTGGTCCTTACCTAGTTGAGACCAGTTTAACAGTGGACCAGGCGCGTGGAGTGAAAATGCAACGAAACTGTCATGAGATCGCGGCGCAACAGGAGTGTTTTACCGCACTACGAAAACCGAAATCTCAGCATGAGAGGCAAAATAACCAGCTTGTGACGCGAAGAGATACTCGACGAGACCAGGAATGTGAGATGCCATGACCACCAGATCGATATTGAGGTTGGCCGCAACCTTGCGTAAAGCGCTGTCCAAGTCGATTGTGGGATCGTTTGAGATAACCGTTTTTGCGGCAACCTTGATTCCGGATTTTTCAGTGAGCTCCTGCGCAAATTCCTCTAACTTTTGATTGAATTCAGCCGGATTGTGAGCAACGGACGAGGGTGCAGAGGTTGTTACGCCCACCAGGGTGGCGTTGGAGCCATATAGTTTTGCAAGATCGATACCCGTATCGATTGCCTTTTCTAGCGAGTCCCTATGCGCTAAATCTACAGGGATCATGATGTTTTGGTACATGGTGTGGACCTTCTCTTCATGTGGCGAGTCGTTGAGCTAAACCGCGAGTAATAGGCCGGAGCTATCTCCTGGACCTTGATAAAGCTCAAAGCTTTGAGGCCGCGGCGATAGTCTGCTTGGCAAACCTGACGACCGGTTTCGCCGCGTATCTCCAAATGACAGGCAGACGACTTCATGACCAACACTCAGATCCGAAGGGGATGGGCAACCATTAGGCCAATAGTCAATTGTCATTTCTCACCGATCGGATACGGTACTGACAGCCGCCGATTCGGTTGGTTGGCGACCGGATCAAGAGGCTATCATTCGCGTGGCCCCCTGCCGGCGTAACGCCCATCCGCCAGTTGATCCATAGCTTCCATCGCAGGTCCGACGATGTTCAATCCCAATTCCGTCGTTGCAGCTTCCTTCGGGAACTATCTCGCCGATCTGTATCTGGAGTTTTTCTCAGCACGGAAACCCGAATATGCGGCCTATCTCGGTGGCGCCGCGCGCTTGGTATTGGAGCGCATAGGCAACTCGGACGCCCTTTATCATAATGCCGAACACACCATGATGGTGACGCTTGTCGGACAGCAGATCATGCGGGGTCGTCTGCTGGCGGAAGCTGTGCTGCCGGAGGACTGGGTACACTACACCATCGCGCTGCTCGTCCATGACATCGGATACGTACGCGGTATCTGCCGCGGCGACCAAGGTGACGAAATCATCATAAGATCCAATGGTGAAACGTTTGTCCCACCGCGGGGTGCTTCTGACGCGGTCTTAGCGCCCTATCACGTCGAGCGTGCAATGATGTACGCTCGAGAGCGATTTTCCGATTCCGAAGTGATCGATGAGGAACGGATTGCTCGGGCCATTGAGTTTACACAATTTCCGGTACCGAATGAATTGCGATTTTCTGAAACCAAGAGTGAACCGGCGCTCGTCCGTTCGGCCGACCTGATCGGGCAGTTGGCGGACCCGTTCTACCATCGAAAAATCAATGGTTTGTATCATGAGTTTGTCGAAATTGGAGTAGCGAAGAAGCTTGGTTACGAGTCTCCAATGGACCTTTTCGAGCGCTATCCCGAGTTTTTCTGGTCACGCGTGGAACCCTACATTGGTCCGGCCATCGGCTATTTGGAGTTAACTGTTGAGGGCAAGCAGTGGGTTGCGCAGCTGTACAATAATATCTTCCAGGTCGAACATAGAACCGGATCAATGGGGCCTTTCTCTGGCCCGCGCCAAAGCTAAGCTTTCGATCTTACTGTCCAATCGTGTGGCGCGCCTTGAGCGTGGGCAGAACGTCGGTTCCAATCTTTTCGAAAACATCGCGTTGGCTGTCCTGAAGCGGATAATACAATCCCAGCTCGGACATGCCGGCCTCGATAAGGCTTTCAGCCATATCTTCAAACTTTGATACAGACTCGTAGTAACTCACCTTGCCACCACTCGCCCGAGAAGATGGGTCAAACATTTGGTACGAATACCTCAGGCTCGCCGGATCGCGATCTATGGAGGCAAGATTGCTGTTCATGCGGGCGACCCGCTCTTTGGTCTCTTCTAGCTGTTTGACGAAACTGTCGGCAAAACTCAGACTGTTCCAGTTGTCTGCATACTTGGCAGTATGTCGCATCATTACCGGACCGAGCGCTGCGATAACGATTGGTGGCCTAGGCGATTGGACTGGCCGCGGATTCATAACCGCCTCATTGTACCAATAGTAGCGCCCTTCATAACTCGAAACCTCATGTGTGAGCAGTCGATCGACGATCTCGACGTACTCTACAAGACGTTCAACACGCTCCTTTTGTGGCCAGTTCGGATAACCAGCCATGTCGTATGACGGATCAATATTCAGACCAGTCCCAAGTCCGACTTCGAACCTTCCCGCCGATAAGTGATCCAGTGTTAGCGCTTGGCGTGCGAGCAGGGTCGGGCTGCGCAGTGGAACTTGGCAGACGTAGTGGGCGAGGCGAATTCGTTTCGTATCGCGGGCAATCCCAGCCAACGTTGTCCACGCTTCGAGCCAGGGCGCGACTGGATTGGTCCAATCGACAAAATGATCGCCTGTCGTCGCCATGTCGAAGCCGCTCTCCTCAACATGTTGGAAACGTCTCACGATCTCGCCGTAGGTGCCCGACGGCATGATCGCCACTTGGAACCTCAGGTCGTGCTTCACACCGTGATCCTTTCTCGAGAAGTGCTTGTCATCCACATTTTGTTGGAGGAACCGCTCAATAGTTGGAAACCCTGATTGCAGTCGATCGAAATCTCTCATGCGATGTGGGTGCAAATGGTATTGATGCCAGACAGGATTGATCTTGTCCAACTGTCCGAGCCGAGCGCTACCAGAGCCACGTCGGTAGCCTTCATCGAAGCAGCGGGGCGTTATTGTCGGCGACGGTCGCGGTCTGCAGCCAGTTGCTGAACGTGAACCCAAGGGTACCTGGTGGCGACCATGACAACCGCAGTCAGGCACGTGCCTTATATTGCTCGGATGCAGGCGTCTTCGACCAATAATAAATCGCCACTATGATCGGCCGATCAGTGCAAACGGCGGGTTTTTAATGCAGCTGGCAGATTAAAAGTTAACGATGTCTTTCAATTGACTTCAGTGTGACTCGCCTCTTGCCGAGTTCGCACGTAGATACGATAGAAAGCTGGAGGTCATTGATGTCGAATACTTTTTGCGTAGTGCCTGCCTCTTTGGTCCTGTTGTTGAGTTTTGCTCCGTGCCATGCCGTCGAACCAGGCGCGCCTGAACAGTTGATTTCAGAGCATGAAGCATTCTCTATTGCAGTGCGCCGTCAATTGGATGAGTTGCCATCTGCCCGTGACGCAGGTGAAAGTTCAGGCCGTTTATCATTGGCAAAATATTACGGCGGCAACGTGGGCCCGCCACTGTGGGTGACATCTAGGGGGCTCACACAGCGAGCGCAGACTGTCGCTTCTGAGATCCGGAATGCTGAAAGTTGGGGCCTTGACTCGTCTGAGTTTGATTTGCCGCAGCTTGCAGCGAGGCAGATAGATACTCAGCGTCAGGTCGCCGACGAACTCAAGATGAGTCTCGCAGTGCTGCAGTATGCTCGCCATGCATCTGGCGGTCGGATGGATCCAAAAAAACTCTCTTTGGCCATCGATCGCACGCCGCCCTTGGCGGATCCGTTTCAGGTGCTGGACACTTTAGGACAGGTGACTGATCCGGTCTCTTTCCTGCACCAGTTGCATCCGAAGCATGAGCAGTTTCAGTTATTGAGAAGAGCATATTTGGACGCGCTGGAGCAGGAAACCAAAGGCGCGACGCAGCTGGGCAAAAAGCGCCGATCGAAATCTAAGACTAAACTTTCGCAGCGATTGCGATACAATATGGAGATGTGGCGTTGGATGCCACGTGATCTTGGCCGCCGGTTTGTCTGGGCGAATATCCCTGAGTACAAGGTTCGGGTTATCGACCAAGAAAGTGTGATCCACGAAGAGAGAGTCGTCACTGGTAAAGTTAAGAATATGACGCCAATGTTCTCAGATGAAATGGAAACGGTGGTATTCCATCCATTCTGGGGAGTGCCGAATTCGATCAAAGTGAAAGAGCTTCTTCCTAGCTTGAGGCGAGGGAGAAATATACTGCGTCGCCGCAACTTGAAGTTGTCACTTGCCGGGCGCGACGTTAACCCGTACTCAGTCGACTGGTGGCGAACCGACATCCGCAACTATTATGTGTATCAGCCGCCGGGCCGGAGCAACGCTTTAGGTATCGTGAAATTTATGTTTCCCAACAAGCATGCGGTTTACATGCACGATACGCCAAGCAAGCATCTCTTTAAGAGGAAGAAACGAGCGTATAGTCATGGATGTGTACGCGTCCGCAATCCGCTCAAGCTTGCCGAAGTGGTTCTAGGCGCAGACAAAGGTTGGACACGCTCTCAGATTGATGCGCTCATCAAGAAGGGGCCGCAGAACAACCAAGTTGCTTTGAATACGAAAGTTCCCGTTCACGTGACATACTTCACGGCGCGGATAGATAGCGCAGGCCGGCCAGAATTTTACAAAGACGTCTATGATCATGAGAAGCTTATCCAGATGGGATTCGATGGCAAAGCGCATTTAATTGTCCTTAAAGAACCGGATTTAGAACCGGATCTCCGACAAAGACCGAGGCAGGTTGCTCGCCAACGCCGAAGCAGGCCAAACCGAAGCAGGCCAAATCGACGGAAGGTTGCTCGGTCACGACCTGCCAAGCGCAAATATAAGTCAAGTAGTTCTGTTTCTGCTGCAGCCAGTTCAAGTTCATCGAGATCTTGGGCTCGGTCAACCCTGGGGTTCAATTGAGGCATACAAAGTGCGACGATACCGCTGGACATTTTCCTTTGCGAATGTCAACCAACGATCGTTGTTACAACTTTGGGGCCGGAAAGCTCAAGGTCGTGATACGTGATCATGGGCAGCGTTTGTGATGAGGCCGACACGTCCTATTGGGCTAGGCGCCTATTCTAATGGATCGAACTTGACTGGTTGCAGACGGTCGTGTGCGCAAGCTGCTACCGAGATGGTTCGTGTTGTCGGCAATTGACGAGGACTGCTGAACCAAAGACACTGCTGAACCAAAGACGATGCACTGTAGATGCATTTGCAATCCTGCCATTCTCTTGGTGGCCTGCGAAAACCTTATAGGGGTCAACCAATGAAACTTTACGAATTTTCACTTGCGCCGAACCCGCGACGGGTCCGCATGTTTCTTGCCGAAAAGGGCATCAGCATTCCAACTGCGCAGATCAACACACGCCAAGGCGAGCAATTCAACGAAGCATTTCAGAAAGTCAATCCGCGAGGAACGGTTCCTGTTCTCGAGTTGGAAGATGGGACTTGCTTGACCGAGTCCGTCTCGATTTGCCGATATATCGAAGAGCTTCATCCCGAACCACGCCTGTTTGGTAGCTCGCCAATCGAAAGAGCCGTTATCGACATGTGGAATAGACGAATTGAGATCGAATGCTACGCGCCAGCCGCTGACGTCGTTCGCAATTCACTGGCCATGTTCGAAGATCGTGCAATTGCAGGCGTTCCGGCAGGCGTTCCACAAATTCCCGCATTGGTCGATCGTGGCAAGGCTAGCTATGAGCGGTTTCTGCGGCGGTTTGATGATCAGCTCGCAAGTCACGAGTTCGCGGCTGGTGATCGTATGTCGATTGCTGACATCACTGCGTTCGTGACCTTGGACTTCGCAAAGCGTGGCGAATTGGAAGTGAGTACGGCGTATATCAATGTACGACGCTGGCAAGAAGTGATCTCGAACCGACCCAGCGCTTCCGTCTGACAAGGAAGGCCGCACAATTTGGTCGCGTTAGTTGGACGAGTGTCAATTGTGCGACCGCGAAGGGGCCAATGTCACGACACGCTGAAATCCTGACGGGCGATGACCCAAGGTAGCTCGGGTGTGCGCTAGTGGCAACATTCAGTCATTGACACTATGGCATTGGACTGCGCCTAATTCGCAGAGTTTGCGAATAGCGTCTTTGCAATATCCCAATTCGCTCAAGACACTACTTGTATGTTCGCCCAGGTACGGCGCTTGACCCGTTAGCGACGGTGGCGTTGCATCAAAACGAGCTGCTGCCCGCGCAAATCGGACCTTTCCAACGCCTTGTTGGTCTCTGGTTATGACACTGCCGCTCGCTTTGACCTGCGGATGGCCCGCGATGTCCTGCCGTCGCAGCACCGGTGCGCAGGGTACATCCGCGGCGTCGAGCACGCCAAGCCAATGTGCAACGGTATTCTCTCGTAGGACTTCCTCTAAGAGCAGGAGGCGGGCTTGTCGGTTTGTTGATCGCAATGCCGGCGTTTTGAAACGCGGATCGCTGCGCCACTCTGACCGATTCAAAGCCTGACACAACCCGGTCCACTCCCTGTCCGAGTTCGTCCCGACTGTGAGGTAGCCATCAGATGCCTCGAATATCATGTCGTGTGATGAATTTGTTGAAGTTGCCGCTTCGTGTCCAACCACAGAGTAGTCGGCCATACCTTCAGGCCAAAGGTAGGACAACATCGTGTCGAGCATTGATAGTCGAACATGCTGCCCCTGCCCGGTTCTCTCTCGATGAAAGAGGGCTGCAGTTATTGCTTGCGCGGCGTAAACGGCTGTTGCTTTGTCTGCAATGATAGTCCGCACCATTCTTGGTCGAAGCGTCATCGGATCGGCCTGAATATCTGCCAAACCGGATAACGCTTGAATTAATGGATCATATACCCTTTTTTTGGCATCGGGGCCTTTCTCGCCGACGCCACTGATTGACATATAAATGATGCCACTATTGCGTTTGCGGACTTCGGGCTCGCCATAGCCCAACCGCTCGATTGCCCCCGGACGGAAATTTTGGATGAGGACATCCGCTTTATCGATGAGGAGCCATAGAACTTCTGCGGCCTCAGGTTTCTTCAGATCGAGGGCGATCGACCGTTTCCCTCGGTTGCAAGCAATGAACATGGGTGAGAAATCACCTAGTTGCGCTCTCGAGCGACGGATTGGATCGCCAGTTGGCGTCTCGACCTTGATGACGTCGGCGCCTTGTTCTGCGAGGATTGCCGCGGAGACTGGACCGGATACGACACTTGTGAGATCGATGACCCGAATACCGCTAAGTGGTCCGCTCATGTGGCGTTGCCTCCGGTGATTCATTTGCCATTAATGCATCGAGGTATCCTCGGCGATCGGCTACATTGTTCCTGTATTCGAGGATTGGATTAGGCAAGCGGATGCCTACTCGGAGAGCCCAGTCAAGGCAAGTTGTCATGAGAATATCCACGCCACTGAAACCAGAGTCGAGCAAATGATATTGGTTTTGTGTAAAATGAGTGACGACGGCGTCGATTTGCTTCGAGAAATATGCCCTGCAGCTCTGAGAAACATGTGGAGCCGCACCGTAGATTTCTGGCAATCCCTCATGGCGACGCACGACATACAGGCTGGTTGCATCCAGCTCCATTGAGATGAACGACACCCACTCGTTATATCGCGCTCGATCACGTAGGCTGGTCGGGACCAATTGAAGGTCGGGTCGCCCGTATCTGTCTCCCAGATAGGTAACGATTGCTGCGCTCTCGGTCAGTACGAAGTCATCATCTTGCAATACTGGAATCTTTTGGCGAGGATTGAGTTTCGTAAAGGTGTTTGACAGAGTCTGACCGCTGCGCGATTGGACGCGTTCCGTTCGGTACGATAGCCCAAGTTCTTGAAGAGCCCAATGGACTCGCATTGCGCGTGAAGAGACGATTCCATGTACTATTATCCCGTTAGTCATACCTGCAGCCCCGACTCCATCCTGATTCATCGTTTCACATCCAACCGGCCGTTACCCGCGATTGCACGGCGGCGGCGAACGTGAATTGCCGCGCGCATGACATCCGATTTACATCACGGTGGGTAACGTGGATATGTTACGGACTAAGTTCTCAAGCTAGGATTTGAACATGCGGACCCCAGCGCAGTCATTCTAACAGAAAGCTCAACCTTGGGTCGGTGCGAGACGGCGTGATCTCAAGGATTTCCGCACTGACCACGTCATGCCGAACGAAGGGGTCCCGATCTACTCGCTCCTGCAGCTCAGAGAGAGATACATTGTGTGCCAGGATTGCACCACCCGCATCGGGTTGGAGGCTGCCTGCTAGAATGAAGACACCGTCTTGCAAACCGCTTTGTAGCCAGGCTTTGTGACCTTGCATAAATTGAGATGCTTCGCTCTTGTTGCTGGAAAACTTCAGTAGGACGACGAACATTGAACTTGGTTCCTTTAAACCAGGTGGTCAGTCTTCGGGATTAACTTTCAACGCTACAACATATGCAAGATTACTTGAAAATTTGAAGTGAGCAACGGTCGGGACAACCATTGAAGAACGCAGTCAAGGCGCAACTTGCGATCAAGAAGCTCTGACTATCGCAGTGGTTGACTGTTGTGACATTCGGTTTGCCCGATTCCCTAGGTAGGCATGTTGTCGTAAATGATGCCTGATTAGACGAATTGGCTTATGGTTCAATTCGCATTTTTGGGATCCAGGAGCTTCTGAAGTGAATGTTGTCTATTTAGCCGGACCAACAGTCTTTTTACCAAACGCAGCGGAAATCTTCGCGATCATGAAGACGATCCTGGCCGACTGTGGTCTCGAGGGCGTAGCGCCCTTGGACAATCAGATTGGTCTTGAGCAGTTGGAGTCCGGTGAGAGATTGGCCGAAGCCATCTATCTCGCCGACGAAGAATTGATGCGTCAGGCGGATGCGGCAATCTTTAATATTGATCCGTTCCGGCGCGGTACAGAGATGGACGCCGGGACAGCCTTTGAAGTCGGTTATTGCAAAGCACTCAACCTGCCGATGACAGCCTGGACGACTGACAAGAGAACCTATCCGGAGAAGGTTAGGGACTATATGAAGTCTGTTTTCGGTGAAGACCTGCGTTCAGCAGAAAAAAGTGAGGAAGGTGGCACCTCTGGAACTCTAAGAGACCCGGACGCAGTTCTTGTCCACTCTGAGGGGATGTATCAGAACTTGATGATACAAATCGCTATCGAGCAGAGTGGTGGGTTAGTCTACCCCAACGAGGATTGGACGAAGGCTTTCGATCTCGCAGCCAGGCATCTCAGTCGGCTAGTTGCGGCCAAGCCAGTGCTCAGCGATCGAGCCTAAAGCCTACAATCATGTCGAGCCACATCTAGGCGGCGGCAGACGCACATAATCCATGGATCGTCGATCTGATAGAATTTTCTAAGCGCCATTGAAACGACCACAACGCCACCGCATAGGAGGCCTAGTTTGGAAAAACCGCATTCAACCGTCGGTTCAGGTATGCGCTGACCTTCGCCTCAATATCGCTTTTGGATGCATGCCCAATAACACCGACGAGCATGCCAACCACGCAGGCGAGGCTACTCATTGGATCCCTGAGACCGTCTTCCGG
>JBPCWA010000271.1:0-8655 GCA_051009975.1 Hyphomicrobiaceae bacterium
GCCAAGGGCAGCATCGGCTTTCGTTGCACCGGTCGTCAGAACTAGAAAGATAGCACTCCAATCGGCCATGGCACCTTCTCCGAGCGATGCGCAAAAGGCCACAAAACCAACAGTCATGAGCCCGGAGCCGGGCAGAGAGTAGATTGGCGAGGCACTACCGCTGCGTAATTTTTCGGGCGTCCACTCAATGTATGCCAGTGCAAGCGTTGCAACTGCAAAAACGGTGCCTGCCAGCAGAAAATGCACCGGAACACTAGCTCCAGCGTTTGCAGCTAAAAATCCGGAGCTAGCCCCCAGAACCGCCCCAAGGCTGAACATCGCATGAATCGACGACATGACTGGTCGCCCCAAACGCCGCTCAACCTCTCCCGCCCAAGCATTCATGGCCACATCCATCGCACCATGGACGGCACCGAAAATGAACAACGCAACTCCAAGCAGAAGGGGATTCGTCGCGAAGGCAATCAGGAACAAAGCTGCGGAATAGGCCACCGCGACACGCCAGGTCACCTTGTAGGCGCCGGATCTGTCGACCGCATGCCCAGCCAGCGCAAAGGCAATGATTGCTCCAGCGGCCATAAATAGAAGCAAGCCCCCCAAGGCACCGGGCCCGAGCCCGTGCTGTTCTGCTATGGCCGGAATACGGGACGCCCATACACCAAATAGCCCCCCATTCAGGAGGAACATGGCGGACACCGCGCGCCAAGGTGTTCGAATGCTAGGCATACTCCACCTCAGGGCCTCGCGCCGCAAAGTCGTTTTCATTGGGCCGTTCCATACTAGTACTTCCTGCGCGAAACTTTAAGGGGCTCTGCCAGCGGATCTATCAACGTCATCGCCGGAAGCAATCGCAACCTGGGGACTATCGAAGGGCGTCCGGATCGCTTCTCAACTTACAGGTCAGCTGTGAGGGCGGCCGCCAATCACAAAACCCAAGAGATAAGTAATAGCCGTGAAGATGAGAGGCATGCCGGCGATGCCACTCCAAACGACCGCAGTGACGGCGACGGAACGAGGAGTCCTAGCCTGAACAGTAGGCGGCTCGAAAGCGGACATGCGCGCTGCGACAACGCCGCCGGTGCTCGTCGGAATGACCCACAACGGAGTGCCAGTAGGGTGAATACTTACCATTGTCACCGCCATCGCAGGGGGGGGTGGAAAGGGGACGACTCCCTGAGTATCAAGTATTTCATTAATACGACGCGATCAGGTGAAATAAATAGAGTTCATGCTAGGATCAAACCGGGCGCACTTACGATGAAGGATGAAAGAATTTGCACCGAATCGGGATCATCCCTTTTGACATGCAAGATGATGCGGTCGCCGTACTCTTTGTGACTTCGCAAACACGTGGTCGCTGGATCCTGCCCAAAGGCCGGATCAAGCCCGACGAAGGTCAGGTTGAGGCTTGTCATCGAGAGGCATTCGAGGAGGCTGGCGTGCGGGGAGTGGTGCTCGAAGAGTTTCCCTCCACTGTTATTATTGGCAAGAAGACTGAGTCAGGCCTACAAAGTGTCCCCGTGACTTACTATCCTCTCTTGGTTCAGGAGCAGTTTGACGATTGGCCTGAGCATAGCAAGCGACAGCGACATTGGGCGCTGATCGAAGATGCATCGAAAGTTGCCTACCGGGTTGACTATCTCAATCTCTTGCAGCAATTCCAGGCTCTGAAGCCGTGGATCACAGAAGCTGCAAGACCTTATAAAGCAGTGCTGCAAGCGCAGCTGTCGCCGGCACCGTAATCACCCAGGCGGCCGCAATCGACCATACGAATTGCCGCCTTACCAGGAAACGGGTTTGCCGGACGCTTCGACTATTGAAAGCATCTCCGGCCGTCGCGTTCAATTTGTGACCCGGACGAAGTTTTCGACGATTCGGATTTTCGACAAATTCCCGCAAAAAACCGACGCCGAACACGGCGCCAACTGCAATATGGGTTGAACTTACCGGTAGACCGAGAGCCGTAGCAATAAGGACGGTGATTGCTGCCGATAGAGCCACGCAGTAGGCTCGCGGAGAATTGAGTCTCGTAATCTTCTCGCCGACCACGGCAATGAGTTTTGGCCCAAAAAGGCCCAGTCCGATTGATATTCCCATCGCTCCGACGACCATGACCCATACTGGGATCGTGACTATATCGACAATCGAGCCGTCCGTCGCGCTTGTTGAAACGATAGCGGCAAGTGGGCCGACCGCGTTTGCGACGTCGTTGGCGCCATGAGCAAACGACAGCAGTGCTGCACCGAAGATTAGAGGTAAATCAAAGAGCCGGTAAATGTCCTGTTTGCGATTAGTTAGTTTTCGCGTCTTGCTGGCAATGTAAGGACGCGATAGGGACCAAGCACCAGCGAAACAGATCACCGAAACGGCGATCAGTTCGATCGTCGATGGTTTCCAGATTTTTTTTAGTCCTTTCATGGCCATATAGGCCGCGAAGGCTGCCGCCATCAAGCCGATGAGGATCGGAACCCACTTGCGTGCCGCACCGAGTCGGTCGACTGCATTGAGCACTTGTGATTTGATAAAAAATAAGAGCAACGCTGACACTGCTGCTCCGAAGACTGGGGAAATCACCCAGCTTGCAGCAATCTTCGCCATTGTTACCCAATTGACCAGTGCGAAACCCGCAGCAGCAATGCCAGAACCCAGCACGCCACCGACAATAGAGTGGGTGGTCGAAACAGGTGCGCTGAGAACTGTTGCCAGGTTGATCCACAGGGCGGCGGCAAGCAGAGCGCTCAACATCAGAATTTGAAAGTTGGCAACGCTAACGTTGCCGCTCGGAGATATTATACCTTTGGAGACAGTCTTGACGACGTCTCCGCCGGCCAATAAAGCACCGGCAAACTCACAAACAGCAGCAATTGCAATTGCAGCGGTAATGGTCAGGACTTTTCCACCGACCGCTGGGCCCATGTTGTTGGCCACGTCATTGGCACCGATGTTGAGTGCCATGTAACCACCCACAACGGCTGCGCAAATGATCAGTAAGGCGCCCTCGGGTGTCGAGCCAAATAGGTTCCCAACAAATACGGCCACCAGGGTCAAGAACAAGAGGGCGATGCCAGTCGGAACAATGGAGCTGCGAACTCTAACGACTTCCGACTGGCTGTAACGCAGTCGGCGCAAGTCGTTGACATATCGATGTTCTGGATTCTTTGACGCTTGAACCATGTACCGCCCTGGGCAATTTAAGACGACCGCGGAACGTCAAGTGCTCTTCACCCGTCGGATCCTGCGAGTCGGAGAGTGCAAATCTCATCCTGGCTCTTAACTGCGCGCCCGACCGAGGGCAAAGATTTACAGCAATTTTCCTCAGAAAGCGCTTTTCGACGCAGTAGAGTTGCCCGCTCTCAGCGTGTCGCACGCGTTCACTGTGTCACGTGCGACAAAGGCGACAAAGGCGACAAAGGCGACAAAGGCAACAAAGGATCGGTCCGGGCCCTTGCGCAGCAGAGTCAATATAGGAGCAGTCCTCGCATGCGTCGCGACACTTCACCAAGACGGATGAGCAAGGCGCTACGCAGTCTCACTTTCTCGCGCAGCACTCGCTTGCAAAAAGACTATAGGTGGCACCGACAGGATTACCACGACAGCCATTGCATAGACTGAGACTTCGATCCCGAAATCGTCGCCTATAAGACCAAAAGCGAGCGGACCTGCGACTGACGAAAAACCAGACGATGAATAGAGTAAGGCGTATCCGCGGGCCATGCGACGCGGATGAATAAGATCGGCTGCGAATCCATATGTGATCGACGTGGAACCTTGGAGAACGACGCCAAGCGGGAATAGAAGTATGAACGCCAGCCAGCTGGGTGCGGCAACTATGGCGATCAGCCCGGCAGCCGTCAGACCCTGTATCAATGTGAATGCAGGTCTTACTCCGATCTGGTCCGCGAGATAGCCACATCCGGCCTTTCCAAAAACTCCGCCTGTCAATAGGACGACCGTAGCCGCAGTGGCGATAGGCAGCGGTAATCCTTTCGCCAACATGAGAAATGCTACGAATACGAGCACTCCCGCCTGAACCATAGTGTCAATGAAGACAACAACGAGAAGGGACCCGTAGGAGCTCCAGTTAATGATGCCCCAACCAAGTCCTCTGCCAGTACCGCTTTCGACTTCACCCGCGGAATCTTGCTGCCTAGACTTTGCAAAAACTCGGCCGCCAATGGTGATTGCTACAGCAGCGATCAGCGCTGTGACGCCATAGGCGAGGCTCACCTTCTGCCAGGCAAGCCCAGCGCCAATCAATAGGCTGAAACAACCCGTGAACACGAGTTTGCCTATATCGCCGGACGAATTGTAAATCCCTAAAGGGCCACGGCGCCCGCTGACCGGATGCTCGGCGATGACTAGAGCAGAAGCCGGGGCATGTTGGAATGCTGTTCCGGCGCCGATCACAAACAAGAATACCATTACGAGGACGGGACTTGAGGTGGCGGCCAGGCTGGCATACCCGACACCGGATAGAAGGAGGCCAAAAATCAGGACGCGATACTCTCCGAACCGCTCTGTTACAATTCCGGAAAGCATCTCGAGCACGGCCTGCGACAGGCTCTTTATGCTTTTGAATAGTCCGACCTGTGAGTAGCTCAGACCGAATGATTGTGCCAAAATCGGCAGGAGGACATAAATCGTCGCAGTCAAGCCATCTTGGATAGCGTGCGCCGTACAACTGACGCCTAAAGCGGTTTTCTTGTTGGTAAATTGCAATTGCATTTTGCCGAAACTATCAGGTCCTCGTCTTCCCGTCATTGGCGACAAAGTGTGTCGGCAATTCAAGGAGCGCACGTCACCATACTCAATTGCTTCGACATCTTCTTCAAGTTGACTTTCCAGACATCTTTTTCGTCAGCGATGTCCTTCCGTCGGCACGTGATCCCAAAATGAGTTTCGGTTCGCAGTCTGCGCTATTGCTTCTTTTTTGTCCGCATAGCTTGCCGGTATCAGGGCACATAGCCTGGCAAAGCGGTGGGATGAGACCGCTAATGGCGTTCGGTCCATCTTTCAGGCATTCGATGACTGATCGCAACGGTGTTAAACCAAGGCGACGTCCCAGCGTTGCGTTCACTCGACCATTCTACTCGCTTGGTCGATCTAGATCGAAGTGGGACCACATCAGCTAAAAAATTTCCGCTTACTCGACAACGACAAGTGGCTTGCAAAATTGGCATTGATGATTCCGTCGTCGTCTCGAAAGACAGTCCGCCATCATTCAACAATGTGCAAAGTTTTGGGTTCAGGTTGAATGTCAATTCCAGTCAATCGAACCCAAAACGTGCACCGCAGATTAGTCTGAGTGCATCGGACCCCTCTATAATCCTATGGTTTCGAGCAACCTGCTGCGCGAGCCAAGCGGCCTGATCAGATGAGTTTCCGTTTAATATTTCTTCTAATGTAATAACATAACGAAATAGCGCGCAGCGCAGCAAAGTGAATTCGAAGCGTAATCGCGGCGAGCCAATTGCTCGTCCGTTTAAATCAAAATCAGGATATTTTATTCAATACCATCTTTGGACTTTCTTGCGTCAGCCTATGGCCA
This sequence comes from Hyphomicrobiaceae bacterium, assembly GCA_051009975.1. Lineage (GTDB taxonomy): Bacteria > Pseudomonadota > Alphaproteobacteria > Rhizobiales > Hyphomicrobiaceae > Tectiglobus. The sequence continues at coordinate 5,549 of JBPCWA010000271.1, forward strand.
GCCCGGTATTCGTGAGTGACTATCGGCTGACCTGAAGAAACAGCTGCCACACATAAACGTCCTGCGCGCGAGCTTCTGGTTGATCGTTTTCCCGGCCAGTGTCAGGCTGAACAAAGGTACTCCAAGTGGGGGACCCCGAACGACTCATGGGAGAAACGCAATGTTCCAACTCGATAAGATGCAAGGATGCTTGACCGGCGGTGCAGTGGCACTGGCCCTGGTCGCGGCTCCGCACGCTTTGGCTGATCCGGGCAGCAAGATTGCCGCCGTGGTTGCGGGCGGAGAGGTGGTTGATCTGACTGTCACGATCTCAGAAAACTACCCCGCGCACTGGCCTTTCCACCCGCCGTTCCGCCGCTGGACGATGAACTGGTTCGAGAAGAAGGCTGGCCCGTACACGGCAAACCCGCGCCCGGGTGCTGGCGGTGCGGGCGATACCGTTAAAGAGAATCTGGTGCAGTCAGTCTTCCCCTACTATAGCCAGCAGATGGTGATCGACGAGCATACCGGTACGCAGGCCGACTTCCCGGCCCACTTCGTGCCGCCGGCGGGCTCGGGCATCGAGTTTCAGTCGGATGCCGGTTGGATGACGGGCGATAAGTATCCTGTCAACAACATGATGGGCCCGGCGGTCGTGGTCGACGTGAGCGCGATACTCGACAAGGCCGACGGCGGCAAGAGCCCCCTGATTACTGTGGACTTGATCAAGGCTGACGAAGCAAAAAATGGAGAAATCAAGAAGGGCGACGTAGTGCTCTTCTACTCGAGCTACGATGACAAGTACTACAAGCCCTTCCCGGCTGGCAACCGATTGGCTTGGGATCCGTTGGTCAAAGGTAACGTGCCTGGCTGGCCGGCTCCAACACCAGAGGCGGTGGAGTATCTCGCCTCCAAGGGCGTCACGCACCTTGCCACCGACGGCCCCTCGATGGGTCCGATTGGCTATATGTGGGAAGGCAAGCCGATGGCGCAGATGACCCACGTAAAATTCTTGGAAAAGGGTGGCTCGTGGACAGAGTTCTGCCGTAACATTGGCCAGTTGCCGGCACGCGGTGCTTACTTCATCTCGCTGAGTGCCAAGATCGTCGACATGTCCGGCGGATTGACGCGAGCGATTGCCATAAAGCCCAAAGGCCCTGGCGTCGCTGGATGATCTTTCAATTGGCGGATCCGGTTTGCAGGTCCGCCACACCAACCTAGCGGAGGCCGCGGGATGACCCGCACGTTGATTGCGCTACTCTTGCTGGCTCTTGCGCAGCCGGCATTGGGAGGTGCGGCTCGGGAACTTTCATGGTCCGACCTCAAGCCGCCCATGGGCACGCTTGCCGACCCTCTGGCCAAGCAGCCAATGGACGTGCGCTATGATCTTGGTTTCGTCGCCAAGGTCCTGGCCGACGCTAAGAGCGGCTTGATATCTTCCACCAGTCCCGAATACATCAACGCAATGGCCGTGAAGGAACGGTTGCGGGCACGCGGCGTCGATGTCGACCCGTTGGTAGGAGCGGTTGCGCAGCGGGATGCTGAGATCGCCCGCCGAGGCGCCAACGTCAACGCCAGTCTAGATGGCGAGCTCGTGAGGATATCGGGCTATGCGTTGCCGCTCGAATTCTCCGACGTCGGGATACGCGAGATGCTGTTGGTCCCCTATGTCGGTGCCTGTATCCACGTGCCGCCGCCGCCACCGAACCAAATCGTCTACGCTCGACTCGATGACGCCTGGAAGGTGAACGGCCTTTATGAGCCGGTTTGGATTACCGGCCGGATCGAGACCAGTTCGGCGAATCGGGCGCTGTCATTCGTGGACGGGCAGGCCAACGTCCCAACAGGCTACACGATGCGAGTGAACAAAGTAGAGCCGTACAAATGACCGCGTTTCGCGGGCATATCTGCAAGAAGGAGCAGAACAAGAGCCCGTCGGAGGGGCGCTATGTCTACTTGTCCCGCTGGTTGTCCCTCTGGCTCTTATGGCCTGACGTCGAACATGATATCTCAGAACGATGCCAACCAACGCGTGATTGATCTGGGCGCAGCACAAGTGCGATCATCGCCGCTGCGTGACGCAGTGTGCAGCCGTCGATTAGCGGTCGCCCCGCTGGCCCCGGACACCAGCAGAGGCGACCTGAGTAGATACGCGCGCTCCACTCAACCCCTAGTTCTTCCTGGAATGGCGTTGGATAAGAACGAGGCACCGATAAACTATCGCATCTGCGCGCGGCGCGTTCTAGTTAAAGATCATCCATGATCGATCTGGTGCCGTCTGGCTCAGAAAGTTCCCCCAATTCCAAAGCCGACGACATCCATAGCGGACTGAGATGCCCTTTCGTTTAAATCGAAATATCTCGTTGTCGGATTGGATTGAGAGATCTATACGAACAACGACCCGGGCCTGAACGACAACGATCGGGAGGGCGGACCGGAAAGACTATCGCTTGACACCGACGTCCATCCGTTCCGGGTCGGTCTAAACTATAGCTTCGGGCATCGATGTGCGTTGGCGGAGCTTTTGAAGTAGCGCTTATGGACGTCCGTGTCGTTTCAGCCGGCAGTTGCTTTGACAGCGGCCTTGAGTAGTAGGTCTTTCTGCGGTGAAGCATCAGCAATAGGCTGGCGCGCTTGGACCGCAACATCAAAGTCGGTCGTGCGCGAGTTCGTCAGCTGCATTAGATGATTGCGTTCCACGAGTCCGTCGTAATTCTCTGGATTGTCAGGAGCGGCCTCGCGTGCTGAAACGTCAACAGAGAACCAACCGGCTTCCGCCGAAGGAAGCGGACTCACGATTAACACGCCAGACTCTTGCTTCTGCGCCCAGTATTGGCGGACGCATGCAAGATTGATGTAGCGTAGTCCAAGTGACCGTCTGCGTGCGTCCTCGCAACAACCGGAAGTAGATCGCGTGCGAGCATTGCAGCTTCCTGATCCTCACCACGCAACTTTGCAAGACGGACTTGATCCACGAGTATTTCAACGAGAAGACCCGCATAGAGGTCGGTGACCGAGCAGCATCTTTCACGGGCCTGCGCCAGCCACTTGCGGGCGTTCTCATAATTCTTGGCCCCGGAGTGGAACAGCGCCAGAGTGCGCGCAACCGCAGCTTGCCGGCATGGGTC
>JBPCWA010000272.1:0-3403 GCA_051009975.1 Hyphomicrobiaceae bacterium
CCCGGAACTGGTTCGCTAAGGAAGCCGACGAAGTAGCAGGGGTAACCTGCATTCATGGCAGCGCCAACTTCACTGTCCGGCTTGAAGCCGCCTATACCCGGCCCGTGGCCCGCTCTTGGATCGACGATGACGAAAGGGCGCTTATTCTCGTCGAGCACAACGTCTTCAGGTGGTAAGATCCTAAAGAGTAGGTAGTTCACGGGGTGCGCAAGTTCCCGCCCGTCCATAACCTTTTCGAATTCGTACTTGAGGACATGCTGGACCGGTTGAGCCGCATGCTCGAGGTACTGGTTTCCTCGCCGACGCAAAGTGTCTAGAAACAAAATATTACGCTGCCAGCAATCCGTCGCGTAATCCCAATAGGCCTCTGCCAACGCCAAGGGCGAGGACAAATCACGAATGTCACGTGTGTGTTGGCCTTCTGGTAGTGTCATCATCAAACTTTCTCAAACACTCCGTCGAACAGCGGGCTCTCGCCTCGGACTATTACCTACCTATGGTATTCAGATACCGCTAATTTCTAGCCAGGCTAAGTGACAACTTCGTGTTGTGATGTCGCAAGAGATTTTCTGAACTGATTGAAGCACAAGGCCTAAGCTGGAGCCGATGGCGTCAAGTGCCCCCAATTGTGTCCAGGTGAAATCAGGTGAATCCAGGTAAACCGCGTTGCTCGGCCTCTCCCTCCGCGTCCCCCACCATGGGAATTATCCGCGCTTGGCGGCGAGCTACCCCCGTGCCTGCCGTCTCTGCTAAGATTAAGTGTTGCAAGTACGCCGACGCTTCCCATACCCTGAATGCCGGAATGGACCCCGCCCGGCGGTGAGGCTCGAACTCCAGTGGAGCGCTATTGCCATGCTTGAACACCGATCGCCGCGCTGCCGCCCACCGAACAAATTACTCGCAAGCTTCAGCGCCATGTTGGTTTTTTCATGGAGCCTTGGCTCAAGCACAACGTGGGCCTGTCGCGAGAACGCGATGATTGTCTTCGACGCATCCGGATCTATGGCCCGCCACCGGGACGGCCAGTCTAAAATCGATATTGCGCGCAGAGCGGTGGCCGATATTCTACCAACAGTCACAAAGTACCGACCAACCGGCCTAGTCACCTATGGCGGCATCGATGGACCAGAGTGTCGCGATGTCGCCGTGAGGGTCGAACCAGAGGCGGGCAGCGGCAATCGAATCATACTGGCCCTGCAAAGAATCCCTCCCCTTGGTCCAACGGCGCTGACAGCAAGTGTGCGAACCGCCGCCGAAGTCTTGAGCAGGCTCGACGCCCCAGGAGTAATTGTGTTGATTACAGACGGGCGCGAAAGTTGCGGCGGCAACGCCTGCGCGCTCGCCCATCGTTTCAGGGAAAGCGGCAGAAGAATACGTGTTCATGTCGTCAGTTTCTTTTTCGAAGGTCCAAAAGCGGACGCTCTCAAATGCTTAACCGAAGTCACCGGTGGGACACACGTTTCCACAAATTCGTTAGAGAGCTTACGGGATGCGTTGCGGAAGCTGTTGAGCTGCAGGTTGGTTTCAAAGCTGCCCCTCCGATCAAAGTGACAACTCTGAAATGATACAGGTCACGCTGATCATGGATCTTGCTCCCACAGAGGGTCTAGCCGCGACGGCGCTCAGCTTCAACGTCAGCGATAGTCGGCGGCGACCAGCCAAGATCGGTCCCCGCGTTGTAAGCGGAATCATCTCCGCGCAACAAGGCCTCGTTCTCAGCTCGAATTTTTCGAGAACGTTCGACATACGCCGCGTTTTCATGAACCGGAATTCCCGGATCATAAACATCCGCCAGAGCGGCAATCGCTCGACGATCGTAATTGACAAACTGACGCGCGCGCCTTTCAGCATCGAAGGGATGCATCCCAAGTGCTTCCAATGCCGAACGCCCCGCGCGTACTCCACTGTCGAAGGTTTCGCGAATGATGTCCCTGCATCCGATGGCATATAGCTCGTAGACATGACGACGATCAACTGCGCGAGAGACTATGTGCACGTGCGGATAATTGTTGGCTACGTAGTGCACGAGCTCAGTAATTCGGTCTCTATCGTCTATGGCCACGACCAGCATTTTTGCACGTTCAATGCCTGCGGCATGAAGCAAATCCGGTCGTGTCGCATCGCCGAAGTAGGCGCGAAACCCGAATGTACGTAACAATTCGAGTTGACTCGAACTGAAATCAACAACCGTTGGATCGTGACCGAGCCCGCGGAGCATGCGATTTACAATACCTCCGAAACGGCCGTGACCTGCAATGATAATTGATCCCTCCGGGATGTTCGATTCTGGTTCTCTTGCTTCCTGCGTCACATATCGCGGCGCGATAACCTGGTCATAGACGATGAAGAGCAAGGGAGTTAGCAACATCGATAGCGCCACAACAAGCAGGAGAGATTCTGCAATTGACTGCGGAATGACAGCATTTGCAACAGTGAGCGACAATAGCACGAATCCAAACTCACCTGCTTGCGCTAATCCAAGGCCAAAGAGCCATCGATCCGCGCCACGAATACCAAAGACGAAAGTCAGTCCGAATAGTACCGCAGCTTTGAGCACCATGAGACCAAGCGTCAGAACGAGGATCGTCGTCACGTTCTCAATCAACAAAGCAAAATTTATACTTGCGCCGACGGTGATGAAGAACAATCCGAGCAGAAGCCCTTTGAAGGGATCGATGTTACTTTCCAGCTCATGGCGATATTCGCTGTTGGCGAGGACCACGCCGGCCAAGAAGGTGCCGAGAGCAGGAGAAAGTCCGACCAATGTCATGAGTAGGGCAATGCCAATCACCCACAGCAGCGCAGCGGCGACAAAGATCTCTCGCAGACGAGCTGCGGCAATGAAATTGAACATAGGACGCGTCAGATAGCGACCACCGAAGACGACAATTGCGATCGCGAAGACCGTGACCAGCGCCTGTTGCCAACCTGCGAGCCCCTCTACAAGGCTCATCGCGTGACCATGATCAGCGTGTGTCGCATCACCATGATCTGTTGCAACAATGTTCGCTAACTCAGGCAAGGCAAGGAGTGGAACAATTGCAATCATCGGAATAACGGCGATATCCTGGAAGAGCAGAACGGCGAAGGAACTCTGTCCGCCATCGCTTCTCATAAGCCCCTTTTCATTCAATGTCTGAAGGACAATGGCAGTAGACGACAGCGCTAGAACCAATCCTATGGCGAGTGCGACCGTTGGAGGTTGTCCGAGCAGGATTGCAATCACCATGATCAGGGCTGCTGTCAATCCAACCTGCAACCCTCCGAGACCGACTAGGCGGGCTCGCATATCCCAAAGCATGCGAGGCTCGAGCTCAAGCCCCACCAGGAACAGCATCATCACCACGCCGAACTCAGCAAAATGCTGGACGCTAACTACATCAACATCAAACGCGGCCAACAG
>JBPCWA010000273.1:0-3795 GCA_051009975.1 Hyphomicrobiaceae bacterium
AGCCGGTTCCAGGCATAGGGGCACTACGTTGGAGGTCGCCGGGGGAAAGCGGCGCGCTGCGGGCTGCGGCGACGATATAGCCGCTTATCGAGGGTACTAGTTGACGCGACAGCGCCAAGAGACCTACCTATCCGGCGGGCGATGTACTGGAGAGTTGAAAACAAATGACTGAGCAAGCTAAAGACCAAAGTCCTGCTGTCTCACATCGCCGCATAGGCGACGTTGCCGTCAAAGGTTTGCGTGAGCTTGGCCTTGGAAGAATCCATGAAAGCACTCAGGTCATTATGGTGCGAGATACTCGGTCACGTGCAACGGACTGACCCTTGGGCGATTGCGCGGATCGAGGAGGTTTATCACACCATCCATTATAGATATCAGCAAATATGATCATGAAAGTGAACAGGATGGATTTGGACCTAAATGGGAAAACGGCGCTCGTGACCGGCTCAACCCGCGGCATTGGTCTGGCGACTGCCAAAGGGTTGGCAGTTATGGGCGCGGCAGTAATCGTGAACGGCAGAACGGGTGATGCGACTGCGAAGGCCGCGGCTGCTGTTCGAGAAGCAACACCAGGTGTCAACGTGCTCGAAGGGCCGAGCGACCTCGGAACAGCTGAGGGGTGCGCGGCGCTTATCCGTAACCATCCAACCGTCGACATTCTTGTCAATAATATGGGTATTTACGAGCCAAGCGGTTTCTTTGAAACAGATGACGCCGAGTGGCAGAAAATGTTCGACGTCAACGTCATGAGCGGCGTGCGACTGACCCGACACTACCTGAAACACATGCTGGATGAGTGTGACTGGGGCCGGGTCGTCTTTGTCTCGAGCGAGTCTGGCGTATTCATACCGAAGGAGATGGTGCATTACGGATTCTCAAAATCTGCGCAGCTGACCATTGCGCGTGGGGCGGCAGAACTGACCAAAGGGACCAACGTGACAGTAAATTCAGTCATGCCTGGACCGACGTGGGTGGAGATGCAACCCGTCCGGCTTAAAGCACGTGCCAAAGAACATGGAACAACAGTAGAGGACCTTGCCGCCCGCACATTTACCGAAAGACGTCCGGCATCCCTATTGCAGAGATATGCAGCGCCCGAAGAGGTTGCGAACCTCATTTGCTATGTCTGTTCGAAGGCTTCGAGCGCAACGAACGGGGCGGCGCTGCGCGTTGATGGTGGTATTGTTACGAACCCGTTTTGAGCCGTTGTGCTTTACGGCGTCAGGTAGGTGTTTCGATAGTATCGTCTGCTAGAGCAGCGCTGTGGCGCGCAATTCGTCGGGTGTGGATGTGGGAAGGTCGAAGAACTCCAAGTAGGCTGGAATTTGCTCGAACAGCATATCAAGACCCACTTGGATGTCACAGCCACGCTGACGTGCATGATGAAGAAACGGCGTGATTTTATTGCTCAGAACAACTTCTCCGACGAGCGTGGAGGATGGAACATCCGCAAGATCTATTGGCAAAGGATCGCCAGGATTCATGCCGAGCGGTGTGGCATTGACGATCACGTCCCACGTATCGTCACTCGCGGCATCCAGACTAAGCGAAAGATGTGGGAAATGAAGTGCCAATCGTTTCGCAAGCGCTGTCTTGACCGGAGACTTGATCTCGCGAATTCCTAACTGACCAACGCCTGACTTGGCCAATGATGCAGCAATGGCAGATCCCACCCCGCCGCAGCCGATGACCAGAACTCTGGCCCCTTTGAGTGTCCTACCCTTGCGCTCAACCCCACGCACAAAGCCCTCTCCATCAAACATATCGCCAGTTGTTCCGCCGTCGGCATTGACGCGGATGGCATTACAGGAGCCTGCGACCTTTACGGTAGTCGAAGCTTCATCAAGTAGATCGACGACTGCCACTTTGTGAGGCATCGTGATTAAGCCGCCGAGAAAATTCGACAGCCGCGTGAGACCAGAGAGGAATTGCGCGAATTCTTCCGACTTACAGCCCATTGGGACGACAACCGCATCGATGCTTCTTGCCGCAAAATATGGATTATAGATAAGCGGAGCTTTGAAGCTCTCCGTTGGATAGCCAAGATGAGCGATAAGTTTGGTTGTTCCACTAATGCTCATTGCGTACCGTCCGTTTCACTAAGCAGACAGCCGCTCCCATTCTCCCCTTGCAGCCAAGCTTCTGAAATAAGGCAGGGGCGCCACATGCATATGCAAAGTGCCCGAAGTCCAGGACAGTTGGAAAGCCGTGCGGTTTTTGCCATCACGATTGCTCGCGCTCAGTCAGGGTTTGACCATTCGCCCAGTGCTTGAGAGTTCTTTCCGCGCCGGTCCACATTATGACCGGGATTGAGCTAGGATGACGCCCGAGTCAGAGTCAATTTGAGCGCTTCAAATTCTTTCTGAACTACGCTGGCGGGGATATTGAGACGCTGCGAAAGTTCGGAAACGATCTTATCGTCGGTCATCCCGGCTCGTGCCAGCCGAATAATTGCCGAACCAATCAGGTTCACATAAACCAATGCACTGGGTTTGCGATCGGCACCCGTAGTGTGGCGATCAATGACAATGAGCTCCTGAGCGCTCAACTGGTCTGCGAACGGTACCATCTTATTCCACAAGCCCTGGTGCGACCTCATCCTACAGCACATCAGAATTGTCTTGTTCGGTTAATGTAAGGTTAAGCGCGGTTTGATGCGCGCCTGGTACTTCGCCTGGATTGCGGCCCAGTGTGGCATGTTCCGCACATCTCGGCTCTCGTTTCTCGCGTCCACATCAGCCGAAGTCTGTCGAAATCTATGGGCTCGTGCAGTGCCGGGTGGTCGCGTTTGCCGACCCGCTCTCCCCTCACTCATGAGCAGTTGGGAGGTGTTCGGGCGGATGAAGATCGGATGAACGAGGTATTCAGAGTGCTCTCACCTGCTTTGTGGCAACAACAAGGCAATCAGGTCGGTCGATCTGTTGTCTAGAGAGTCACTCGATGTCGAATAGGAGAGCGCCGGTGTCTTATTACAATCAAAAAATTCTTCCGAAGCCAGTTTGCAACGTCCTCTCAAGTTATTGGTGCTGACATTGCTTGCAATTGTGATCGCATTTGTGGGCACTACGACGCTGTCCACACAACAAGCTCATGCAGGTATATTCAAGAAGGTCAAGATTGGTGCAAAGTACCTGAAAAAAGGCATCAGAGGTGTCGGTAAAGCTGCGGGCAAGGTCGGGCGGAAGTGCAAAAGGCCAGGCAAGGCGTGCAAGTTTGTTCGCGGGTTGGCGCGTGGTGTACAAAAGGGAACACGCAAAGCAGCTCGGGGACTTTCCAAAGCCCAGCGCGGGATCACGAAGGCTCAGCGTGCCGTGAAGCGTACCATTAACCGCCATTGTCGTGGTACCTGCAAGACAGCTCTTCGTACAACCAGAAAGGTCAATCGCGCAGTCAATCGAGCGAAGCGGGAAGCACAGCGAAAGTGCCGTCAGTTCGGTCCCAACAGTCGCCAATGTGAAGTTGCGCGTGACTTGTTGGATCTTGCATCTCCCCTCTAGAACAGATCGATCGGGGCAAATTGGGAACGAATTTGAGTGCACCTGGTCCATCGACTGGGTGCATTGTTGTTTTCTCGTCCAGGCGGCTACTGTTGGGTAAAGAAACGGTCTGGCAGCAGTTGCTCTCTAAGAAGCAACCGCATCGCCTTTTCCGCGTCGTCTCCAAGTCCTGCGGTGAATAGAATAAGGCCGGTTGAGCCTAACTCTCGCCAGTCAGAAGAGAATATGTCATTCCCGCCATCATGCCCGTACATGCGCTCAAGTCTCGACGTTTGTTGCACTAAAATGCCGTAACCGT
>JBPCWA010000274.1:0-3015 GCA_051009975.1 Hyphomicrobiaceae bacterium
CTTTCACGTTTTGCGCCCTCGACTGCTGAGAAGTTCATTCAGGAAGTCTTTTGGCGTGGCTACTTCAAGGGGTGGCTTGAACAGCATCCTTCCATTTGGGCATCATACCGTGAAGATGTTACAGACTCGATTAGGCAACTCGACCACGATACCGAACTGGCACAACACTTTGGGCGGGCAACGTCCTCTCGAACTGGAATAGACTGTTTCGATACGTGGACACGTGAACTCATCGAGACGGGCTACCTGCACAATCATGCACGCATGTGGTTTGCTTCAATTTGGATCTACACCTTACAGCTTCCTTGGCAACTCGGTGCCGATTTCTTCTATCGCCACCTTATTGATGGAGATCCCGCATCAAACATTCTGTCTTGGCGTTGGGTTGGCGGTTTACACACTAAAGGAAAAACTTATCTGGCCAGACCGAACAACATTGAGAAGTTTACTAGGAATCGCTTCGCACCTCATGGCCAGTTGGCGGCACACGCTCCGCCGCTTAGCGAGCAGACAGCGCATTCGAGCCAAGCAATCAGGCGCGTAGACGCGACCCTCCCGAAAGACAATGTCGCGCTTCTCATAACAGAGGAAGATGGCCGGCCCGAAGAGCTGTTTTCTGATCTGCAACCAACAGCAGTGATCTCGCTTCTCGCCACCAAGGCCCGGTCCTCTTTGACCATTGGAGAAAGGGCCTCGGCATTCGCTCGTGCCGCCGTGAGCGATGCAACAGAACGTGCCAGCCGACATTTTGGCTTAGTGGTAGATACTCCAACAGAGGCCGATGATTGGCATTCCAACCTGTCGGAATTTGCCCATGCAAATGGCGTAAATTCCATCGTGACATCTTACGCTCCTGTTGGTCCCGTCGCAGAGAAACTCGCCGCGGTAAGGGGCAGTCTCACACGCCAAGGGGTTTCGCTGTTCGAGAGACGTCGCGAATACGATGAGTTGGCATGGCCGCACGCTTCTCGAGGCTTTTTTGCTCTCAAGAAGAAGATCCCAGCCATCCTTGAAGACCTTCAGCGCTCATTGGAACCGAGACTTCTTTAGAGAAATTCTAGGACAGCTTAGCCAGGAATGCGGCAGCTGAGTCGCGATAAATCTGCCTCTTGTCTTCCGACATTCGGCGCCAATTTGCATACGGATTGCGCAAGCGAGCGTTTTGTCCGAGCTTCTCTTGGTTGCGCGCCAAGAAATCCCAATAGAGCGCATTGAATGGACAGGCCTCGTCGCCGGTCTTCTTCTTCACATCGTATTTGCAGTGGCTGCAGTAGTTAGACATTTTGTTGATGTAACTGCCGCTCGCAGCGTAGGGCTTTGAGCCAAGCAAACCACCATCGGCAAACTGGCTCATGCCAATGACGTTCGGCAGCTCTACCCACTCGTACGCATCCGCATACACCGCGAGATACCATTCATGGATTTCTGTCGGTGAGACACCGGCGAGCATGGCAAAGTTTCCCGTCACCATGAGACGCTGGATATGATGGGCGTATGCCTCTTCTTTGGTTTGGGTGATAGCTTCGGCCAAGCAGCGCATGTCGGTCTCACCGGTCCAGTAGAAGCCTGGCAGTCCACGTTCTGACTGAAAAAAGTTGGCATCAGCGTAAGCAGGCATCTTCAGCCAATAGATGCCGCGGATAAATTCACGCCATCCGATTATTTGTCGAACAAAGCCCTCGACGGCATTGATCGGCGCTTGCCCGCCTTCGTAAGCGCTTACAGCTCGTTGACAAACATCAAGAGGGTCGAGGAGGCCGCAGTGGATGTAATGCGACAGGACTGAGTGATATAGAAACCGACGACCAACCAACATGGCGTCCTGATAATCACCAAAACTGGGAAGGCATTTCGTGATGAAGTGGTCTCTCGCCGTCTCCGCATCTGTTCTTGTGACAGCAAACCAAAACGGTTCGAGGTCACCGAAATGCTCCACGAAAGTCTCCTGAACAAGTCCTATAACATCTTGCGTCACGTCGTCAGGCTCGAACCTTCGCGGTTCGGGGATTGAGAGATCGTCTGCCGCTGCTTTACGATTCTCGCTATCGAAGTTCCACTTGCCACCCACCGGCTTGTCGCCATTCATGAGCAAGCCTGTCTTCCTTCTCATGTCGCGGTAGAAGTACTCCATGCGAAGCTGTTTCCGCCCTGAAGCCCAGCCAGCAAACTCGCTGTGGCTCGCGATAAAGCGATCATCTGGCAAGACATCGACCTGGCAGCCTAGTCTGTCGCTCCAGTTCTGCATTTCATTCAGCAGCCGCCACTCGCCTGGCTCTGTGACGATGACTTTCTTCGACTTGTGCCTCGCAAGCCAGCGTGCGACCTCACCTTCCAGGTTGCCCGAGTTTTTTGGGTCGTTGAAACGGGTATAGGCGACCCGCCAACCGTCATTCTCAAGCTCGATCGCAAAGTGGCGCATTGCCGAGAATAGGAAGGCAATTTTTTTCTTATGGTGGGGAACGTAAGTCGCTTCTTCCGCTACTTCAGCTATGACGACGATGTCTGCGCCCGCGTCCGCTTGAGAAAGAGACGATATGGCCGGTGTCAGTTGATCACCGAGTATGAGGATGAGGTTGCCTTGGGACATATGTCTCGCATGTTTTAGCTGTCGTTATGTCCATTACGAGCTGTCAGCCCAAAGAGTTCAAACGCCAGCGTTCCTCCGCATTGTGACAATCTACGCTCGCCTATGGGCAGTCTCAAAGCAGGGCGGCAAATTCATTGGTCCGCTTTTGAAAAGCGACTCAGATCACCTGATCCATGCGTGTTGCACCTGCTCCGGTCAGTTCCTGATGCCGTGGACGACGCCCGCCCCGAACCATTCGCTGATTTATAGTGATGGTTGCGGTGCAATCCAACAAGGGAGGCGTTCCTATGCAAGCTCACAAAATCGGCATCGATATCGCGAAGAATGTTTTTCAGATCCACGCTGTCGACGAGAATGAAGAGGTTATTGCCGCTCGGCAATTGCGACGCAAGCAGGTTCTTCCGTTCTTCCAGAAACTGATGCCTTGC
>JBPCWA010000275.1:0-3193 GCA_051009975.1 Hyphomicrobiaceae bacterium
CTTGCAGTCCTTATCAGGGAACAAATATTTCCATTGCTAAAAGGGCTCGACCCTGAAGATGCGCGGGGTCAATGGATCACTTCTGCACGCGAGCACCTGAGGGAGAACCGGCCATGGTCTGCTAGCAGCAGCGGGCATTTCCGGAATTGACTCGAAGACGACACAAGCAGGTGCAATAGGGCCGGCTCCCTCTCACCAACGTTGCACCTAAATATCGGGCGGTCGACGCCTGTTTCTATACTTCATGAGCCTCCCCAACTTGGCGTAGAGCAATCTGAGTCAATATCGGTCCAATGAGTTCAAACACGACAGTTGTGCCAATCACAGTGACCAGCAGCACCTCCTTGATTTGTGGCAGATAATTGCCAGCAATAAGCGCCATGCCGAGCGCAACACCAGCCTGCGGTATGAGAGCTGCACCAATCCAGGTCTGGTATAATTTGGGGGCGCCTGCAAGGCTTGCCCCCACCCATCCTCCAAGGAAACGAGCAAATGTGCGCAAGACTATGTAGGCGAAGCCAACGACACCAATCAGCTGCAAGCTTTCCAAATCAAACAAGGCGCCGGCGAGAACGAAAAACAAGATCATAAATGGCCATTCTATGTGTTCAATCTCGTGAAATGGCCGATTGTGATGTCTTGCCAAGTTTACGATCGTTGCGCCCGCGACCATCCCGGCCAACAGGAACGAGACTTCAAACCATATCGAGAAACCCGCACATAAAAATACGATCCCCAGGGCTTCCGCCTGTATTGGCTCTCCGTCTTGTAGACGTCCGGTTAGATAGGCAGCTGGAAGTCCAATGCCCAGCCCAATGATAGCTGCGCCACCGATCTCCCAAAGCGTGTTCGAAACTATTGACAGGCTGCCATCGCCAAGCATCGCCTTAGCAACAACAAGGATCAAACTGAAGATGATCAGCCCCCAAGCATCGTCGATTGCGACGACTCCGAGCAGGGTATCCCTAAAGGGGCCCTTCGCGCCCGTTTGTCTAACAACGTCTTGCGTTGCTGCGGGTGCTGTTGCTGTCGCCAGTCCTGCCAGCAAAAGAGCCATCAGAAATGGCGCCCCAATTAGCAGGAGACCGGTGCCGACGATGAGTACAGTCACGACGACAACAGACAAGGAAATGATCAGTATCGCCTTGCCGTTTTCCTGCAAAGTCTCCCGCGATAGCTTTCCTCCAAGCAGGAAGGCGACCATCGTTAGTGCGACCGTAGCGAGAAAGTCGTACCATTCACGGAAGTCATCCGGCAGCATATCGAAGCCCGACTGCCCGGCTGCGAAACCGAACAGAAGCAAGAGTGTAACGCGAGGTAGTTTCGTCCTTCGGCCAATTTGATCCGCGACCAATCCAACAAGCAACAGCCCGCCCAACGCGAGGAGAATTTTATAGTTTTCCATTCAAACTATTTATCATCCGGGGGCAAAATGAGTCACTGTTTGCGCGCGATCGCTGACCTCAACGAGCGTGCGACTTGCGACTGACCGTCTGGCAATCGCCAACGGCAGCTGTCCACATGGCCGCCATTAAGGCATCGCCAAACGGTCGCCATCCAGACATGACAGCACCGGCAAAAATATGGAAGATTAGCTTTCCGCCGGCCGTTGAGGTGTCGGTCGACGAATTCACTTAATGTCCAGAGAACGGGCGATGATATTGCGCTGCACTTCGCTGGTACCCTCACCAATTACGTAGACCATAGCATCGCGGTGGATGCGCCCCACGGAGTATTCACGCATGATGCCGGCGCCGCGCCATGGATGCGAATGGCTTGCTCGCTGACGCGCACGGCAACCTCACTTGCAAAGAGCTTTACTTTGGATGCCATCGCCGTATCCAGCCGGTTCTGATCGACCAGCCAGGCCCCGCGATAGACCAACCAAGTTGCGGCCTCAACATCAGTTGCCATGTCGGCAATCTTATGGGCAATCGCCTGATAGCTTCCGAGTTGTTTGCCGGCAATCTCGCGCTCGCGCGCGTACCGCATTGAGGCGTCCAGCGCGGCCCGCGCCATGCCGACAGCATTCGCTGCGACGCCGACTCTGTTTTCTGCCAGAGAATTCAGAATGACCGGATAGGTCCCGGTCTGATCGCCGAGCAGAGCATCGTCGGGAACGAACGCATCCGTGAAGTGGATAAACCCTGTCTCGGAAGCTTTGATGCCTTCCTTCTTTAGGTGAGAGATCTCAATGCCGGGGTTGGGCAGATCAACAATGAACAGGCTTATGGCATCTCCGGTCAGCTCGGGCGACGTTCGTGCCGCGAGCATCATAAAGTCCGCAAACGGTGCGTTCGTGATGTAGAGCTTTGCACCGTTGATGCGCCAACCGCCGTCTACTTTTTCTGCCTTTGTCGTCAGTCCGCGAACGTTTGACCCGCCCCCAGGCTCACTCAGCGCGAAACATGAGATCTTTTGACCGCCGAGTGCAGACCTAAGATAACACTCCTTCTGTTCGTCGGTGCCGACCTTCCAGATTGGCCAGATGCCCAGATGGGTATGAGCAGACCAGCTGGTCGCAAAAGCTTGCGAAGCGTAACTCAATTCCTCGCGAACAATACAGTCACTGATCTTATCCATTCCGGCTCCACCAACTTCGGCGGGATAGCGCACGCCGAGGAGACCGAGTGCCCCCCACTTTGCAAATATATCTCTGGGGAATCTCTCACTATCGTCCGCGTCAGAGGCGAGAGGCGCGATCTCTTCAGCTGCGAATCTGCGGACTAAGTCGCGCACTTGTTCGTGCTCTGGCGAGAAATTGAAATTCATTGCTACAGACCCCTCCCATTGAACGATCGCTCAGCAAATTTGATACAATCGCACCGGTATTGTCGTGCCTGGATGGCACCCGACACGCCAGCTTCAATCGGCTCCAGAAATCACCTTGCCAAACGGGCGCCATCCAGACATGACAATACCATTGGGAGTGCTGGTCAAACTGCAATGCCGAAGGCATAGACCAGTTGAAGCCACATATCGAATACAGGCGGCGAACATCCAGCACATGCCTGCTTACGAATTACTACTTTGTCACGTTTCAATCGTTGCTGGCACGTTTCACGCGTCAGTTGCCAGCTAACGGTGTCAAGCCAAGCCAATGGTTCATTGCCAATTCTTTTCCGAGAGCTTCCGCTTGCCGTATGAGTTCGACTTGTTCCGACCCATTCGATCCTTCAAGACACTTGAGAAG
>JBPCWA010000276.1:0-7583 GCA_051009975.1 Hyphomicrobiaceae bacterium
GCGTCGCTTTCCGCGCGTCAATCAGGTCTTCTTCCTGGAATGCGCGGCTAACTCAGGAATGGAGTGGCGCGGTGCACAGCTCAATGGCTGCCAGTTCACCCACGGCATGGTGCACAACATTATGTATACGGGGGTACCGCTGAAGTACATTCTTGAGGAAGCCGGCGTTAAGAGCAACGCCAAGTGGTTGATGCCAGAAGGTTCTGACGCGTCCGCAATGAACCGTTCTGTGCCGCTGTTTAAAGGTCTGGATGACTGCCTGATTGCTTTCGCCATGAACGGTGAGGCGTTACGCCCCGAACAAGGCTACCCGCTGCGCCTCGTCGTGCCGGGATGGGAAGGCAATATGTGGGTCAAATGGATCCGCCGCATCGAGGTCGGTGACGAGCCCTGGCATGCCCGCGAAGAGACATCGAAGTACACAGACCTGCTGGAAAATGGCAAAGCTCGCCGCTTCACATGGGAGATGGACTGCAAGTCCGTCATCACCAATCCATCGCCGCAGGCGCCATTTGCTCACAAGAAGGGGCAGACCGTTATAACGGGGCTTGCCTGGTCAGGTCGTGGGACTATCAAACGTGTTGATGTGACGCTTGACGGCGGCAAGAACTGGCAGACTGCGCGGCTCGATGGCCCAAGCCTCGACAAGTCGTTGCACCGCTTCTATTTCGATTTTGATTGGGACGGCAAACCGCTGTTGCTGCAGTCACGTGCGATCGACTCAACGGGATACGTGCAACCGACCAAGAATGAACTACGCAAAGTACGTGGTGAGAACTCAATCTATCACAACAACGGCATCCAGACCTGGCATGTCCGCGAGAACGGAGCAGTGGAAAATGTCGAAGTTTCCTAAGCTGCTGCTGGCCATCGGTCTGGCACTATCCATTACCATCACCTCTGCTGAAGCCAGTAAGTTCGGCCTGGGTCGCCAAGCTACACCCGAGGAAGTCAAGGCCTGGGACATTGACGTGCGCCCCGATGGTCAGGGACTACCGAAAGGCAAAGGTAAGGTCTCCGACGGCGAAGCGATTTACGCTGAGCAGTGCGCGTCTTGCCACGGTGATTTTGGCGAAGGCGTTGACCGCTGGCCGGTGTTGGTTGGTGGTAAAGATACACTCGCCAGCGACGATCCGGTGAAGACAATTGGGTCATACTGGCCCTACGCATCGACGGTCTTCGATTACGTTCGTCGTGCTATGCCATTCGGTAATGCCCAGTCACTGTCTGCCGACGACACCTACGCAATTACAGCTTATCTGCTCTATATGAACGAAATCGTCGACGATGAAAATTTCGTGCTTTCGCACGCCAATTTTCTTAAGATTCGAATGCCCAACGAGAAGAATTTCATCAAGGATAGCCGTCCAGACACACCGCTGGTAGCCCAAAAAGAGCCCTGCATGAAGGATTGCAAAACCAGCGTTGAAGTAGTTGGCCGTGCGCGCGTGCTTGATGTAACGCCAGACGACCCGGATGCAAGAAAACAGAAGACGGAATAGTGCGAGAATAAGCTGTCGCGGTCATAGCAACGCCAGCTTTGTGCCCCGTTCGTAATTTGTGCATCCAATAAATAGGGTGGGTCTATAGTCAAGCGACCCGCCCTTTTCTGATATGGCCATTCGTCAGTAAGGCGCTACTCTTTCTTCTTGGCCTCTGCCTTTAGGAACGCAATCACATCTTTGCGGTCCTTGAGCTTCTTCAATCCAGCAAAAGCCATCTTACCACGCTTGATGAATTTTCTAGGCGATTCTAGATACTTGTCCAGGCTCGCCTCGTCCCAAATCAAGCCCTCTTCGGCCATTTTCTTGAGGGCCTTGGAGTACTTGTACTTGTCAACTTCACCGGCTTTGCGTCCAACGATCCCAACCAAGTGTGGTCCGACGCGGTTTTTTTCCTTGTTGTAGAAGTGACAGGCGGCGCACTTCTTATAGGTTCTTTTGCCTGCCGCCACGTCGCCTTCCTCGGCGAGGGCGGAGATTGAACCGGTAGCTGCGAAAATTGCGAAAATCGTGCTGCGGACAAGCAAGCTCATTGCGCTACATTTCCTGTATGTGTTCGCTGTGGCTTCTGATGCGACACACTAGTCGATCAAAGCGATTTCATGCAAATTATAGAATGTGTTGGTTGGCTTTCGATAGAAGCCCGCTCACTTAGCCTTCGCGGATCGATTCAGACGTGGTGCTAGCATCAGTCCGCACCCCAATCTAACGTTCGCTGTGGACCAATCGGCGAGCCAAGTGCTGCAATTGGACTAAGAGGGAACGTGAGCAGTCAACAGGCAGATGCACCTCTTGGATTTCTCGCTTGATATTCATGCATTTGAATGTTTTGATCCTTGTCGATCTGCACCCTAATTCTCAACAGTCCACGGGCGCGCTCTTGGGACGAAACGAACTAGGTAGGCTCCATTGCCGACGCCGCAATCTTTGCTGCTTCGACTGACATCTTCATTCCTTGTCGTTGGTCTCGCCGCGCCGATTCAGGCGGGCGACACTGCACTCGGCGAATATTTGTCTGGTCAGTGCACAACCTGCCATCAGCTATCGGGCAAGGTATCTGGTATTCCATCGATTGTCGGCTGGGATCAGGAATCGTTCATCGCGGTTATGCAATCTTACCAGAACAAAGAGCGCGATAACAAAGTGATGCAGAACATAGCCGGCACCCTCACTGCTGAAGATATTGCCGCACTCGCAGCTTACTTCGCAACGATAAAACCAAATGTAGACTAGGCAAAGCCTGTCCAAGAATGGAGGAGACAATGGCAAAACTATCGAGACGTTCGTTTTCACAGTTAGTAGGGGGCGGTGTGGCCGCGACAGCCCTCGGAATGCCGTTTGTTGCACGGGCAGCTAATCCGAAGGTTGTTGTGATCGGAGGCGGCGCTGGCGGAGGCACGGCGGCGCGCTACATTGCGAAGGACTCAAAAGGCGCGATCAATGTGACCCTGATCGAGCCGTCGAAGACCTACTACACTTGCTTCTTCTCCAACCTCTACCTTGGCGGATTTCGAGACTACGCTTCCATCGGACATACGTATGAGACTATGGCGAAGCAAGGCGTTGGTGTGGTCCATGACTGGGCCGAAGCAGTAGACCGCGACAAGAAAATGGTTCATCTGGCATCCGGCGCAAAGGTTGCGTACGACCGCCTTGTCATGTCACCTGGCATCGACATGAAATATGACTCCGTTCCTGGATACTCGGTCGAAGCGTCAGCAAAGATGCCCCACGCTTGGAAGTCCGGTACTCAGGTCCAAGTTCTCAAGGCGATGGTCCAGAGCATGAAGGAAGGTGGTACGTTCGTGATGGTGCCGCCGCCAAATCCGTTCCGCTGCCCGCCAGGTCCATATGAGCGCATATCCATGATCGCTCACCTGCTGAAGCAGAAGAATCCTAAGGCCAAGATCATCATCCTTGATCCGAAGGAAAAGTTCTCAAAGCAGGCACTTTTCCAGGAAGGTTGGGACAGGCACTACGACGGTATGATTGAGTGGCTGCCAGCGTCCATTACCGGCGGCATCAAAATGGTCGATGCCGGTGCAATGACCATCAAGACGGACGACGAAACTTTCAAAGCTGACGCAGCTTCTATCGTGCCAGCGCAAAAAGCAGGTCAGATTGCTCAAAAGGCTGGTCTAACGAATAAAAGGGGCTGGTGCCCTATCGTTCCAAAAACCATGCAATCCAAGATGGACGAGAGCATCTATGTTCTTGGCGATGCGTCGGTTGCTTCCGCTATGCCGAAGTCTGGCTTCTCGGCCAACAGTCAGGCAAAGGCGGTCGCCATGGCCGTCCGCGGCGCTCTCACGGGCTCTAGGACATTCGATCCCCGCTTCGCAAACACCTGCTGGAGTTTGATTGCGACCAACGACGGCGTCAAAGTTGGTGCCGCATATAAGGCGGGTGCGGAGAAGATCGAGGTAGTAAGCAAGTTCATCTCGAAGACGGGCGAAGATGATGATCTGCGCAAGCAGACCTACCAAGAGTCGGTCGGCTGGTACGACGGCATCACGAGAGACATCTTCGGCTAGGAACGGCTTCGAATAAAATGTCGGGGCGGCCAATTCGGCCGCCCTTGCATTTGGCTCCGATTGTAAAAGGTCAGATTGATGGTTGGACCAAACCAAAATAATGAATATCAAACATCGCGGCGCACCTTTCTTAAGGGCGCAGCTGCATTTGGCCTAGTCAGCGTCGGATCTATCCCGGCCTTGTCCAGCAAGCAAACAACCTTAAAGATTGGCGACCTGAAGCTAACAACAATTAGCGACGGCCATCTCAATCTACCGGCAACAATGGCCGCTCCAGATATCGACGCTAAATTGCGGGCCGCTGCATCCAAGAAGGCCGGCCAGAGTGGAGACACGGTGAAGACTCCTCTTAACGTAACGCTAATCGAAACACGCACAGACAAGATCCTCGTTGACGTCGGTTCCGGTCCGCATTTTATGGGTTCGGCTGGCAAGCTTGCAGAGAACTTGGAAACCGCAGGTATCGATCCCGTGTCCATTACCAAGGTCGTATACACCCACGCTCATCCCGACCATGTTTGGGGCACGGTCAACGACTTCGACGAGCTGAGCTTTCCAAATGCAGCATACTATATTTCCGAGGCAGAATGGAATTTTTGGATGTCGAAGGACATTCTGAGCAAGCTGCCAAAGGAGCGCCATGGCTTTGCCGTCGGCGCCAAGCGAAATCTGGAGGCTATTGGAGAAAAATTGACGATGGTCAAGCCCGGCAAAGAACTCGTGGCAGGTGTCAATGTCATTGATACATCGGGGCATACTCCCGGTCACATCTCACTGGAGATCGGCACTGGTGCAGATCATGCCGTCATCCTCGGAGATGCGCTGACGCATAAGGTGATTTCGTTCGAGCATCCCGAATGGAAACCGGTCGTCGATCACGACCCCGACAAGGCGGTTAACACACGCAAAGGTTTGCTCAGCAAACTCGCCAGCGAACAGCATCGCGTAATCGGCTATCATCTACCGGAGCCCGGTCTGGGACGGGTCGCCAAAAGCGGAAACAATTTTAAATACGACAATCTTGGTTGAGCGAGCGCTCTGCGCGGCTTGCGCAGCCAGTAAGGCTGATGCTGAATTCGCCGCGTCGAAACGCGGGTAACACTCGAGTATATTGCTGAACTGATGCCGAGGGCTACATGTCGGACAAATAGGCTCTGTTGAGAGCTAATATGCACCTGCCAAGCTTGGGGGCCACACATTGATATGAACAGCGGCTACAGCCTCAAGCTGATCATCGCCGGCGTCTCAGCGGCCTGCGGTCTGATCGTCGAGATTGTCGCCGGGCGCATGATTGCGCCTTATCTCGGCATGTCGTTGTATACCTGGACAGCGATTATCTCGGTAGTTCTTGCTGGCTTCTCTGTCGGCCATTGGGTAGGCGGGCTGATTGCTGAACGCCCTGCAAAGCAAGCCCTAAAATTGGTTGCTTGGAGCCTCTTACTGGCAAGCGCTTCGACGGCGCTGTCACTCATTCTCATTCGCGTGATCGGACCACTTATCATCGCTCAGGGCTGGAGCGCAGTGCCGACTGTGTTGATGGTCACGTTGCTATTGTTTTTCCTGCCAAGCTTTTTTGTCGGGATACCATCGCCGGTACTGACGAAACTGGCTATAGACAATTGCTCTCCGTCACAGGTTGGGCGCGCAATCGGAGCGTTCTTTGCCGTTGGTGCCGTGGGTAGCATTGTTGGGACGCTCGCCGCTGGCTTCATCTTTATTGCCTGGCTTGGCATCACGAAGACGCTCCTACTGGTCGCAATTGTGTACTTCGCGCTCGGCTTGCTTCTGATTGTTCCCCGGAGCATAAGCCAAATTGGAAATCTCGTCTTGCCCTTTGCTACTGTGGTAGTCGGGACCGGAATACTAGCTTATGTAGGAAACCGAGTGAATGCTTTCACCGAAACCTGCAAAATCGGCAGCAGCTACTACTGCATCCGAGTAATTGACGTAAGCCAACAGTTTGAACAACCGTCACGTCTTATGGTGCTTGATCATCTCGGACACGGCGTCAATCTGCAATCTGAGCCGCAGAAGCTCGTATCACCTTATGTAGAGTTGCAGGATGTTCTTGCCCGTATTCATTCAGGCCAAAGCTCACCGTTTCGCACATTCTTTGTAGGCGGAGGCGCCTATACACTGCCGCGGGCGTGGGCGGCTGCTCGGCCCGATGCCGAAATCACGGTCGCAGAAATTGATCCAGTCGTTACCCAAACCGCACACAGCGAATTGTGGTTAAAGAAAACTCCTCGCATTACGACGTTAATTGATGACGCGCGAAACGCACTCCGCCAATCCCCAGACCGATCGTTTGATGTGATAGTTGGTGATGCCTTCCATGACATCGTCATCCCACCACACCTCGTCACACACGAATTCTTTGAACTCGTTGCAGCACGCCTCAAGAAAGATGGAATCTACTTGATGACCGTTGTTGACCATCGGCACCGGCCGAGACTTGCCCTTTCGATTTACCGCACATTGCAAAGCGTCTTGGAACGGATAGAAATCTGGGTATCCAATGAGCCGGGCGTACGCTCAACCTTTGTTTTGGCCGCTGTTCGCGAGGCAACTCCTTACTCCACTCTGCCGTCTCGAAACAGCCCTGGTGTACATTTTCTACGGCTCGAAAGAAGCAAAATTGAACGTCACGCAAAGAAGATCTCTGCAATGGTCCTAAGTGATGATCATGCTCCAGTCGATCATCTCATAGGGGTTCAATAAAAGGCGCTGTCACATGAACGTGCGACGATTGCAGAAGATCTACGACTACCCAATTTCAAGCTGCCGCTGTCACGTCTTGCCATCTCCGCCACGTCTATGCCTGAAACCAAATCTGTCACCAGCGCCCTCTCATAATCACCTTTGCCGCCGAAGCGTGCACGATGACTTACCAAGGTTGCGGCTTCATTTGATGTCGCTCAATGTACCGATCCGCCGCAACTCTAAAGTTGTCTCCTGATTGAAAAACGGTGCTCGTAGGACGTGCTTACCTGAGGAACTAACAATGAAGATCAAATTCTCTTCCTTGATCAGACTTCTCGCTTTGCTGGCCACTCCAACAGTCGCGTCTGCAGAAGAAACCCACTTCAAGACTTTCAGAGTGCTCAAACCTGCGCTTGCGCTTGAGACGGCGAAGGCTGCCATGTTGGATTGTCGAAAGAAGGGCTTTCAGGTTGCTGTCAGCGTAACAGATCGGTTTGGTGTAATGCAGGCAATGCTTCGAGATCAACTTGCAGGCCCGCACACACCTGATACGGCCTATCGAAAGGCGTGGACCGCCGTGAGTTTTCGCACCGATACACTTGAACTTTCAAAGTTAACGGAAAAAGGCGAGGCCTGGGCTATTCGGGGCGTTACGCGAGCACTGCCACTCGGTGGTGGGGTTCGAATAGTTGCCGGAGAAGGAGATATGGTCGGCGGAATTGGCGTATCTGGCGCTCCTTCTGGAACAGAAGATGAGGCCTGCGCAAAATCAGGTATTGCTGCAATTGCCGACAAGATCGCCTTCTGACACATCAGCAAGATTTACCATCACAGCCGAGTTCAA
>JBPCWA010000277.1:0-3486 GCA_051009975.1 Hyphomicrobiaceae bacterium
GATGTCCGAGAAGAAGACAGTCAATTTTTTGCGTTGGCTTGCGATCGTTACTTCTTGTTTGCCACTGAAGATCGACTCGAACACCTGTGGCGATAGGTATTTCGATAGCTTGGCTGAAAGGCCTTCAAGCATTCTGTTTTTGTCCGAGATCTGTTCGTATGCATCGCGTAGTTTCGCTTGTGCTTCATTGTATTCCTGCTCCAACCCGAAACAGATGTTCTCCAGAACTTCGTGCTGACGTTCTGCTTGCTCATAAGCCTCTTCGAGATCTTTGACTTCCTGTTGAAGCTCGGCAATTCGCTCGTCCGAGGTATGCTGGTTTCGAGTCAAGTGACATGCTCCGTTGGCTTAATCTGACCCAACGATCAACTCACTTCTGAATTTGAAGGTCAACGCTACCCTGGGACGGGCTAGCGATGTTCTCGATGAGGTTCGCACCAGACGCCGCCTATGGTTCGCGTAACGCTAGGAAGGTCGCTGTCTCGTTGTGGAAGCGGCATTTTGGGTGTTCGGCTCCGCAATTGGCAATCTCTCCGTAGGCATAGAAGCCGGCCATGGGAACGTCTGCTCCAAAAACCGTCTGCGCTGCAGCGATTTCGCGTGAGATACGGCGCCCAAGCACGTGCTTTCGTGCGCTGCATGAAAAGAAAAGCACCGCCTCGGGCGGACCGGTCATTTGACTCATGGCAAGCTCCGCAGCGACGCGCGCACCTGCGATGACATCGGAGGCCTTAGCCATGGTCATCTTAACTTTGGCGCCTTCAGGTATCTCAGCAGCGAAGGTCACCGAGCCCTTCTCATGATCCACGGACATCGGCGACCGGAGCAAAATATATTCTTCGTCGTAGTGGATGCCTGATTGCTCGATCTTCCCTGATGCATCGACCAGCCCGAAGGGAAATTCGGAGCCGATGGCGGGCAGTTGTGCGGCTTTGTCACCGAGAAAGGTTGAATAGAATTCGAGCGCCGTCTGATCTTCAATGCGGTAGACGACGTTGCCTTCCGCTGATGTCACTTTCTTGGCGAGACCGATAGGCTTCCAGCCGCTCATAACTCCAAATCCGATCTCGAGATCTCCATTGGCGTAGAACATCATCGCAGGCAATGCGCTGCTCAATAACTTGCCATCGCATATCTGGTAGGTTTTCTCGAATTTCCATCGGTCCCCTGCGGCTCCACCGGCTATCACGAAGCCTTGCCCGAGGACCTCCTGCGCACCTCGGATGATCGCAGTGCCATTGACAGCGAGCCCGTCGGGTAGAAGAAGCAGGACTTTAGCATTGCCGGCCTGTAACGAGCTTGCGACCTTGCGACCAGCTTCCAAGGAGTCGGGGGAGAGGGGCGCTTGAGTTGTCTGAGCGCTCACGCGGGTAGACGAGAACAAAATCGCGCATACCGAGTCCATTTTCAGACCCTGGCTGGTAATCTCTCCATTCGTAGTGCAACCTATATGTGGAATGTCACCGAGTTTTGACGCGCAGGCAGCGGCCACCGCTTCAGGATCGTGCTCAGCTCCCCAGAAGACTAGCGCAGCGATTGGCTTGGCTCTGGCCAACTGAGACAAGCAAGACTCCACAGCTGCACGCGTGGCTTCACCAGCGGATGGGATATTGCTAACCGCATAGACTGCTTTCACCCGTACCTCCTAATGTCTCAAACAATATTCGAGGACTTCGATCTAGATGTTTGCCTCGTAATCCCAAGCGCCGATCTTAAGCATTCCGTCCGGATCGTGCTTCTTCTTAAGCTGTTGGAGGCGCTTGGTCTCTTCTGCGGGGAAAACTCCCAACATTTCATCTGCACTGGCTGGCATGGCGTTATTGAGATACGTGGTGACATGGAAACGGCTCAATGCCGCGACCATGTCATTGCACCACTTCTTGCTTGCCGCTCGTTGGGCGTCGTCATCGTCGGGCCATCCGATCAGCGCACTAGCCCACAGTCGTCCTCCGCGCGCTGAGAATGAGGTGGACGCCGGGTCCCCATTGGCCACAGCACCGTTTACTTCCATTAGGATAATAAAAGTGGACAGCTTGGTAGCGAAGCCTGGTTTCTCGCTCCAGGCCCTGACTAACGTCTCGACGATCTCCTGGACCGCAATTTCGTCGTTCGGATCCCAGTTGATGAAAACTCCCTTATCCCAATTGTTCTTGTTGTACGGGAAACAGTCGTCGAGCGCAGCCTGAATGGCTGTATATGGCATCTGCGTATCTTGCCGAACGAGAGCACCGCCGGCGTAGGTCGCAATTTCATCGCAAACGCCTTTCGCGGCTTCTTCGGTTTCGCCCACGATTAGCGGCACCACGCCGCAAACCGGTTGACCGTCGGGCGAGTGCAAAAAGGCAAATTGGAGAGTTTCAGTATTCCTGCGATCGGGTCGCACGATCCGCTGCATCCACGCCGTCATAACCTCCCTCGCTTGAGCCTCGGGCCATAGGATCGGAGCACTCCGTATAATCCCATTGTTGGGCATGTCTTGCAGCTTTAGGACAAACTCAGTAACGATGCCGAAGCTGGAACCGTTGCCACGCATGCCCCAGAACAGCTCGGGGTCGCTCTCAGAATCAACCCGGATGACCTCGCCATTTGCAGTCACCATTTCGTAGCCGACAATGCTGTCAACCACCGGACCTAGCCAGCGGCTGAGGTGGCCGATTCCTCCGCCCAGTGCAACGCCGGCAAACCCGGTATGAGAGATTGAACCCGTGACGCAAACGAGGTCGTGCAGGGCGGTCTCATGGTCGATGTCGCCTCCGTCGGCGCCAGCTTGAATGAACGCGAGCTTCCTGGCCGGGTCGACGCGCACGGCCGTCATGCCCATCAGGTCAATTACAACAGCGTCGTCTGCCATGCCGTACGGAGAATGGGCTCCCTTGCTGCGTACTGCGAGCTTGAGATTATTCTCACGGCAGTAGTTCACTGCGGTCACGATATCCCGAACGCCTGAAGCGACAACGAACCCAAGAGGATTTGAACGTCTATTGAGGTCACGGTTCCATCCACGAAATTGAGCAGCCGCAAATGCTTTCTCTTCGTCGCGCGTGATGAGCTCACCGCGAAGCACTCCCTTAAGACCGGAAAGGGGATTGTTGGTCATGCTGTGTGTACCTCAAAATGGTCGAGAATAATGCGGGTCGGAGACGGAGACTACAGCAGGACAATCACCATGTCTCAAAGAATGGGGGGGATCACGATGGTCATTGAATGCTTGCCTCTGCCCGTTGCGAAATAAGACTTCGTAGCAGACTCGATGACGTTGTCACATTAAGCGTAATCGGCCCAATTCGGGCCGTCGACCAGCGAGCTAAGTCCTTGCAATCCTTTGTGCCGAATTTTGCACTTCTCGGTAGATTCGGCCAAATCTGACTTAATGTGATGGCATGGACGCCCCTCCTGACTTCCCAAAGAATGATGCTGGAGCGTTTAGATCGTTCCGGAAAGAGGAGGCGTCCATGACGAACATTACGACAATTGGTTTGGATCTGG
>JBPCWA010000278.1:0-9895 GCA_051009975.1 Hyphomicrobiaceae bacterium
ACTGCGACCGTCGGTAGGTATAGGGCCAGATGGCCGGTACCCAGCCGGATGTCGGTCGCGATCAATTTGAAAGAGGATCCCTTGTCAAGGAGTAAGCCGTATGAGCCTCATTGAGCTCAACGGGATCACGAAAAGCTTTGGAGCGATCCATGCCTTGCAGGGAGTGGACTTAACTATCGCCCCCGGTGAAGCGGTTGGTCTGATGGGCGACAATGGTGCCGGAAAATCCACACTGATGAAGATTATCGCCGGCAATTATCCGCCTACGTCCGGCTCGATCCAAATTGAGGGGCGTCAGGTGCAGTTTGGCAGGCCGATCGATGCCCGCAACAACGGTATAGAAATTGTCTATCAGGACCTTGCGTTGTGTGACAATCTATCGGCTGCTGCGAACGTTTTTCTAGGCCGCGAAGTGAAGCGCTGGTTTGGCCCAATCAGCTACCTCGATCATCGCGCAATGTTTAACAGGGCTGGCGAACTCTTCAAAGAACTCAAATCTGAAACACGACCACGGGATTTGGTAAGACAAATGTCAGGTGGCCAACGACAAGCGGTTGCGATTGCCAGAACACGCTTGTCCGATCCAAAGCTCGTTTTGATGGATGAGCCCACTGCGGCTATCTCGGTCCGCCAAGTGGCTGAGGTTCTCAACTTGATCCATCGCCTGAAGGAAACAAGCCACGCAGTTATTTTGGTATCCCATAGAATGCCCGATGTATTTGAAGTCTGCGATCGCGTTGCCGTTCTCCGTCGTGGCCGGAAGGTAGCAGACAAGTTGATCGCGAGCACGAGCCCGGAAGAGATTACCGGTCTCATTACAGGGGCAATAGCATCCGCATGACAAATACGACAGATCACGATCACGCCGAAATTGGCGAGGACATCACTGAACGCCGAGAGATGACAGGCCTTCAGGAAGTCTTTAGAACGCAGCCGTTTTGGGTCTTCGTGGCAATTCTCGCGATCGGCGTGGTGATGTCTTTCGTCTCGGACGTCTTCATGACTGAGCGAAACATGTTCAACGTCACGCGGAACTTTGCGTTCTTCGGCATCATGGCGCTCGGTATGTCCGCCGTCATTTGTACAGCAGGGATTGATCTTTCCGTTGGCTCGCTTATGGGATTGGCTGGGATTGCGGCCGGCCTCGTCATGGGTGCCGGCTATTCAATATGGTTGGGTTTCTTGGCGTGCATGGGCACGGCGATGATTGTCGGTCTGATCAATGGTGCTCTCATTGCTTACTTGCGCATGGCCCCCTTCGTCGTCACGCTCGGCATGCTGGCTATTGCCCGCTCTATCGCAATGGTCATGTCGAACAATAAAATGATCTATCAATTCGGTCCTGATCAAGAAATCTTTGAGTGGATCGGGGGGGAAAGTGTCTTTGGTATTCCGAACCCGGTATGGGTTCTTGCAATTCTCACCGTTGTCTTCGGATGGGCTTATCGATATTCCACATGGGGGCGCTGGGTCTTTGCTGTCGGCGGTAACGTCCAGGCGGCAAGACTGGCAGGCATTCCTGTCGAACGCGTTATCGTATCGGTTTACGTCACGAGTTCGCTTTGTGCAGGGCTCGCGGCCTTTCTAATGGTCGGTTGGTTTGGTTCGGTGACAAACGCGCTTGGGCTGACCTACGAACTCAACGTCATCGCGGCTACAGTGATCGGAGGTGCCAATCTAATGGGCGGCGTGGCCTACGCCGTAGGAGCACCGATCGGCGCCGCACTCATGGAGCTCATTCGCAATTCCCTGCTGCTGGCCGGCATCGATGCCCTTTGGCAGCAGTTCTTCGTTGGGCTGTTCCTAATTTTGGCTGTCTTGTTGGAACAGATCCGCAATCGCGGCGGATCTTAAAGCCAAAATACCACGTCAATTTTCCAGAAAACCCTAAGGAGGAAAAATATGAAAAAACTACTCGCAACAGCTGTTCTGGCAGCTATCTCTTTGCCCGGGACTGCCTCGGCTGCGGACTACACGTTTGCCTTGGTGCCGAAAGCAATGAACAATCCGTTTTTCGACCTTGCGCGCGACGGTTGCTATAAGGCGCAAAAGGAACTTAAGGGGGTGACCTGCAAGTATATTGGCCCTGGCGAGCACACCGAACTGGAGCAAATCCAAATCGTGCAAGACCTCATCAGTCAGGGAGTAGACGGAATCGCCGTTTCACCATCCAACGCACCTGCAATGGGTAAAGCGCTCAAAGACGCCGTTAGAGCAAACATCCCGGTTATGACATGGGACGCCGACCTACTAGACAAAGACAAGAAGATTAGATCAACCTTTGTTGGCACCAAAAACTACGATATCGGTGTGAACCTTGCGAAGATTGCGCAAGCGCGCCATCCAAATGGTGGGTCGGTGTGTTTGCAGACCGGTGGCGCCGCAGCTGCCAACCACAACGAAAGGCTGCTGGGAATACGTGAGACGTTGTCAGGCGAGAAATTGGGAGATCCACCAGGCAAGCCTCTGAGTAAACAAGGTGGTTGGACGGAGATTTCGGGGTGCCCGCTTATCACCGATGATGATGGCAACAAGGCGATACAGGGCATGACCGATATCCTTGCCAAGGAGAAGAACCTGACGGCGTTTATTTCAACTGGTGCCTTCACACAGTGGTTTGATAACGCGTTTCGACAGGCAGCAGGCCCTTACAAGTCCAAGTTAGACTCAGGTGAGCTCTCAATTATTGTCGCCGACACTTTGCCGATGCAGATGTCTCAACTCAAAGACGGTCTATCGAACGGACAAGTTGGCCAGCGGCCGTTCGAAATGGGCTACAGGGCCATGTTCGTGCTCAAGGACCTGGCGGAAGGTAAGTCAGTCCAAGACCCAATGTATACCGGCCTGGACGTTTGCACGAAAGAAAACGCGGACACCTGCCTTGCGAAGTAGGAGACATGTGCTGCGACGCACATTGAGATATCACGTGTCCTAAATTGACTCTTCTGGCGCCCTTCGCGAGATCGGGGGGCGCCAGATATGGAGCTGGAGTATTTTGACAAAGGTCCGATACGGCGTTGTCGGTGCTGGTGCGATCGCCCAGCGGGCCTTCATGCCAAGCGTCGATTTGACCGACAACTCCGCCATCTCTGCGATTGTCAGTGGAGATAGAGGAAAAGCAGCAGCGCTAGCGGATCGCTACGGCGTTGAAAACGTATTCTCGTATGATGAGTACGACACCATGCTTGTGAGTGATGTCGTCGACGCCGTTTACATCGCACTTCCCAATTCCCTTCACACGGATTTTGCCCTGCGTGCAGCACGAGCGGGCATGCACATTCTCGTGGAAAAACCTTTGGCCACGACAGTGGCAGACTGTGAGGCAATGATCTCTGCCGCCAACGAAGCTGGTGTTCTTTTGATGACGGCCTACCGGCTTCACAATGACCCTGGCACTATCGAAGTACTTGAACAGATCCGCAAAGGAGCTATCGGTCAGGCTCGCCTTTTCATCTCGACTTTCTCCTTCCAATCTGCCCCGGACAATCACCGACTACAGGCAAAGCATTGGGGGGGACCATTGCAGGACATCGGTGTTTATTGCCTTAACGCGTGCAGACACATTTTTGAGGCGGAGCCGATCGAGGCGATTGCCATGAAAGGTTTTGGAAATGGCGACCAACGCTTTACAGAGGTTGAAGAGAGTATCGCTGTCACTTTGCGGTTTCCGGAAGATCGCTTTGCACAATTCATCGCAAGTTTCGGGGCAGAATTGACTGATATGTATCGCGTGATCGGGACGACAGGGGACATTACGGTAGAACCGGGCTATCGCTATGAGACCGATACTACATTCCGTATCCAGCAGTCGGGAAAGACAATTCTTTCGCGGTCTTCACCACCGAACGATCACTTTGGAGCTCAGACATTCTACTTTTCCGATTGCATTTTGAAGGGCGTAGGAACGGAGCTGGATGGAGAGGAAGGGCTCGCAGACGTGCGCGCACTTCTTGCCATCGAGGAAGCCGCAGCGACGGGCCGGCCGCAGCAGATTACTACACCGCGCCGCGATAAACACCCGGGCCCGAAGTTGGTACGCTATATCAAACGCAGGTGATGGCGGTGTCCTGTTTATGAGTCAGCCAGGATCAACTCTGCGCCATCGACCTTCCTGTGCGGATTGTTGGATCGTTTCGACCAGGCTTTGAATCCTATAACCCGCCCCAAAACCGAAGGGTTCTGGCTGTTTCCCGGCGATCGCTTCGAAGAAGCCAGCTATTTCTATTGCCTTTAGATCATTAAAGCCCAGCTGATGTCCCGGCGCGACGCAAAACTGTGCATAGGGTGGATGATCCGGGGCCGCCTCGATGCGACGGAAGCCACGGCGACCGACTGGGTCATCGGCCGAATAGAAGTGCAACTCATTGAAATGTTCCTGACTGAATACAATCGCACCTTTGCTGCCATAGACCTCGAAGTCATGCTGCATTTTTCGACCCGTTGCTATCCAATTGGCTTCGATCGAACCAGTTGCGCCGTTGGCGAAACGGAGAAATGCGCGGCCCACGTCGTCGACCTCTATCGCGCGCGTGCCGGCTTGACCGTCAGGGCGTTCGCTTATCAAAGTTATGCAGTCCCCCATCACATCGACAATAGGGCCCATGAGAAATTCCGCCGTGGCCAATGCATGGCTACCAAGGTCGGCCAAGGCGCCGCCTCCGGCCTTGTCATGCCGGAAAGTAAAAGGACTCGTGGCATCTGCCATATAGTCTTCTGCGTGTATGCCGCGGTAGGCACGCAACTGACCCAGCTCGCCCTCCGCAATCATTGCGCGCGCGACCAAGAGCATCGGATTGCAGAGGTAATTGAAGCCGACTTGGGTCTTTACGCCGGCCAATCTCGCGGCTTCCTCCATCTCCTTGGCTTCCCGCGCGAGCGGGGCTAGTGGTTTTTCGCAATAGACATGCTTACCGGCGGCGACTGCAGACAAAGCCATATCGCGATGAAGTGCATTTGGAGCGGTAATATCGATGAGGTCGATTTCAGGGTCTTCGATCATCGACCGCCAGTCGTTAGTTGCCCGCTCGAAACCGAATGTTGTGCGCGCGGTTTCGGCCTGCTGCAGCGTGACGTCTGCAACACAGACCAGCCGTAGTTGGAAGGGCAGATCGAATGCCTTCTCGGCAGCTGCAAAACCGAAGGCATGGGCTTGGCCCATGAACCCGGTTCCTATTAGACCCACTCGCAGAACTGGCTTCATTCTTGTTGGTCCTCATCGTGTCCCGCGATCTGGGACCGGGATGGTTCCCCACTGTAGTCTCGGACTCGCGTAGCGCAGCACTCGACGACCGACGGTGATTGCGAACTTCGCACATTAAAAAAACCGAAAGCGAGATCACGGAGGGCTCGGATGCCTTCGGTCTCAGAAAGGGATCATCGTTTGTTATCCGACTTCATTGACGTCTACCGACCGTCGCTCTTTGACCGACTTAACCGCAGCCTCGGCGAGTCGAAGGGCTTGGCGTCCATCCTCGAAGCTGACCTCGGGAGCTGTGCCATTCTCCACGGCGTCAACGAACGCGGTTATTTCGGCGTCGAATGCTTCGGAATATCTTTCGATGAAGAAATCCAGAAAAGGCCCGGCTTTGGCCGTAAAATTCGACCCGCTGATGACCGAATGATGTGCCCGAATATTTTCTGATTGCACCATTCCGGTTGAGCCAAGTGCTTCGACTCTTTGATCATAACCATAGGAGGCCTGCCGACTGTTGCTGATCAAGCACTGCTTTCCACTTGCGGTTTTCAATGTCACGGAGAGGGTATCGTAGTCGTCGAGGCGTTGCATAAGCGTTGGGTCGACAAGACGGGAACCAAGGGCGGCAACTTCGATCGGCTCCTCTGCGAGAATATAGCGTGCCATATCAAAATCATGGATCGTCATATCGCGAAAGATGCCGCCTGACGACTCCATGTAGGCGTCCGGCGCCATTCCGGGATCGCGAGATGTGATGATCACTTGACGCAGTTCGCCAATCTGTCCTTCGGCAATTGCGTTGCGCGTTGCGCGATGACTGGGATCAAATCTGCGCACGAACCCGATCATTATGGGAACGTTACTGTTGGCAATTTTTGCCGCACAGCGGTTGACTCTCTCGAGACTGAGATCGATAGGCTTTTCGCATAATACCGATTTGTTTGCGGCCACGCCCATCTCCAGAAAATCGCAGTGCGTGTCTGTGGAAGATGCAATCAGGACGGCGTCGACGTCAGATGACTCGAAAACGTCATGTGCTGAATGTTGGACCGGTACATCCCACTCTGACGCCACCTTGTTTGCGGCAAGTTCGTTGATGTCGTAGACGGCCGCCAACCTGGCCCGAGGGTGGTTGGCAATATTACGCGCGTGCATCTGGCCGATGCGACCACATCCCAATACTGCGATCTTTAGCATGACTCCTCCCAACCGCACTTCATTGTTAATGGTTGTTGCACGTGAACCCGACTGTCAACACGAATTCCGCGCTGAGGGGGGGGGCGAAATGTGACCCGTGAGCTGCGATCGCGAACTCCGAGCGTGACGTTCACAAATTAGTATGTGAGACTCCCACGTATCGCGCGCCTAAGAGCACCAGCCGTCAAGTCGGAGTTTCTCAATCATGGAAGCCAAACTCGGAATAGCGCCGATTGCATGGTGGAACGACGATCTGCCAGAACTCAGCGATGATGTCTCACTCGAGGAGTGCCTGTCTCAGGCTTCAGAGGCCGGATTTACTGGAATGGAGACCGGTCGCCGTTTTCCGATGGATACTGAGACGCTACGACCCATCCTTGGGCGTTTCGGTATTCGCATTTGCGGCGGTTGGTTTTCTGGACAATTGCTGGATGAAGACGTTGAATCTGAAAAGGATCGCATTGCCGAGCAACTTGCCTTGTTCAAGGCTAACGAGGCTCCTTGCATCGTCTATGGCGAAACGGCGCGCTCGATTCAAGGCGATCGGGGAAGACCACTCTCGAGCAAACCTAGGCTCTCCGCCGACGAGATGGTCGCCTACGCTCGAAAGCTGACGGAATTCGCAGAATGGTGTGCCGAGCAGAGCATGCCAATTGCGTACCATCACCACATGGGAGCTGTCGTTGAGACCGAGGCTGAACTTGACGCGCTGATGGCGGCGAGTGGCGACGCGTTATTGCTTCTTTACGATGCCGGGCACATGGCGTGTGCTGGAGGCGATGTTATGCGCGTCATCGACAACCATCATGCGCGCATCGGCCATGTCCATGCCAAGGATGTTCGGCAAGGCGTATTGGAGGGATTAAATCGCGATCGCGAGAGTTTTTTGGATGCTGTTATCAAGGGTGTTTTTACTGTGCCTGGCGATGGTTCGCTCGACTATGAAGCGATTGTCAAGCGGCTCGCGTTCTACGGTTATCAAGGATGGTTTGTCGTTGAGGCAGAGCAGGATCCGCGCGCAAATCGGCCCCTCGACATGGCACGGGTGGGATATAAGGAACTCACTCGCGTAACCGCTGCGGCCGGATACGATGTTGTTGCCTAAATCCAAATCCCTCATGGACTGGCTGGCGGGACAGCCGCGGTGGGACGATACACCGACGATCAACTGGCGATACAACCCACTGTTAGGATCGGTTGCCAGTCGCAGATCAGACAATGACCCGCTGAGACTGCGATTCGCTGGGACTGTGATCTGTTGCGACTGTGTTTCCAAGAGACATTGCATTGGAGGCACTTGGACTGAGTCTGTGATCAGCGGGCCGAGAATTTCTTTCTGGCGACATCTCTCGATGGTTGTGTTATCCCACACCAGAGTGTTGTGGTCATCTCTGCGCTGTTACAACGACGACCGGTCCGACTGGCGCAAAGCTTGGTCGAGAGATGCCGGGCGCCATCATTTGCGGCGCCGAGCCACCGTCCAGGAACAATGCGTTGGGCACGCCCAGCTTGACCTGAAATAATTTTGCGAAGTTATAAAACGTGACACTGTCGTCAGAGATCGCGAAATAGACGGTGCGTCCGTCGCCGCTGACACCGACACCATTGCGCAGTTTTCGATGCTTTGACGTCGGATTGAAGCGAGGATGGGTCCGCCCGCCAATGACAAGCATTGGTCCGGATTGAGTAGCAAACAATGGCCGCCGATTGCGTTTCAGGAAGGCTCTCGTCTCCATCACTCCAGCGCGGGCATTTTCAACGAAGAAAATCCCGTTAGGCAGCATGTGGAAATTACCAGGCCCGCGGCGCGTATTTGCGTTTTTGAGTTTCTTGCGCGCCTCCACGTAGTAGCCGACAGGCGATAGATCCTCGTGGTACATACCCGCGTTCATTGCAAATAGGACCTGCCGTCCGTCGCGAGCAAAATGTCGTCGCAGCGCTGCAAGAGAGCCGTACGGTCGGCCCTCTCTGTTTCGCCATCGAATAGAAATTTTCGTTCTCGCGACATCAAACTTGCAAACGGTATAACTGCTGCCAGCGAAGAGTTTACGATCGCAGCTCTTGCCAGTCATTGTCCGAGCCCCAGCTTCAACCGTCGTCAGGGTGAGCAGTTTCCCAAGCACTGCTGTGGCCAGCAACGTTCTTCGCAATACTCTTCTTTGCCTCGTTCTCATCGGGGAAATCCGCGCTGGGATCGTTGTGATCCCGGGGTTGGTAGGGGACGCAAGATTCGAAAGACCACGACGTGATCAAAAATCTTGTCGAACTGCTGCAGCCTACTGGCCCTAGCGGCGTGGCAAGAGTTTGTCGATCCACACGATCTTGTCGCTGTTCGGTTGGTCAGCGGATCCGAAGCAGCCAATTTGTGTCACATTCTCTGACGTCGTTGTCTTAATCTTAGAGAAACCTACATAATCACTATGATGGCTTTCTTTCAGCCAGCGAACCACTTTCGTGTTCTTGTATCGTCAATCGTCAATCGTCAATCGCATCGGCACCGCGGTCGCGATCGGCGGGCTAAACCTTTCAACCATCGCCTCTATGCAATAGCGGCAGAATAGCTTGAAATCCGCAGAGTTGTTCGGAATTGCATGACCATCAATGGCAGGGCGCAGCGTTTGGCAGTTGAAAGGATCAGTTAATTTGTTGTCCGCATATTTGTAGTATATCATGTTGCGTCGCTCTTCGTTGTGAGCGCACAACTCTCAATGAGACTTCGGTACGCGTGAGCGAATTCGTCGCTGCAGGCACCGGATCCGCGGGGCGTGAAGGACTTTGGGATGGCGTTCCCTACACCTCAAATCGACGTTGATTTGCAGGTCCGCACGGAACTTAAAGAGGTTACCGTGCTGTTTGCAGATATCGAGAACTCAACCCGACTCATCGAGTCTATGGACCCGGAGAGGGCTAGCGCGGCACTCGATCCAATTATCGGCATTATGGTCGAGACTGTTCGGAGTTTCGGCGGAACGGTCGCACGCATTGTGGGCGACGGCATCATGGCCATATTTGGAGCGCCGGTCTCGTTAGAAGGACACGCAGTCCAAGCCTGCTTTGCAGGTCTCGAAATTACCGAGAAAGTCAAGAAACGGTCATTGATCGCAGATGATAAGATCAATATCCGTGTTGGTATCGATAGCGGTCAGGTTCTCGTCCGTACCTATGGCACGGACTTATCTGTCAGTTATGATGCAGTTGGCCTGATCGTACACATGGCCAGCAAAATAGAAAAGCTGGCAGCGACGAACACTGTGGCATTGTCCCGACGGACCGAGCAGCAAGCACGTGGGTTCATCAGCACGGTTTCAGTCAGCCATGTTGCCCTTAATCACGCTAATCACGAGGTATTGAAACTGACAGGTCGAGCCCTGCCAGGAAAGTCGATGGCGCGGAACTGTCGAACCCTCTGTGACCTCGTCAACCATACCGAATGTTTTGAGCAATTGAGAGCGGCGGAAGCAACACTTTTCGATGGGCGTGGCTGCAGTGTCATGCTTGAAGGTG
>JBPCWA010000279.1:0-3733 GCA_051009975.1 Hyphomicrobiaceae bacterium
GCCTTGGCCTGTTTAATGTGCCAATAACGGAATCCTCGAAAGTACCCACTGCGGTCACATTGATCGAACGACGATCGCCCAATACGGTGAATGAAAGAGCGATATGCCTGCACGAAGAACGACCACCGCTCCTTCCCAACGCCAACTGCGTGTCGGAGAATTGATACGCCATAAGCTGTCCGAGATGCTGAGCCGCGGCGAAATCCACGACAATGTACTCACTCTGCACGTTGTGACGATACCGGAAGTACGAATGAGCCCAGATTTAAAGATCGCAACGGCATACGTCATGCCGCTAGGCGGCGGCGATTCAGCCGATGTCGTGGCAGCACTTAACAATAACCGCAAGTTTATTCGCGGCGAAGTTGCTCGCGCCGTTGCGCTCAAGTTTGCGCCGGATTTACGCTTTCGTTTCGACGAGACATTTGATGAAGCTACGCGCATTGACGCGATTTTGAATAGTCCGCGTGTGCGTCGAGATACGCAAGACTCACGTTCTTAACGTACTGATCACTATTTTCGAGACCGAAGCAGTTCATATGCCACGACGCATCAAAGGCCGTCCCATTCACGGATGGCTTGTTCTGGACAAGCCATTGCAGATGACATCGACGGCAGCGGTGGGCAACGTGAAACGACTATTTGGTGCGCAAAAGGCTGGTCACGCCGGCACACTTGATCCGCTTGCAACGGGCGTCTTGCCAATTGCTTTTGGAGAGGCAACGAAAACGGTATCGTTCGCCATGGATGGTGAGAAATCCTATCGATTCTCTGTTCGATGGGGGAGCGAAACCACAACGGACGATGGCGAGGGCACAGTAACTCGAACCAGTTCGTCGATACCAGACGAAGAGGCCATTCATTCGGCCCTCGGGGCCTTTCGTGGGCTTATCACCCAGGTGCCACCACTTTACTCCGCAATCAAAGTCGCCGGACAGCGTTCCTACGATCTCGCGCGCGACGGTGAAGACTTTCTTCTTCCGGCTCGCGACGTCCTCATCAAACAGTTGGACCTCCTCGATATAAACGACGCCCAAACCGCTACTTTCAAGGCCGTCTGCGGAAAAGGTACATACATCAGAGCGCTGGCGCGCGACTTGGGCCGCTCTCTCGGGTGCTACGGACACATATCGAGCCTGCGACGCACGCAAGTTGGTCCGTTTCGAGATGATGCCGCATGGTCATTCCAGAGTTTGGATAATTTGAGAAAAGAGGAATCGCCGATAGGCTGCTCGTCCAGCTCGCTGCTGCCGATCGAAGCGGCACTATCGGGTCTTCCAAATATCAAATTGAGTTCGGCGGACGCATCTCGGTTGATACGTGGGCAGAGTATTCATATCCGCGGTGTTCAGAATGCCAGAATCTCTGGACAGGGCTACGCGTCATGCGACGGACGTTTGGTTGCTTTGATCGAAGGCGAGAGAGGAGAAGTCCGCCCCACGCGCGTCTTCAATCTCAGCGCAAAATAACTCTCGCATTGTTCGTCATTTGTGTTTAGAAACAGTCCGTGCTCGCCCATACGGAGGTATTGGGCGGTTGGTGGGCGCCTGCTGCTGAGCTGGTCGACATCCTGGCCTGTGCCGCATTTTCTAGCAAATTGCTAGATCTAGCCCAGATCTTAATATTCACACCATCAAAACTCAAACTAGGAAAGGGATGCTGATGTCGGTGACGGCTGAGCGTAAAGCCGAAATTATCAAGGGAAATGCAACGAGTAGCGGAGACACAGGTTCGCCAGAGGTTCAGATCGCCATATTGACCGAACGGATCAGCAACCTCACCGAGCACTTTAAAATTCACAAGAAAGACAATCATTCTCGCCGGGGACTACTGAAAATGGTCAGTCAACGGCGGCAATTGCTGGATTATGTGAAATCCAAGGATTCTGCGCGATACCAAGGAATCATTCAGAAGCTGGGAATTCGACGCTAGGTCGACGATCACTCAACAATGTTGGTGGGCCGCTGCGAAGGGGCCCGCACAAGATTATCATTCATTCGCTGTCGGTGATGTGTGCCCCGCCTTTCGGCCGGGGCGTGGACCAAACTCAGCTCGACAGCAGCTATAGACCATCTGATAGTGGCAAAACCTGATTGAGGCCACCTAGCGGGCCAGCTGCGCCAGTATCAAGGAGTTGGTGAGCCAACCTCTGGGAGCAGTGAATTGGTCCACATATCCCAAATATGACGCCGTCCTGAGAACGAGGTTTGGTGCTTTGGGAGCTAGGCAGGAACAAACGACGTACGACGAAGATAGAAACGAAGACGAAAGACGAAAGACGAAAAATGTTTGACATTCACCGCGTAGAAATCGATTGGGGCGGGCGCAAGCTCAAACTCGAAACAGGTCGCATGGCGCGTCAAGCGGATGCGGCAGTGTTTGCGCAGTACGGTGAAACGAGCGTCCTGGCGACGGTCGTAGCCGCCAAAAAATCGCGACCCGGGGTAGATTTCTTTCCGCTCACGGTAAACTATCAAGAAAAGACATATGCGGCAGGCAAGATCCCCGGTGGCTTTTTCAAGCGCGAGGGGCGACCAAGCGAACGCGAAACGCTGACTTCTCGCTTGATAGACCGGCCCATTCGACCACTCTTTGTGGACGGATTTAAGAACGAAACCCAAGTGATCGTCACAGTCCTCTCGTTCGATAACGAGAATGATCCGGATATTCTGGCGTTGGTTGCTTCTAGCGCCGCGCTAACTCTTTCCGGGCTGCCCTTTCTCGGCCCGATAGGTGCGGCGCGTGTTGGCAAAATCAACGGTGAGTTCGTCCTCAATCCGCTAATCGACGAAATGGCTACTACGGATCTCGATCTCGTCGTGGCGGGGACGCATGACGCCGTAATGATGGTCGAATCCG
This sequence comes from Hyphomicrobiaceae bacterium, assembly GCA_051009975.1. Classification (GTDB taxonomy): domain Bacteria; phylum Pseudomonadota; class Alphaproteobacteria; order Rhizobiales; family Hyphomicrobiaceae; genus Tectiglobus. The sequence continues at coordinate 2,860 of JBPCWA010000279.1, forward strand.
AAGCCAACGAGCTACCTGAAATGGAGATGCTTGAGGCAGTTATGTTTGGCCACCAGCATTTTCAACCGGTCATCAACACGATCATCAAGCTCGCAGAAACCGCTGCGAAAGAGCCATGGAGCGTGGCGCTGCCAGATAAGGCGGGGTATGCCGCTCGCGCCAAGGAATTGGCTGAAGCGGATCTGCGACAAGCATTTGCCACCGCAGAAAAGCAAACGCGGAACGATTTGGTTGGCGAGGCCAAGAAGAAGGTTTTTGAGGCTTTGGTTCCAGACGAGGACGATGGAACCCAGGCTGTGCTCATTGGTGACGTGTTTAAGTCGCTCGAGTCGGACATTGTGCGAGGAGACATTATAAGCACGGGCAAGCGCATTGACGGTCGCGACCTCTCAACAGTTCGGCCGATCCTGTCGGAGGTTCATGTCCTACCGCGCACGCATGGGTCTGCTCTATTTACACGTGGCGAAACACAGGCTCTTGTTGTAGCAACTCTCGGCACTGGAGATGATGAACAGTTTGTCGATGGACTTGAGGGAACCCGCAAAGAGCGCTTTTTGCTTCACTACAATTTCCCACCATTCTCCGTTGGTGAAACCGGTCGAATCGGCTCTCCGGGACGACGTGAGATCGGACATGGCAAATTAGCTTGGCGCGCGCTTCACCCGCTCATACCGGAAGCGGACCAATTTCCATACACGATACGTATTGTATCGGAAATCAACGAGTCAAATGGCTCGTCATCGATGGCATCTGTTTGCGGCGCCTCGTTGGCCATGATGGACGCTGGCATCCCTCTAAAGCGCCCGGTCGCCGGCATCGCAATGGGATTGATCAAAGAAGGCGAAAATTTTGCGGTGCTCTCAGATATCCTCGG
>JBPCWA010000280.1:0-6469 GCA_051009975.1 Hyphomicrobiaceae bacterium
CCGAAATGGCAACCATGAAGGCAGGTGAGAGTTACTCCTCTGCTGTTGGTCCCATAGTCGAGGGCGAGCGCACGCAGGTCGGATTGATCAAGAAGGCCAAGGGCACCGGCGCTCATCTTCATTCGCACCCGAACGAGCAGTGGAACTACATCGTACAAGGCAAACTCCGCGTTACGATCGGTGATCATACGGAAATTGCAGGGCCGGGCACGCTGCTATATTTCCCGCCGAATGTTCAGCATGCCACCGTGGCGCTGCCCGAAGAGGACGTCTACTTTTTTGTCGTGAAAGACCTAACCCACGGTATCCAAGGAACCCGGGCCGAAGGCCAGCCCGAGGGCGCCTACTATGAGCCAGGCTTTGAGCCCAACAGTAAGTCCTAAGCGTGCAATTGGCGTAATGCCAAGCCACGAACATTGTGGAAATGGATTGAGCGGTGGACATCAAAGTTTTGAGTGGCGGTGCTGCAAACGGATTGGTGTCGGCCCTGGAGCCATCCTTCCGAAAAGAGACAGGCTTTGGTGTCAGCGGTGACTTCGGCGCTGTTGGCGGAATGCGGGACCGAATCCTCAATGGTGAGGCGGTCGATCTGATACTACTCACCAAAGCCATTGTCGCCGTTCTTGATGCCAAAGGCATCGTGTTTGGTGACACCGTCGCTGATGTCGGCGCCGTTGCTACGTCCGTGGCTGTTCGAGAGGGTGATCCTGCACCCGATGTTTCAAATCGTGCAGGATTGAAATCTGCTTTGCTTGCAGCCGACGCGATCTACTTTCCCGATCCCGAGAAGGCTACGGCGGGTATTCATTTTGCCAAAGTGCTTCGGGATCTCGGCATCCACGAGAATGTTGCTGTCGGCCTGCGAACGTTTCCGAATGGACAAACAGCGATGACAGCGCTGGCCCAAGCTCCAGAGAGAGGTCCAATCGGTTCGACCCAAGTGACCGAAATCCTCAATACGCCGGGGGTGGCATTTGTCGGTTCGTTGCCACCGGGCTGCGAACTTGAGACGGTCTACACAGGCGCCGTTTCCACTCGCGCCCAACACAAAGAGCAGGCCGCAGCGCTTCTGAAAATGTTGACGGATCCTGTCAATCAACCGATGCGAACGCTAAAAGGCTTTGGTGAACCCTGATTGGATCCCGGCTGCAGATTTGTTGTTCACGCAGCGGGCAATTTTGCCTCGTGCAGTTCCAACTGTTCATAAAAGTTCTTCAAGTACCGTTGGAACGAGTCCTCATGGCGTTTCGTCTCGTCTGAGCCGAAGTCGACTTCTGGGCTTGGCTGCATATCGAAGTGGCTATGTTCATCAATGCCGCGCACCAGTGTTGCTGGCATTCGCACGGAGCCAACGTTTTGTGTGCGAGTCGAGATGTAACTTAGCGCCACGCCAATTCGCGGACTATCGGAACGGTTAGGCGCCGACTGATGCACACAACAGGTGTGGTGCAACGAAAACTGACCAGGCTTCAACACGCCAAACTCAGTCTCACTCTTGTCGAACCATTCAACGATGATTTGCCCGGCTGTGTTGACGCTACCTTCGACCATCTTGCTGCGCTGCAATAGCTGCCCCCTAATGTGGCTACCTTTGGCGAATTCAAGCGGACCGCTTGCCATTGAAACGTCCGACAGGGCCACCCAAGCTGTGACATGATCGTGCGGTCTGAGTGCGAAGTAGGTGGAATCCTGATGCCATGCAGCAAAGCTTTCGGAGTTGGCCGGCTTAACGAAGAAACGACTGGTGTAGAGCACGATGTTGGCGCCCAGCAGGCTCTCGATCACGTCCAGAATCGCCGGTGTTCGTATCAGTTCATCGACCCAACCGCACAGTAAGTGCATGTTGTGGCGATACTTGCCGGCAAGGCTCATGATCGGACCACCCAGATGCTGTTCGGTGTCTAGCAGACATTGCCGATAGCGTGCCACCTGGTCTGGTGTTAGCCCATCGCAAGGATAGAAGAATCCGTCGGCCCGATAATGATTGACGCGCTCTTGATCGAGTCCGGGCATCGTTTCCTCCGGTTCAGTTCTGCGCTCCGCGTCGCAGAAGAGCGCGAGCGAAACTTCAAAAAACAAAATGCTCTTTTTCAGTCTGCCTTGATTTTGCTTTCCAGAAATTCGTTGGAGCGTACGGCTAACAGCCGTGTCGGTATGCTGTCCGATACGTCGATCGCATAATTGATGCCGAGCGGCACTTCTATGATATCGCCTCTCGACGCCTGTTTGCGGTCGTTGCCGACACGGACGCCCACCTTTCCATCGATCACGTAATAGAAGCATTCATGATCGGCCGCCTCAGAGGTTTCTTGATAGCCCTTTGGCAGTTCATAGAAGCCGAATGCAGCCCGCGCGCCTTCGAACCAACTGATTTGGGTGGCAGTTGAGTAAGGCGCGTCAAGCGAGCTGAGCAGTTCGAAATAGCAATTCGGTACGCCTTCGATAATCATCGTCGAGGCGGCACTGTCTTCATCGGACTTGATGGATGTGCCCTTCCGGTCATCCAGAGTCCCCGTGTCGAATTTCTCGTTGACCTCTTCGACACTCATCGGCGCGTCAGGAACTTCCTCATCAGCTGCCAAGCCGACCACGGTCCAGGTCTGATCTTTGATGTAGAGGTAGGCGGACGGGCCGTCCTCGGTTGCCTTCATAGAATGTCGAACATTCGGCGGGATCATAATCAGGGTGCCCGGTGAAATAATGCGGCGGTCCTTGCCAACTACGGCATTGACTTTACCTTCGAGGGTAAAAATGACCAATTCGTTTGGGTGGTAATGCAGCTCCGATCCCGTTCCAGCCTTTTTTTGGTTGAGGCAGTAATAGAGATATTTACCTTCAATAATCGGCGATTCGGCTGACGAGAGATGCGGAGTGAGTCGGACGGTTTCAAGATCTTCAAAACGATGAAACGGCAAAGTTTGCCTCCTTGTATAGAGGGTTGGGCCGATGTCGGCCAGCTGATGGAACTATTTGCAAACAAGCGCATGTGATAGTTGCGAATTCATCGCGAATGAAATTGCCCGGCGCATTACAATTTACTATTGCGCGCATCTTTTTTCTTGAAATACTATTTCTTCAAAACTCAGAGGTTGAAACGAATGTGCCTGAATTGGCCGATTTGAGCAGCGCCTCGAGGATCGCGATGTTGTTGATTGCCTGCTCGGCGGTAACCGGATAATCAGCACGTCCTTCTATCGCGTCGGCAAAGGCTTCAAGTTCTGCGCGCTCGATATCAAAATCGCTGAAAGTTTCAGATGTTTCCTCTTCGCCTATCATGCATACGGCGAGCGTAGCGTGCCCCCTAAGCTCTGCCCAACCTTTCGAAGCGTAGCACGTCAATCGCCATTGCTCGCCAGTCGCGGCGAGAGACCCAAGGTATCCGGTGGCACCTTCGTTAAATTTCATCAAAAGTGCCGTGGTGTCGTCTACGGGTATGTTGAGCACGCGCCTCTGGCTGAACGCGCAAACGGTGTCCACAGTCGAAGAAAGATGGATCATGAGGTCCGTCATGTGAAGGCCGCGACCAGTCATGGAACCGGCCGGGCTTTCGCTGTCATTGGCGCGCCAATTGCCTGGCGATTTTTCAAACCGGTAACCGGAACTGCCGGAAAAATTTGCCTCAAAATGGAGAACTGTTCCGAGCGTCCCGTCATCGATTATTGCTTTGAGCTTTTGCGCCGATGGCAAGAAACGACGATTGTGGGCAACGCCCAGCAAGACGTTGTGTTCAGCGCAGGCTGAGAAGGCTGCTCGGGCATCTTGCGCGCGCAATGTTAGTGGTTTCTCGCAAAAGACGTGCTTGCCTGCGGCTGCAGCTTGTTTGATCTGTTCAGCGTGTTGCGAGTGCGGCGTCGCCAGAACGATGAAATGGATGCCGTTATCAGTTAATAGGCTCGCGTAGTCGTCGGTGACCGGAATGCCGGCTTCTTCGCCGAACACCTGGGCCTTGGCAACAGTACGTGTGACACCGCGCGTGAAGCGAACCTTGTCACTCCTTCCCAACACCGAGCGCACCAGGATCTGGCCCCAGTTGCCCATCCCGACAATGGCTGCATTGAGCATAATCGAACCCTTGCTGCATCAAACGAGGCCCACGGCGTCACAGCCCGTCGGTCCACAGATTGAAACAGTGGTTTGAAATCGCGTCAATCGCTTAAGCTGAGAATTTGGGAAGAATTACAATGCGCCCACTATCTCCGCCTCGAAACCAAGCTCCAGGGAAATCGCATCGGCACACTTAATCACCAGCGGCGCGAGCTGATTCAGCTTGGGGCGGTCGAGGCGAACTTGTGGGCCACGCAGATCAATCGCACCGACTACCTTGCCAGCGCTGTCAAAGACAGGAGCGGCTACCGATGCTCCGCCTGGCAACGTCTCGCCGTGGCTGATCGCATAGCCTTGGCGACGAATCTTGGTGAACTCGGATTTGAGGCGTTTGGGATCGGTAATCGTATCCTTGGTCACGGGTTTCAACTGGGTCTGTTGGATGATTGCGTCGACCTCTTCGGTATCGAGAAAGGCCATGATCACCTTACCGGAGGCGCCGACGTATATCGGGTCAGAAGATCCGATCTTTGGTGCCACACAAAGCTCGTAATGCGCATTAACGGCTTCTGCCACCACGCGCTCTAGTCCACGCAGCACATTGAGGCAAATCGCCTCTCCAGTTGCCTCCACCAAACGCTCCATATGCGGGCGACATAATCGACGCATGTCGGCCTGGGTGGTATTGATGAAACGATTTATGCCGGGGCCCAGAATATAGCGCTTGGAATGGTCCTCGCGGGTAACCAAGCCTGATTTCTCCAAGGTTGCTACCAGACGCAGTGTCGTTGCCTTGTCCACCCCGACGCTGCGGCCAAGCTCCGAAAGCCCCAGTGCAGTCTCACTGCCGGCAACACAAAACAGAATAGAAAGGGCCCGCTCTACGGAGCGGACGGTTTTGGTCGCCCCGCCTCGAATCGCTACCTTAGTCTTGTCCCGGAGGGGTTGGCGCCCGTTAGCCATGGCATACCTGATGGGTTGATCCGTTGAATCCAAGCGTGATGCCCATGTATGATCGAAACAACTGGGAGTTCAAGGCGGCCTGGTTCATCGTCACAGTTAATGAATATCCCATAGGTGAAAGATAAGATCTTGTCTGACAAGCTTACCGATGCAGTTCTTATAACCGGCGCGAGTCGAGGGATTGGCCTGGCGACAGCGAAGCGTCTTGCTGCAGAAGGTCGCGCTGTTATTGGTTTGGCGCGCAATCCGCCTGACAATTTTCCCGGTCTTTTTGTTGAAGCAGATCTTGCCGACCGCGACGCGACCGACCAGCTTCTGCAAGCGATCGCCGATTCACACGAAATCAGCGGTCTCGTTAACAATCTAGGCCTAAACGTGCTGCAGCGGGTCGATGACGTCAATCTCGACAGTTTCGATCGCGTGATTGACCTTAATCTCAAGCTCTCTATTCAGTGCGTGCAAGCCTTTTTGCCGGGTATGCGCGCGCGCAAATACGGACGGATTGTCAACATCTCTAGCCGGGGTGCGTTGGGACGTATTAATCGAACAAGTTATTCCGCAGCCAAGGCCGGCATCATTGGTATGACCCGCACATGGGCCGTCGAACTCGCCAGCGACGGCATCACGGTCAATGTCGTGTCTCCTGGCGCGACCGCTACCGAAATGTTTCGCAAAAACAATTTGGAGGGCAAGGATCCAGCCGTTGTCGAAGGATGGCTATCGGAAATTCCTATGCGCCGGTTTGGCGAGCCGGATGAAATCGCAGCCGGCATTGCGTTTTTTCTGAGCCCCGCCGCGTCTTACATCACTGGGCAAACGTTGCATGTTTGCGGTGGTATGACGATCGGGTTGGCTGCCATGTAGTTCAGTGGTTGGGTCATCACAGCAGCCCAATCAATTTCCACCAGAGGTAATTGAGCGGCGCCCCGAACAGGAAAACTGTGGCGGTTAGAAGTAGGCAGGTCTTGACGAGATCGCGAACCCGAATGCGACATAGACTCAACGCCACCACCAGCGGTGGAACCTGATAAGGGAACAAGATCGTTGAGACGCCTACGAACTGCGTCATTAAAACGGCGATCAAACCAAGACCACTCGCTTCGCTGATTTGACCGGCGAGCGGCACTAGCATGATAGGGACTGCTGGCGTAGTCAGCGCCAACGACGACAGCACAGACATTGTGATTACGAGGTAGTAGTTCAGAAAGGTTGCGCCGGCCTCGAGACCAAGATGCTTGAGGGCGAGGGTACCAAGCTGCGCATCGAGCCCGTTGTGCTGCATGATGGCGCCAATGCACAGCACGCCGGCAACGTATAGCACTGGCGACAGATCGATCTTTTCCTTCATTGCCGAGTTTGGTAGCAGTTCCAGCGGCGGCAAAAGAACAACGATCGCGGTTGCCAGCGCGATCCAGGCCGGTGCGACGCCATGCCAGGTGTCGGTCAGCCAGAGCAACAACGT
>JBPCWA010000281.1:0-4126 GCA_051009975.1 Hyphomicrobiaceae bacterium
GCTGCGATTGCCGTTGCTGCGCTCGTCGCTGTACGTGAAAATCCCGACGCCATTCTAGCGGTAATGCCGTCAGACCACGTTGTAGAAGACGAGCCGCAATTTGTTGAAAGCATCAAGCGCGCGGCAACCGTCGCGGCAGCCGGCAAGCTTGTATTATTTGGCATCAAACCTACTGGACCGCACACTGGCTATGGCTATATTCGCCAAGGGGAACCGCTTGAAGACCTCGACATCGGTGCGTTTACCGTCGATGCATTCTTTGAAAAGCCTGACGCAGCAACAGCGCAGCGCTATCTCGTCGAGGACGGATACTATTGGAACAGCGGGATCTTTGTTCTCCATGCCGGTACCTTCCTTGACGAAATCGCAGCCCTGCAACCTCGCGTTCTCGCGGCGGCTCGTGGCGCACTGGCGAACGCTAAAGAGGATCTAGGATTCTTGAAGCTCGACGCCAAGTTCTTCAATACGTCTCCCAACATTTCTGTCGACTACGCTGTTATGGAGAAGACGACAGAAGCAACGATGTTGCCTATCGACGTCGGTTGGAACGATATCGGTTCTTGGGCTGCACTCTGGGAAATCGCGCCGCACGACGCGGAAGGCAATTACGCCAACGCAGATACAGTGCTGGAGGATACTACGGGCTGCTATATTCACGCGGAGCGCAGCCTTGTCTCAACCATTGGTATTCATGACCTCGTTATTGTCGATACGCCCGACGCGCTTCTCGTAGCCGACAAAAACCGCTCTCAAGACGTGTCAAAGATTGTGGCGACGCTTCAGCGTTCAAATCGCAAGGAGCAAGAACAGCACCTACGCAATCATCGGCCCTGGGGCTATTTTGAGACGCTCAACATTGGCGAACGGTTCCAAGTCAAGTTGCTGCATGTCAAGCCGGGTGGAAGCCTTTCCATGCAAATGCATCATCACCGGTCCGAGCATTGGGTTGTCGTGCAGGGCACGGCCAGGGTCACAAACGGGAAGCAAGAGCTACTCGTACGCGAAGGTGAGAGCAATTATATCGGTGCGACGACCTGGCACCGACTTGAGAACCCTGGAAAGGTGCCTCTTGAGCTAATTGAAGTGCAAATTGGCACTTACCTTGGTGAGGACGACATTATTCGTGCCGGCGATGTTTATAACCGGGCACCCGAAGAGACAAAATAGGACCCCACTCATCACGCAGGGTTCTTCGCTCGAAATTTACCCGCCGACTGAACACAAGATTATGCTGCTTATGTTTTCCTCGCACACGAATGGTCATGTCAGGTACCTCGGTCTCGTCGTGAACTGATCTCGACATGGGCCAGCTCACGGCCGTCAATTGGAAGAAGGTCGTCCGTCGCAGCGCCTCCGCGCTTCAGGTCTACCAGACATCACTGAGGCGTCTGGGTCGTCTATTCTTTCGGACACTGGATAGGACGCGTTCTCCGACTATCTTGCTTAGGTTTTGTCGATGAGTGGTGGTCGCGATGAAAAAAGGTACTACTGCGAGACTTGAAATTTTTGAATGGCACTGACGGGGGACGGTATTTGAGAACTTGCTCAGTGAAATGGTTGCATTTGCGCTGGTAGATGTCTTCCGGATACACGGCTGTTGAAGTCTCTCGGCCAAGATGTTCATTGATTTCGTTCATGGACCGATCAAAAACTTGCACGACCTCGTCCTGTCGCTTTAGGTAGAAATCGACGCCGTTCAAGTCTCCCTCCACATTGAAATCCCAACAACTAAATGGATCAATTTGACACTTGACCCCTCTAGTCTGGCTGTGATGCTCCAAAGCCCTAAGGCATGCGGATACTTTTTCTAGATCTTCGGATACTTGTTCTCGATCCAATGTGAAAGCCTCGACTATATGATGCGGTCGATCTTTTGAAACGTTTTCATTGACGTGACGAGGCTCTCCCTCCTTACGTACTAGATGGTTTATCAAATTATTCCAATGCATAAGAATATCGACCCGACCGCAACAAATCCCGTATTGTATTATGGGGTCGAGATCGTCCATTAATTCAGAGAAGCAATCATGATCAATATCGTACTTTCCATGGATCATCACCTCTAGCAGCTCCAGTATCATGGCGCGCGATCCAGCACAGGCGTGTCCCGTGGGCGTGATGAATTGGCCTCCCTTATCGCCGAATTCAAATATATCAAGAGAGCTCGGAACCTGATGCAATTCTTCTTTGCTGAGCTGATGCTGCGCAATCATAGTAATAATTAAGCCTTGCACTCCGGCAAGAACTTTAAAGATCGCCGCAAATCGGACCGGCACGCGTAAGGCTGAAATGGGATTTTCCTTACGACGCACAAAAAATGAGGGCATCGAAGTGCCTATGCGAGACAGGTAATATAAGTCAGCAAAGTTGAGAGGGGAATCAATTGAGAAGACTCGAGCATACGCGTTCCGCAAATAGCCAATGTCAGAAATAAGCTGCCGCCAATTCCTCGACATTTGTCTGAGAGCTGTGTCATTGATCTTCGCCAAGCCTCGACTGTCGGAAAAGCGCCTCTCTTTCCAGTCTATGCTGGGATGGTTGAGTACCGCTGTATTCTCACCCAGCAAGCGTCCGTCTTCGTCGCGGCAAAAAAAAGCACCCTGCCATGTGCCATATTTTAATTCCATTTTTGGGTCGTGAATCGCGGGAATACCAATCGCGAAGTATTTCGCGTCTCTTAGGAAATGCCAGAGCCACTCTTTTGGGGGCTGGTTTTGAATAGCGCTAATATAATAGGAAAATATGGAACGTAAATCTTTCGAAATATAAAGCGCGAAGTGTTTTATGTCGGCGAAAAAGTTCCAGAGCCACTCTATTGGGGTCGGATTTATGGCAACGTCAGTATGGTGTGAAAATTCAGGACACGAGTCACGTGGCTCATTTAGCGTTGCACCCGTCTTGATAAAATGCGTCAAACTTTTTTCTTTATCGATCATGCCCTAATCCCTAATGGAATGGACGTCATTCTAAGAGAAGTTTCTTTGGTGGAGGGTTACTTGTTGTCTCCTAGTTAAGAATTTGCAAAGCGGCTCAGCGGCCAGCTGATCCGAAAGGTTGTTCCCGAATTGACCGTGTCAGCTCAGGGTGGGCTTGACGGGACCGACCCTAACTTCTGTCGGATATTCCGGATCCTTGTAGAACGCCATCAGTAGCGCATGACGGTCGCCTGGTAAGCGGAGCCTTGCTCACGAGTTAGCTGCGCGTCAAGGGAACCGCTTGACCAGTTTCGAAAGGAGAAAACTCGACAGTGATCGCCTGATATCAAATGACAAAGTGTTGGTCAGGAAAGCAGTCGATATCAGGAGATTGAACGTTGCAGTTTCCGCTCTGGGTTGCGTGGAGATCACTGCCGCGGCTGTCCTGTCTTCCAAGAACTGAAGCCATAGGGATGGCATTAAGGTCTGGGCTAGGCGGAGTATGACTATCTGCAGCGATCTCGTGGATGGCACGTAAATCGGGCCGCTCGCTGCAATAGTTCTCGATTAGCTTCCTGCGTCCGTGCGTTACCCAATCCAGCAGACCCGCATAAAGCTTGGTGAGCCTCGCTGGGCGGATAAGCGATAGGCCGTCGGTGCTATCTCTGCGAGGCGAAAGCCTGCTCGAAACGAAAAACGACATTTTCGATCTCTGTGCCGAGCCGTTGCTCAAGCGCGGAATGGTGTATCGGCCTAGACCAGGCGTTAAATCGTTCCTCGCTACCAACAGGTAGCACGAAGCATCACGGACTATTTGGCTCACAAATGGCACTTCGCCGCAGCGCTCTGGTGGCACCGCGTGCCGACTGCGCCGCTTTCCAAAGGATGGGATTGCGCTTGATGGCCAGTTTTCCCTGAGCCTTAGTCTTCGAGAGTAAGGTCGTCGCCCATCCTCGTGGCCTAAGAGACAGATGAGTCTCGAAGCACGGTACTTCGTGCCCTTGCCAAGCAGCTTTGTGATCGCCTTCCCCAGGACCAAGATCGAATAAGGCCGTCCCTTGCCTGCAATGATGCTCAACGTGTTCCCGCATGAGGATCAAACCGGGGGACCAACGTTTCAGTTCGCCAAGGTCCATAGAAGCGGTTAAGAAATAAAACGTGTCCTGAAACCGCATGCCGTTGAATGTGGCTGCGACCGTGTCATCGAGACT
>JBPCWA010000282.1:0-2798 GCA_051009975.1 Hyphomicrobiaceae bacterium
CGTGCTGCTATATAGTCGCGGGTGTGCCTACACAACCTCGGCGCGATTGATCGGCGGTATTTGCCACCAATCGATCAGCCAAAGTGCTTGGCGCGACAGTTGCCATCATATTTCAGGAGCATCTTACGCAATGGCCGGAGGTCAGGTCCTTCTCACATTACTGGGTGGAGTTGCACTGATGCTCTGGGGCGTACGCATGGTGCGAACGGGTATGACGCGGGCGTTCGGCCCGCAGCTCCGCTCACTGCTATGGCAAGCGTCCGAGAATCGTTTTGCAGCGTTCGTAACCGGTATCGGCGTCACTGCAGTTCTGCAAAGCTCGACAGCTACGGCGCTCCTTCTTGCCTCGTTCGCCGGACGAGGCTTGATACCGCTCGAACCCGCACTAGCAATTATGTTGGGTGCGGATGTCGGAACGACATTGGTCGCTCAAGTTTTTTCTCTTGACATTAAATGGTTATGGTCGGCAGCGATGATAGCTGGATTTGTCCTTTTCAGCACCGGTCTGTCCGACAAGTTGAAGCACATCGGGCGCATCCTGATGGGGCTTGGGATGTTGCTGCTGGCACTCCAGACATTGGGTGTGGTGTCGCTCGCAATTAGCGAGAGCACAATGCTTCCGCCCCTTATTCAGGCGCTGACCGATGATGTGGTTATAGCCGCCTTGGTTGGAGTGGTGCTAACCTGGCTTGCTCATTCGAGCTTGGCAATGGTGCTGTTCATCATGTTGCTCGCTGCCAGTGGCAGCATCTCAATTCATCTTGCGGTCACTCTCGTTATTGGCGCCAACGTGGGCGGTGCGATAGCGCCACTCACAGCGCTATCTGGTTCACCAATTCTGGCACGTCGCGTGCCCCTCGGAAACCTACTGGCGCGGTCAAGCGTGGCACTGGTGATGTTGCCGTTTGTATCGTCAATCTCTGCCGGCATTGCGCTGCTCAGCGCCGATGCCGGCGTGTTGGTTCTGCTGTTTCACATGCTGTTCAACATTGTTGTTGCCTCGGTCTTCATGCCGATGCTCGGGCCGTTGGCCGACGTGACGACCCGACTGTTGAAGACCCCGCCGGTAGAGACCGAATCCAACAAGCCACTACATCTTGATGCTAGCGTGCTGGAAACACCATCGGAGGCGCTCGGCTGTGCATTGCGTGAAACGCTGCATCTTGGTGATGTTGTTATCGACATGATGCAACGCTCGCTACCAGCGATCACTGGCAACGACAATCGCACGGTCAAAGAAGTTGAGAAGCTCGACGACACGGTCGACACACTTTACGACGCGATCAAACACTATCTTATTCGCGCCTCCAAATCCGAGATGGATGAGCAGGAATCGCTGCGTTATGATGAGGTCCTCTCGTTCACCACGAACCTTGAGCACATCGGCGATATCGTTGACAAGAACCTGATGGAGTTAGCTTCGAAGCGGATCAAAAACCGCTATTCGTTCTCCCCTGAAGGCCTTGAGGAGATCACCGAATTCCACGGCAAGGTTGTCGACAATTTCCAATTAGCCTTGAACGTTTTTGCAACCCGAGACGTGGCGCTGGCACGTAAGCTTTTGAACGAGAAGACATCGATGCGCGACTGGGAATTTGAGGCTGCAGAACGTCATTTCGCAAGGTTGCGTTCTGGCAGAACCGACTCGATTGAAACGAGTTCGATCCACATTGACATTTTGCGTGATCTCAAGCGGATTAATTCGCACTTGACGTCCGTTGCCTATCCCATCCTCGAAGCTGTCGGCGAGTTGTCCAAAACGCGGTTGCGCATTGACGAGCAAGAGACGGCGCCTGATGAGCAACCGGAAGACCAGGCCGCAATTGAGACCCAAAGATAGACTGACTGTCTTGTCGTGCGGATGTGCCGTTTCAGAGATCAATAATCTGCTTGGCTTTAGCCGACTCGCATAGAAAAGCCCACTGCGAACGACACCAGAAGCGAAGATTCGAGCCGGCATAATTGCTTCCCGCAACACCACAATATCAATTGCAGCAGCAAACAGGACGCTGGTATTGCGCACTACTGCAGCCATGGCGATGGGCGCCAACGTCATCGCCCAGATAGCCGTGCCGCAACTGAGTAATGCCATCATTTCACCGAGCATCAACGTCTTCCAGGCGCACCGCATTTTTGACCAAAGTTGTCCCCGACCGAAGCATGTGACACCCGTGCACCGATCCCGTCTACGATCGTGTAGAAGGAGATCGCATCGGGGGGGGCAGTAGGGCAAACAAGACCGCGCAAAACTCAGGGATAACATCACGATGCCTCTAGTTAAGACAGCTATACCGAACCAACTCAAGAGACCTGGGTTCTCACTCAACCAAAGATAGGCTGCCAGCGCGGTCAGAAGCGGGGCACCGCCTCGTGCAATCGGACAAACCCGACCAAGATCGCCGTTGCGGTAGTCCTCGCTCAGTCCGGCGTCGTACCCGGAATGCTAGGCTTGCAATCAAATAAGGTCTTGCAATGCTTCCCGGAAACGGGACCATCATGACAAACGGAGCGGCAACGATTGCGCCCAGGGTGCTGATGAGCACAATCGCAGTAAATGAAGCCAGGTTGAACTTCTGAATCGAATTCCATTCCGCATAGCAGAACGCTGCATTCAGCATGGCCAGGAAGACGTAGGTTTCCATCCGTAATCTCGCCATAACCAACTGTCACCCCGCGGGTGAAAGGACTGCACTCGTCGCACGCACGATTTCCTGTCTGGTCCAGCAGCCATCATTTCAACCTGTTGTTGGCTGGATCCAGCGGCGCCCGCACGGTCGCAGCAACCGGGACTGCAGTTC
>JBPCWA010000283.1:0-7285 GCA_051009975.1 Hyphomicrobiaceae bacterium
GCTTTGGACTGGCGTAGCTTCCGGCTATCGTGTCAGTTAGACGAACAGTCGGCCGACAATGCAGGCCACGCCTCGCCGGACGAGCAAAAAGGATTTACTTTTGGGGGATGGATGCCGCAGGAAATTAGAGAATTGGCGGTCAGCTGGATCACGGAATTCGATAATTCAATTAGCAGTTGCAGCCGAGATCGCCTGCGAAGACTCTTCGCTGATGATAGCCATTGGAGGAACATCTGCGGAATTTCATGGTCGTTTGCAACGATCAGCGGCGGCGATAAATTGGCCGATACAATGCTGCTGCGTAGCCGTGAGATTGGTGCCCGCAACTTCGAACTGGCACCTGAACGTCATGCTCCACGAACCAACATTGTTGCCGGGGAAGAAGTTGTTGAAGCTGTGCTGAAGTTTCAGACCAATGTAGGCTCAAGCATTGGCGTCGTTCGCTTCAAATCATGTTCCCGATATAAGGATGGACCGCCGGCTGCATGGTCCCTCATGACGGCGATTGACCATATTAAAGGTAGCAGAACCGACAGTGAGCCAAGCTTGGAGGATCTCAATCATGAGCGTTCGACAACCAAGGCAAATTGGCTTGACCGCCGACAGTTTGAGCAATCCTATATAGATCGCGAGCCCGACGTTCTGATTGTCGGAGGAGGGCATGCCGGCATCACCTCAGCTGTCGAGCTAAAACAATTAGGCATTGATGCGCTCATTGTCGATGGAATGAAACGCATAGGTGACAATTGGCGGTTACGCTATCACAGCCTTAAGCTCCACAACGTTACGGCTGTCAATCATCTACCTTACATGCCGTTTCCAAAAACATTTCCACGTTACATTCCAAAAGACAAAGTTGCCAACTGGTTAGAAAGCTATGTTGACCACATGGATCTCAACTTCTGGACCGAGACCCGCTTTGAGGGTGCAACTTATGATGGATCAACGGGGCGATGGATGGCGACATTACAACAGCCAGGCGGTATCATGCGGCAGGTGCTGCCGGCTCATATCATTATGGCAACTAGCATCAGCACAACTCCGAGTCTGCCTGATATTCCAAAGTTGGCCGCCTATCAAGGCACCATAATGCATTCGAGCCAATTTCCTGGCGGCAAAGCATGGGCTGGCAAGCGTGCATTGGTCTTAGGAACTGGTACAAGCGGTCATGATATTGCTCAAGAGCTATTTGCCAATGGAGCAAAAGTCACGGTAGTTCAGCGCAGCCCCACGCTGATTGTGAATGTTGAACCAAGCGCGCAACTTTATGACGGCAGTTACCTGGACGAGACGAAGCTGACGGCAGACTTGGACCTGTTCAATACCTCGGTTCCAATGTCTCTCATCAGGGCAAACCACAAAATTATCACGTCTAACGTCCGAGAAATTGACAAACCAATTCTCGATCGGCTCGAGAAAGCTGGATTTGAGCTAGAGTTCGGCGATGAAGGAACTGGTTGGCCACTCAAATATCGAACACGCGGAGGAGGCTACTACTTCAATGCCGGTTGCTCTGAACTCATCGCAGAGAGGAAGGTCGGACTTATTCAATATCGCGACATTGAAACCTTCACATCTGGTGGCCTGCTAATGCAGGACGGCAAATCCATGCCCGCCGACTTAGTTGTACTGGCCACCGGATACAAAGGTCCTTCTTACATGGTCAGAGAATTGTTCGGAGATGACGTTGCAGATCGCGTTGGAATGATTTGGGATATCAATTCTGAAACGCAGGAACTGAACAACATGTGGACGCGGACTCAACAGCAGGGCCTCTGGTTCACTGGTGGCTCCTTTTCACAGTGCCGCATCTACTCGAAATACCTCGCTCGGCAAATCTTAGGTGTCGAACGAGGACTTCTGGCCAAATAGGTCGGAAGCTACAACGTTTTCAGTTGAAATCTATGGGGTCCGGAACGAGACTTTCCACAGGTGAGCCGACCAGCGCATGCAGCGTTTCCCAGGGCACGCAATCGGCAAGTTGCCTTGCCAGTCGAAATACTGAGGCTCGTTGGGTGCGTGTTACTCGCGACTTAGTCATTTGCAAGGTCAGACCCAAAATCCCATCCTTGTCGGCACCTGGAAGGCTGCGGGATGAACCATCACGCCCTATTGTTAGCGCGGCTTCAACTTGGTTTTGGGAGACTCGACCAAGCCTCTTCTCAAGCGATACTGGACTGTACCGGAAACGCAAATTGTCAGTCCCTTTGTGTTGGTCGAACGCAAATACACCGGTAAAACCGATACCGGCTCACCCCGACCAACTCTAGATTGAGAATAGGGTCTAGACAGCGGTGGGGCGATCTAGGGACCAGTGAAAACAGTCGGCATTGATGAGTGAAAGAATGAGAACTGCAGCCAAAAATCTCTCCCAAAAAATTCTGTCATCCCATCTCGTGGGCGGCGAGATGAATGTCGGAGAAGAAATCCGCCTGTCGGTTGATCAAGTGCTCTTGCAAGACGCAACAGCTGCCCTGACGGTTCAAGCACTCGACGCCATTGGACTCGATCGGATCCGGGTTGGTCTTGCCTGCCAGTATGTCGATCACAATCTATTCCAAGCTGATCACAAGAACGGAGACGATCATCTCTTCCTGCAGTCAGCAGCACAGCGCTTCGGCATGTTCTATTCACGCCCAGGCAACGGTATTTCGCATCCGGTGCACATGGAACAGTTCGGTATACCAGGACTGATCCTCGTGGGCGCGGACTCACACACGCCAGCAGCCGGGTCACTCGGGATGTTGGCGGTCGGTGCTGGTTCCGTCGAAGTGGCTACAGTTCTTGCAGGTGAACCGCTGGCGCTAAACATGCCGGAAATCTGGGGCGTACGTCTGGTCGGCAAGTTGAATGATTGGGTGAGTGCCAAAGACGTGATCCTAGAGATGTTGCGGCGCTATTCGGTCAAAGGCGCTGTCGGACGCATTATAGAGTACTACGGACCCGGGATTGAAGGGCTGTCCGCCATGGACAGGCACGTTATCTGCAATATGGGCGCGGAACTCGGAGCCACTACGTCGGTATTCCCTTCGGATGGCCAAGTGCAGAAGTTCATGATTGCCCATGGTCGCGGCGATGACTTTGCAACTCTCGCGCCGGACGAGGACTGCCAATACGACGCCAGAGATGAAATCAATCTTTCCAGTCTCGAACCGATGCTCGCAACACCGGGAAGCCCCGACAATGTCGTACCGGTCCGAGATGTAGCCGGGGCACCGGTCTACCAGTCTTATATAGGGTCATCCGCCAACCCGGGATACCGTGATTTTGCGATCGCAGCGGAAATGGTTGCTGACCGTGTCGTGCCACCGGAAGTCTCATTCGACATCAATCCAAGCAGCCGTCAGGTGCTTGCCGACCTCATGAAATCCGGTTCAATTGCCCATCTTATCCGGGCTGGCGGACGATTACATCAGGCTGGCTGCAATGGATGTAACGGCATGGGGCAGGCGCCCGCCTCGGGTAAGAACTCACTTCGCACCACACCACGCAATTTTGACGGACGGTCAGGCAACAAGGGTGATCAAGTCTATTTATGCAGTCCCGAAACCGCAACAGCATCTGCAATTGCGGGGGCAATTATCGATCCGCGCGATCTGGACATCCCGTATCCGCAGGTCACTGCACCGGATAAGGTAGTGCCGCTTCCAGTCGCCGTGCAGGAACCATTGCCCCGCGACCAGGCTGCAAAAGTAGAACTGGCTTACGGGCCAAATATTACAGCTCTGTCGCAGATCACGGCATTGCCGAATAGTATCGCCGTGCCAGTCTTGCTCGTGCTAGGCGACGATGTCTCAACCGATACGATTAGCCCTGCAGGCGCCGAAGCCCTTCCATTTCGATCCAATCTGGCTGGCCTGTCCGAGTTTAGCTTTCGCAGGCACGACCCGAAGTATGTTGCGCGTGCCAAGGCCACAAAAGATATGGGCGGGCATGCGCTCGTTGGCGGGATCAATTATGGCCAGGGCTCCAGCCGGGAGCATGCAGCGCTCTGTCCGCAGTATCTCGGTCTGCGGCTTGTGCTTGTGAAATCCTTCGCGCGCATCCATCAGCAGAACCTCATCAACGCCGGCGTGTTGCCGCTTTCATTTGTCCGAACAGAAGATTACGACAGCCTAGAGGCCGGAGACGTCCTCGAGGTCAGTGGCATTCACGAGGCAATGCACTACAATGTGCCTCTGATCGTACATGTACGCTCAAGGGAGTTGGAAATTCCATCTCGCTTCCAGATGTCAGCACGACAGCGCGAGATCTTCTTGGCTGGCGGATTGATCAACTGGTTCAGAGCGAGGACGAACTGACGGAATGCTTGTCGGCCTCGCTCGGCACCAAATGCAAAACTGGCGTCCTATGCGCACTGGACTTCTCACGTTACCCTACGCACTTAAGCGCCACTTATTGCTCACCACCCTCACATGCATCGTCCCGATATGTCGCTTGCTACCAGCTTGTTTTGCACCGGCCCGGCGCGTCGGTAATCAACGTCGCATCGACGTCTCGCGCTTTAACGAGCTGAGCCCTTCAGCGTATACCGGAGAACCTGCCACGTTGGACATTTGCCACGGATCGGCGGCATGATCATATAGCTCATCAATGTCTTTGCTGTGGTAATTCGGCCGTGGGTTCCGCCGGCTTGATTTCCCCGGACCTGTAACCCATCTCTTTTGCAAGATCCGCAATTATTTCCTCATTCCTCAGTTTTCGGCAACGGCGCCTTATGGCTTGGTGACTCAAGGAATTCCGCACCGGCACGAGTATTGATCTGCAGTCCAGCGGATGTCATCACTATCGTTTTATCTCGGAGGTCTGCTTCGCTAAGTTGTCTTGGCCGATGGCATAGGGTGCGTAATTCTATTGCGATCGCCACCCTGGACAAGTCATAGTCATCGCAAATGCGATGGAGGCGGAAGGGCTGTATCGGAGCCCACTCCGGAAAAGACGTGCCGCACACCATCTCACAAAGCGCACGCGCATGCCGAGGTGAGCAATCGCGCATGAGCACCTCTTGTCGACCCAACTGGGTCAATCCAGACGGGCTCGCCAATGGTGGAACGTCCACTGTAGACCGGCTGGGTCATGTGCGTGCCTCACCATGCGACCGATGCAGCCAGCGATGTTCCTGCGAACAACAGGTCATTGTCGGCGCGATAGGATCGTCCGACATACCATGCACTGCATGGCTTAAGTCGCTCCATGCCCCAAGGAGATGCGGCCGACATCGAGGTCCACTCGGCAGCGTCCGATATGCGATAAAGGAGTCCTCCTGGCCCCATTTCCCAATTCAGCTGAAGCCGCAAATCAAACTCAGCGCCAGCATGTAGGCAAGGCCCAAGCCAATAGTGTGGGCTTCTCCCAGTGGCATGATGGACTATGGCCGTTAGTTGCTGCCTGTCTCCGCGCAATCCGATCCATAGTGGTGGCATCTCGCCAGGCCGGCTGGCGCACAACAGTGTTTGCGCGCAACTTGCCCCGGCGGTTGCGGCAACTCCCGCGAACCGAAACTCTATGCACGTTTGCCCTTCTGAGAAGTCAACGGGCGCCGGCATGCAACCTCGCTTCAATTCCAACTGATTGGTTGCTTGCCAGCCTTCATAGGGCCAATCGAGCCTCTCCCGAACCTTACCCCTGAAGTCGACTACTTGATAACGTAATCCGCCGTCATCAAGCGCCATTTGAACACAATGCAAATATTCGACGCCATCTGGCATTCGCTGAATAGTACCCGCTCCGGCCGTGCAGATCTGCAGGACACCTCGATGCACTTGAACGTCAAACGCTAGAATATGACTACACAGGTATGCGCGAACACCGTGCTTTACGAGGATGCGCCAGAACACAGAACCTGATACCGGCTCAATGTCACGCTGATATTTTCCAGAAAAGCCGTTGATCGAGAATACCGGGTGATGACCAACGACTAGCTTGTGTTGAGCATCGCGGTTTGATGCCAGTACCTCCTCAAGCCAATCCGTTTCGACGAATCCTTCACCACCCAGTCCCGACCACAGCGTGTGAACGAAAATTATCAGAAGATCGCCGCGACGTACCCAGTAGGATAGCCCCTCCTGTCCGGCTGGGCCATTGTGCGGCATGGCCAGGATTTTGCTGAAAACCTCCTCACTCATCACGTCGTACGTCGTGTGATTGCCAGTTGCGTGCCACATCGGCAATGCACCGCGATCTAGCCAGGCCATTTCGACATCAAGCCAATGGCGCCACTGAGCGGTCAGTTGAGTTCGGTCGGGAGTCAGTCCCTCGATCTCGTCGCCGGTAAAAACTATGAACTCTGGTGGCGGAGAAAGGCGCCGAACGACGTTGTTTACGTCTGCAAAAGACTGCTCGTGCGGGGCGCCCGGAATTCCAGAACACGCGTCGCCATAGATCACGAATTGATGGCCCGCGCCACGGGGCAACAATGCGGGAACTTCGTGATCAGTCTCGTCAAAAGAACATGTTTGAGCCATCCCCATAGACTAGCAGCACATCCTATTACACAGCAATTCGCAGTAAAACTTGCGATGAACACCAAGGGTAAATTGATCGACACAAACAGATATATTGGCGATGCATTCTAGATTGAGAGCTCTGCCATAGAGGTGCATCACTTATCCGCGCTCTTTTCCGCCTTCGAATTTGCCGTTGAGGTGTGAACCTCTCCTGCGGCGATGATGTTTCGCAATTACTGCTCGGCTGATCTTCTTCCTTATCCAACTAAGGCGAATAACAAGCCAGCGGCTCCAACCAGAACAAGGCTCAGAGCCCAGACAATGTCGAGATTGAACCAGGTCTGAAATAGGAAGTTGAGCACTACCCAGTCGTGGACAAACAACGCAAGCACGCCGCCGCTGGCAATCATTGCGACGGCGTGTAAATTAGCCACAACTATCGCAATAGTCAGATTTCCCCTCCGCCACCTTCGTCACTGTGTATTGTTCACCAATAGCAGAGGCGCAGCCAACATCGTATAAGCGCGACGACGTTCAAAGTTTTGTTGTGACCAGCCTGTAAGACTCTTGGACGAGTTGCAACACGACCTGCAGTTCATTCTTCGACATGGGCGTAAAGATCATGACAAATCCCTTATATTTCGGCCATCTCTTTGAATAAGGGTGGTGAGCACCCCAGCCAGTTTTTACGACTCTGGCCGCAAGTTTCGGAGAAAGGAATGCATGAAGACTACCATCGAGATGCATATGGGCAAACTCACGTTCGCGAACGCCCAAGCCAGGTCGAGCGAGTTCAACATTATTGGCCAGTCGGAATCCCATGGCTCCCGGCATTGACA
>JBPCWA010000284.1:0-7347 GCA_051009975.1 Hyphomicrobiaceae bacterium
CCGTTTCAGGTTGCCGTGCCACCAATATGGCTCTTGAAAATATCATCGACCGAAAATTCGAGGGCACGGGCAGCCATATCGATACCATGTATAAGGATCTGACCATCGCACTGGACCTGGCCCGCGATCAAGGCGTGCCAATGTTCACGGCAAGCACTGCCATGCAACTCTTTCAGGCGGGAAAAACCAGCAATCCAGCTGGTGATAACTGGGTCGTCACGCAACTGCTTGAAGATATCGTCAAGGCCGAGCTCAACCGATAGCGCTTCATACAGACTTCATACAGATCAGCTTCGCGGTTTACTCGTACTAATTTCCGGTTATCACGTGTGATTGGTCAATCTTAGTTTGGTGTTCGCTGGCCATCAATCTTTGGAGCATTCCAATCGTCGGCTTCTTGCTTCCTATTGTCCTAGTGTGGCGACTGTGGTCACGCCTGCAAGAGATGTGGTCACGCCTGCAAGAGATGTGGTCACGCCTGCAAAAGACTAGTCAGGCAGACGAAGACAGAGCAGTGGGTGACTGAAGGACTTCACGCCCCTCACGTCATCCAAAATGCGCCGACGTGCAGACAAGCCAGTGCGTGACGGCATAGTGCCGAATAAGGAGAGTCACATGCGTCTAATTGTTCTGCCTGGCGACGGCATCGGCCCCGAGATCACAGCCGCGGCGCTCAAAGTTGCCAAGGCGGCCAGCTCTAGGTTCGGACTAGACCTCGCCTTTGATTTCGAAGAGGTTGGATTTGTAAGCCTGGAAAAGCATGGCACGACGCTGCGCCAGGAGGTCCTTGATCGTGCGCGGGAGTATGATGGTATCATCCTAGGAACACAGTCGCACGCCGAGTACCCGACGCCAGAGAATGGTGGCCGAAACATCTCTGCGAGTTTTCGCGTAGGTCTCAATCTCTTCGCGAACATTCGACCGGCGCGCACCCGACCTGGCGTCCCACACAATATGCGCGAGGACCGCTCCATGGACCTCGTCGTCATGCGAGAGGCAACAGAAGGTTTTTACGCCGACCGCAACATGACGCGCGGTTGGGGCGAATGTATGCCGAGTCCGGATATGGCACTGTCGACCCGAAAGATCACACGCCATGCAAGCGAAAATATTGCTCGCGCCTCCTTCGAGCTTGCGCTCACGCGGCGCAAGAAGGTGACAGCAATTCATAAGGCCAATTGCTTCCTTATGACGGACGGCTTGTTTCTTGAAGCGGTCAGAGACGTAGCTAAGGACTATCCAGATGTCGAGCTCGAAGATCTATTGGTGGATGCTTCTACGGCGCACCTCGTGAAATCGCCAGAGCGGTTCGATGTCCTGTGCTGCACAAATTTCTTCGGCGATATTCTATCGGATCTTGCGAGCGAGTTATCTGGTGGCCTTGGACTAGCTGGCTCGGTCAACGCGAGTGCGACGCACTGTTGTGCGCAGGCTCAGCATGGCTCTGCTCCCGACATAGCAGGCAGAAACATTGCGAACCCGACCTCGATGATCTTATCCGTAGCGATGCTACTCAACTGGATGGGCACCCGGTATAGTCGCAACCAGTTTCTATCAGCAGCTGTTGCGATTGAGAATGCCATAGACTCAGCACTGGCCGATCCTCAAGTAAGAACACAAGATCTCGGGGGAAATATGACTTGCAGCGACTTCGGTAGCCACATTGCGCGACTGGTTTCAGACTCGCTTAATTGACTTGAGTGGTCTAGATTTTTTTGAGCGTCCGTCTGAGCGCTCGGCCGCATGCCGCTCGACATCAAGCTCAGCGTTCGTGACAGGGCGGCATTACGATAATGCCGTATTACGGTTCTTGAATGGGATTTCGGCGAGTCTTACTGGCGCACGGCCATTACCTACAATGTGGCGCAAAGGAAACACTGGCCGCGCATGCAATCGGATCACGTGCGCGCAACCGGTCATTGCGCGCGACTGCGCACTGCGCTGCCGCGGCATTCTGTTTATCGCGTACGGTTATGAAGCGCTGGTCTGCGCGCCGACGCACATGTGGTAAAGCCCAGGATCTGGCAGATCATTGAATGGGTTCTTCTGGAGGAGATCAGAGATGATGGATCAATCACTTCGCGATACTAGAATTGACCTGGCGTGTGCGCTCAGATGGGCCGTGCGCTACGGGTTGCACGAGGGTGTTGACAATCACTTTTCCATGGCGGTTCCCGATGCAGATGGCGTTGTCCGCGGCGATAGGTTCCTCATCAATCCACACGGCTGGCATTGGTCGGAAGTAACGGCGACTTCATTGGTGTTATGCGATGCCAACGGGCAGGTCCTGGAAGGCGACAACACTGTTGAGGACACGGCGTTCTACATCCACAGCCGCATCCACCTCGGAGTACCCAGCGCCACCGTTGTTCTCCATACCCACATGCCCCATGCCACGGCGTTGACCTGTCTCGCCAAAGGTCGCTTGAAGATGTGCGAGCAAAACGCGCTCATGTTCCATGAACGTATCGCCTATGATGATGAATACAACGGGCTCGCGCTCGACAGCGAAGAGGGTGATCGCCTGGTAGCAGCTCTTGGGAATCGTAACATCATGTTCATGGCGGGTCATGGAGTTCTGGTAACCGGGCCGACGGTCGCCGATGCTTTTAATGACCTATACTATCTTGAGAGAGCTGCAATGTTCCAAGTTTTGGCTCGGTCTACTGGTGGATCATTGCGGGATATCGACGACAATACCGTCAAACGCACCGGCGAGCAGATGGCGACAGAACTGCCCAAAGTGGCCGATCGACATTTCTTGGCCCTGCGGCGGATGTTGGATCATCAAGAACCAGAATACCAAACATAGTTCCTCCATCGAGCGCCATCGTCGAGGCAAGTCCAAAAGTCAGAATGCAAAGCGAAACGCGTGTTGCTAGTCCAGACCATAGCGTTTCAGCGCAGTGCATTCCGTTGGGTCGAGTAGACTTGCACCCACGCTATCAAGTCGGTCACGATATGCTCAGCCTCAGGTTCGAACCTATACGATCAGGCTAGGTTGCAGCGAATGGCGAACGCATCGTGCCACCCTCCGAGATGCCGAGGAGAACGGCCTGCTGGGAATCGGCGGCATCCATTACCGCCCGAATATCGTCCATCCGTTCATCTCAGTTCGGAAGTCTAGCGCCCCTGTCGGACAAACCGGTACCCCGCTTGTCGAATTTGATCAATCGCGAGAGCAAGCTCAATCCGTTAATGAACCATGCCCATCGGAGTTCTTCCCGTTCGTGCTCCAGATGGGAGATGAACCCTGGAGAAAAATCAGATCGACTTGACCGTCACCCATAGTCTGAAAAGCTACAGATACATCTCCACTTTGCGCATATCCGATTTCAGATCTCATAGCGTGCCGCCCTTCATCCACTGCGAAACAGATTTTCAATCGGCGTAGCAGGGTTCAAGTGACCAACAACATCTATCCTCATAACCGTCATTAAAAACCATCGGCGGTCAGTGCTTCCGTTTTGCATTAAAAACAACGTGTGAGACAGGTGATCATGGGAGGGTTCAATCGCAATTAAGTAAAGTCTCGTTCATGTTCTTGGCTTGATCTGCTATTGCTCAACACCGAAACCCGTCTTCTCGGCGGACCAACAATTCATTTTTTGGAGGGCGACTTGAGCACTCAGGTTGAAGAACGTGTCGGTTTCATAGGCCTTGGTGGAATGGGCCGTGGCATCGTCAAGAACATGTTGAAGCATGGGGTGAACGTATGGGTTCACGACATTAGCCAAAGGTCCGTTGCACACGCGGTCGAACAAGGTGCAAAGGCAGATGGCGACATTCAATCTTTAGCGAGCAAGGCTGACGTTCTGGGAATCTGCATCACAACGGCTGAAGCGGTGCAGGATGTCCTTCTTGGCGAAGGCGGTGCGCTTGCGGCGATGAAGACTGGTTCGATTCTTCTCGATCACACGACGACTTCGCCTGAACACGTCGAGACAATGGTTGCAGCCTGTGAACAACACGGCGTTCGATACTGCGAGGCGCCGATGACGCGAACGCCAATGCATGCCGATCGGGGCGAAGTTAACATTCTCTTCGGAGGTGATCCTGGCCTACTTGCTGAGTTATCGCCGTTGTTCAACACGTACGCCGAAAACATTTTTCACGTCGGCCCTGCCGGACATGCCATTCGGCTCAAACTGATTCATAACTACATCGCGTTCGCCAACGTTTTGAGTTGGTGCGAAGGATTTGCTCTGGCTGCAAAAGATGGCCTCGACATGACCAAAGTCATCAGCATCATATCCGCTGCTGGCGGACGATCCGGTATGATGGATCTCTATGGCGAAGCAACGCTCAATCGCGATTTCGCCCCCCATATGTCTCTGGACAACGCACTTAAAGACGTTCGCTACTACGCGCGCTGGCTCGAGCAAGCGGGCTTGCCTGGTTTTGTAGCTGAGTCCGTTCATCAAATGTACGCGCTCGCCTCCATTAAAGGACATGGCGGCGAAGGATGCACTGCTGTGATCAAAGCTTACGAAGAGCTAACAGGAGTCGAGGCTCGATTGCCTCGGAATTCTTGAAATATCGATTTGTTGAGATTGTTTCTACCCTTGCAGGCGAGGTAACGGTCCCATTGCGAATATGGAGTAGTGGCTGGGTAAGTCCGTTGGGACTCCAAAGTGTTTCATCTTGCGCTTGTCTCGGCTCTGGCGGCTTCTTTAACCAATAAGGCGTGCATCAGCCAGACAGGCTACGCGCTGGTAGACTTAGGCTGGTGGACTTAGGCTGGTAGACTTAGCAAGCACTTGAGCGCCTAATTGTGCTACGAAGAGGTTCGACTTCGCGAGTTTGGCCTTAGGTTCGACCGAAACGCAACAAGGGTATTGCGCCATGCGCCAGCAGTTCGAGGAACTTGACTATCAGAAAACGCCCATTGGTGCACTAAGCCTTCGCCGACGCCATGAGCCCTTGGTTGGACAGGATATCTACGAAGTCAAGCTAGACGACGACTTTCTAATGTCCAGTTTGTTCACGGCCTCTGAGACCGCACTCGCCGACCTGGCCATCGATCAACTCGCGGACAGCGAGTACGATATTGTCGTGGGTGGTCTCGGCCTCGGCTACACCGCAGGCGCCGTTCTCAATCATCAGTCGGTTCGATCCCTATTGGTCGTTGATCTTTTGCCAACGGTTATCCAGTGGCACGAGAGCAATCTTCTCCCGCTGAGCAGTCAACTTGTTAGCGATCCGCGAACCAGACTATTCAACGGCGATTTCTTTGCTTTGGTTGCATCGAATGAAGGGTTCGACGAACTTTCACCCGGTCGTAGATATCATGCCATCCTCCTCGACATTGACCATTCGCCGGAGGCCCTTTTGGACGAACGTAGTCGGTCCTTTTACGAGGAGCAAGGACTGCAACGATTGCAGAAGCATTTGCTACCAAGCGGAATATTCGCTCTTTGGTCCAACAATCGACCGGACGTCGAATTCACCAAAAGGCTAGAGCGTGTGTTTGCATCCGCCAGCGCCGAAGCTGTCGTTTTCGACAATCCCTACCAGTCAAAACAGGCCATGCAAACAGTATATTTGGCGCGCGCGCATTCATAGACTTCTCGGTGCTGTCATTTGGCTTGGTATTCCAGGTCCCTGATTGCGGCGTATCGCTGACGATTGGATGCGTTGACTTATCTTGATCTTCGGCGACGTGGATGACGATATCGCCAACATGGCTAAGGCGATTACAAAGTGGGTGACCGGAGTTCACCCATCACATCGGAATTG
Source organism: Hyphomicrobiaceae bacterium (assembly GCA_051009975.1). Taxonomy (GTDB): domain Bacteria; phylum Pseudomonadota; class Alphaproteobacteria; order Rhizobiales; family Hyphomicrobiaceae; genus Tectiglobus. Next base: position 5,740 of record JBPCWA010000284.1, read on the forward strand.
ACCCGCACAGCACCTAGAAAGGGTGCGCGACGAGACGGAGGAGCGGAGGAGCGATAATCTCCAGATGATAACCACCAGATAAAGTACACTAAGAGGCAATTCGCACGACGTGATTTCGCTTCGGGGGAAGGGGCGCAGAGTGTGCGGGTTATTGAGATCCAAAAAGTCTTTGAAATGGAATCGAAACTAGATTGCAACATGTTGCAGGAGCATCGCACCTCTGATCCAAGCCCGATCGCGACGCGTAACCTTAACAGCTCACGAGTTGATATTTCCACAATGTCATTCGTGACGCCCAAGGTCTCGAAACTAAAAAGCGATCCCAGGTCGTTCGGGGTCGCTTTTTTTTGTGCTCAATCATGCGTCGGTCGGACTTGTCGATGTCAGTTCTATCTGTAAAATAATATGTCTGTAGTCTCACAATTCAGAGGCCAGTTGTGTTTCGCCTTGTCTGTCACTTAACTCTTTTAATTCGTTTCGTTCCTCTTTGCGCTGACGCCGCCATTGCTCAGTCACATGAGGAAATCAAGCTTGTTCAAGTAAAACTGGCTGAATACGGAGCTGGGAGAGCTGATGGCCGCTCTGGTAGCAAGACTAGAGTGGCCATTATGGCTTATCAGAGGGCATGGCAGATCCCAGAAACTGGCCAGATTACGGATGACCTGATTGCTATGCTCATGCGGGTGCATCCGAAGACCAGGCCGCAGTGGCACAAAGTAAAAGGGCGAGAGTGCGAGGTTTGGATGACCCCCTATCCTCAATTGGTTCATACTTGGACAGGGGGCTGCAGGAACGGAAAGGCCAGTGGGAACGGAGTGCAAAAGTGGTCATACCTAATGAATGGCAAGCGCGTGCAAGAGGGTTATTTCGAAGGTGAGTTCAGGGACGGCAAGCGACACGGCTACGGTGCTTGGAAAGATTCAACCGGCGCTCGCTGCAAGGGTGAATTCAGAGACGGCAAGCAACACGGCACAGGCGTATGCACTTGGGCCGACGGACAGCGCTACGAAGGTGAATACAAAAACGGCAAAATTCATGGCAACGGCGTCTTCACCTGGGCCAGCGGCAATCGCTACGACGGCACGTTTAGAGACGGCAGGAAACACGGCGAGGGCGTCTTTACTTGGGCGGACGGCAGTCGACACGAGGGTGAGTACCGAAACGATAGGCAGCACGGGCTGGGCATCGCTACCTGGGCCAGCGGCGAGCGCTACGAGGGTTCGTACCGAAACGGCAGACCCCATGGCCAAGGCACCTACATCAGAGCAAACGGCAAGCGCGAACAACGACAATGGCGCAATGGGTGCTCGAAGGGCAGCCTCAATCGGGCGATTAGCCGGTCGTTGGAGTCCTGCGGGTTCTAGCAGTCACCCTGGCGCTTAAGTCCAGCAACTTAGGTAATGACAACGACGTACTAACGATCAAACTATGAAGAAGTGTAGAGCCCGTCGATACTGCCTGTGATGAGCTAGCCCGATCAGAAACAACTCAATCCACGTCAAATCGGTGCCACAGGCACCGGATCGAGAAAGCTAATTGCATACACGTTTGGCGTAGGAAGAATGGCCAATCCCCCACCACTTGCTTACTTGTTCAGTAGCGTCGGCA
>JBPCWA010000285.1:0-2715 GCA_051009975.1 Hyphomicrobiaceae bacterium
GTATCTTTACCAGACGGTTGCGAAACTCGAGGAGCACGGCATTAGGGACCGCAATCTGTGGCGACTGCAAAAATTAGTTGCTGCTGAGATTGAAAGCTGGGCGCCGAACGGTCCTTGAAGCTACGAACCGCGGCTTCCGATATGGGTCAAAAGCGGCCATTCTCGCGGCTTGAAATAATGTCTGCTTTTAGTAGCAAAGCAGACCTAAAGCTGTGCGCTGAGTTCGAGGCTCGCGGCGATAAAATCATTGGATGCAGAATCGGGTTCAAGTTGCCGAAGCACGGGCGAGGTGCTTCGGCAAAATACATCAGTTGCCAGTTGGCAGCCCAAGCTTGAAGCCCTGCTTTTCCAGCTGCTCTCTAACAATCTGGAAGCGATGGTATTCACTAAGGGTAATTGGTCCTGAGTAAGACTCGCTCTGCACTGGACGAGGCGGGTATTCGATGTAGGTCTTTACAACCCGCTCGGCCTCGCCCATCAGGGTCGGAACGGTCCAAGTATTTTCACGCCCGGTTGTCATGAAGATATCGTAGCGTTCCATCGGATCTTCCCAAAGATTGAAAACTTGAGGCACCGTTGCTACGTACTTCTCGGAGCCACGCCACCCCAACTCGGCTGCCGGGGCCTCGGAACCGGCGCGGGCACCATTGTCGCCGCGGATGTTGAAGACCGCCTTCCATGGTCCTACACGCACAGCTCCGGGAGAAAGTTCGTTCTCTGTAAAATATGCCCAACTGTTTCTTTGCGGATCTGTCTCACCAAAGAGAATGGGCGCCATATCGATGCTGTCGAAGATTGTTGGCTGACCATCGCGGTCTTCGGTCGGCAGTTTAATGCCGGCAAGATGTGCAAAAGTAGCCATCAGGTCTGTCCCACCGGCAATATCGTGTGACTTTGAGCCAGGTTCGATCTTGCCTGTCCACTTAGCGATAAAGGGGACCCGATAGGCACCTTCGCGATCTGTTCCTTTTGTTCCGCGAAACGGGGTCATGCCAGCGTCCGGATGAACATCTTGCCATGCACCGTTATCTACGGTGTAGATGATCAGGGTGTCGTTCTCCAGGCCGAGTTCCTTAACCTTGTCTATGACCTGCCCGGTGTGATGATCAAGTTCGACAACTTTGTCGCCGTACTTGTTCTTGATAGCCGATTTGCCCTCAAAATCGGGCGATGGAAGGTTGGGCTGATGGTTGGCCGCCCAGTTAAGCGACATGAAGAACGGTTGCCCAAGGCCGGCTAACCGTTCCAGTTCTGCGACAGCCTTCTCAGCGCCTACAGCATCGAGCTTTGCCAAATCCGCCGTAGTCATGTTGTCGATTGCCAAGATTTCGCGGGCATCTTGACCCGCTTCCCCTTCGAATACTCCTGTGGTGGATTTTTTGAAAAACTTACGTTGCTCATCCGTCATCTGTGGATGCCAATCAGGAAGCGCATAGGTATAGGCGTTCAAGTGATAGAGGAAGGTATTTTCCATCTTGTCGTAGCCATGGGCGATCGGCAGCGCATAATCGGATTCGCCAAGGTGCCACTTACCCATGAAATAGGTGTTGTAGTCGGCTTGCTTCAACACCGAAGCAAGCGTCCATTCCGCGGCTGGAAGTCCGCCGCCTTGGCCTTGGAAAGCAACGGTGGTCATGCCAGAGCGGTTTGGATATCGACCAGTTTGCATCGCGGCTCTACCGGGTGTGCAGGATGATTGCGCATAAAAGTCGGTGAACAGCATCCCATCCTTCGCCAACTGGTCCAGGTTAGGTGTATCCATCCCGCGTGCTGCCCCGCCGTGGTAGGCTCCAAGATCCCAATAGCCGGTGTCATCGGACACAATCAGAATAATGTTTGGTTTCGAACCGAACGTAGATAATGACGTCGGATCAAAGTCGTCGGCAAACACCGTTGACGCCATAAAAAGTGACAATAAGATGAAAATCCCAACTCTTCCAAAAAACTCCTTCATATCACTTTCCTTCATTGGCTTGACTTGAAAGGCCACAATTTACTGAGCATCCGGCTACTGTCTGGCATGACGGTTTTGCAGTCAATTCTTTGCTTGACCTTTCTTCCATACGCCAGCTTTCGCTACCTAGTTCACAAGATTCAAACTTCAATGAAAGGCGAATGTCGATGAATTGATGGCATGCTATTAGAAGGCATGGCGTAGGCTAAGTTTCTAATACGAACTTTCGTTCGCTTGGAGAGATAACGTAAGAATGACATCTATCGAATAACGGGGCCGGCGAGCTTTTGTGAGATTATTTGTTAACGCTGCGTGTTGGTGAAAACGCTATTTCGCTTCTAAAGCTATTATTTGTCTGCGATGAAATGAGCAATGTCCGCTTTGGGTGGTGGGTTCAAATGATCGACGCAACACTTCAACCTGGAAACAAGGATGGAGTGTTTGGATGGGCTATGGTCGTCGGATTTATTTTACGGAAAAGCAGAAGGCAGAGATCTGGGATCGTTGGCAACGAGGAGAGTCGATGAGTTCGATCGGTCGTCTTTTCGATCGGAACTCATCATCGATCTACCCGCTTCTTGCCAGGACTGGTGGCATCCGTCCCCCGGAGCGAAGACGATCGCGGCTGGCGCTGACGTTGGCGGAACGCGAGGAGATCTCACGAGGGCTGCGTGCTGAGCTGCCGTTCCGCGCCATTGCACGGCAACTGAAGCGTGCGCCATCAACAATCAGTCGCGAGGTGCTGCGCAACGGAGGACGGC
>JBPCWA010000286.1:0-5826 GCA_051009975.1 Hyphomicrobiaceae bacterium
TCACAGATGGCCTTCGGTTTTTGTCTTCGACTCTATCCACGGCGACGTACATGACATTGCACCGGACGGAACTCAGCTGCCGCCCAGCCGCGATGTCATGCGAGCGATCGAAGCCTGGGACGGAAAAGGTAATCTGGTCGTGAACATGGCGCCGCAGCCGCTTGGTAGAGTCTCGAACTCGGGTTCCAAGAGTGTTCATGGAATTCGCGTCGAATTGAAGAAATGACCATCGGTTTGACGTCAACGGCCTCAGCCTCTTTGGGCCCTCAGCTCAAGAGAAGTTAGGTCTTGCATCCGAGCTTCTGCTTGGCATGGGCACGATTCCGCGCGTTGCGACGCGAGGTGCCACTCGAAGATCGTAGTGATCGGAAAGATTGGTCTGACCCGGTCAATGAAGGGCAAAGACGTCTTATTTGCAAGCGAATCGGCAAATGAGACCGTGTGAGTGGCCGGCTTAGGTGAATTTCCAAACCTTTTCGCATTCGAAGTGACAGTCCGATCCTATTCTAGTCCCGATTAGGTCCCGCCTCCGCTGACGAGAAGCAAGGCCAAGGCTACCACGACTATGTGGCAGGCGACAAAGGCTGTTATTCTCAGTGCCATCCAATCGCTTTCCTGTCGGTTGATAGTGCAAGTGCGCGGTCGTTCACGTTCAGTCCGCGTGCTTGCCAAACTAGTTCAAAACCGTGAAGCGGAAGTAAATTACGAGCTGACCGGCAACATAGTGGTATCGAAAACGTTGGCATTGGGTCTTCTGGGGGGGAACCACCGGCCCAAGAGAGTGGGGCAACCGTCCTATTGTCAACTGTCCCGGTTAGGCTATTTGCCCTCGAAAATGTATTGCCCGATCTACTTAGCGACAGAATTAATTGTAGAGGGAATAAGCTGGCAGTAGAAAAGCGTGAACGGCCTTTCGGCTGCGGCAACCTTGGTAGCTTGTTGGAGGCCATAGTGGGTATCAATCAAAAACATTGACGCCCGACGTATTCTCACCCGCCAAAATTGAAGTGCCTCTTGTCGCGAGGATGGTGCTTCTATTGAGCTCACTTGAATACCGCGTGTGCCTCTTCATTGACGTGTGTCAAAGAATATTTATCTAATTCAATGCCAGTGGGTTAGCGTGCGCTGGCCTGGTGACGGACGAACCATTAAGCGAACTCGCAGGTATAAGTTGCATTGATCTGACTCAACCGTGTTATGAGGTCGAGGCAGGTGTAGCCAACAGCGATAAGTGCTGTCAGGCGGCAAAGGACGAAAAAGAATGAAGACGATAGTGATATGGGCATGTGCTGCGGCGAGCGGATTTTTCTTGGCGGTGGCAGGAGTAGCGCCGGTCCAAGCTCTCCCCTTGGCCAATTCCGGTTTCGATAAAGAGACGGACAGTCTGACGCAATTGGCCCGTCGACGCGGTGGATTTCGCGGAGGCGGGTTTCGCGGTCGAGGCGGCTTCCGGGGAGGGCGGGCCTTTCGCGGGAGAGCTTTCCGTGGTGGAGGATTTCGACGCGGTCGCGTCTACGGTTACCGACGATTTCGCAAGCGGCCATACATTTACCGGGGATATCGTCGGCACCGGCGGCGCTATTACGGATATCGACCTTACGTCAGGTTTCGGTACGGCTACGTTGGCCGATGTGCATGGCTGAGACGGCGTGCTGTCGTGACCGGGCGCCGATACTGGTGGATCCGCTACCGCCGTTGCCGGGCGTACTACTAGAGACCTGTACTACATTAGAGGCAGACAAGGCACTTCCCCACCGCTCATCGTGGCAAGAGCAACGGGTTTGGCACGGGCAACGAGCTTGACACGGGCAACGGGTTTGGCCCGCTTGCTGATCTCGTGTCTCGTGCTCAACTGCTCACGTGCGATCACGCTCTAATACAGGCGCGTTTGGCGGTCATTCTCAATTATTGTGGCCATCTCTTCAACCGTGAGTGCTAATTCAGCATGCCCAATCATCAACTCGGCGAGGTTTGGCACGTTGGAAGTATCGGGCCAACCATCAGGCCGCCACATGGAAGATCGAATGAACGCCTTTGGACAGTGGCAAAGCAGGCGCTGAACCTCGATGAGGAGTATCAATTCAGGCGTATGGCTTTTGACTTTCATCCGTGCCGCCAGGTTTTTATCCTGAACGATAGTGGCCTTGCCTGATACGCGGATAGTATCGTTATGGCCGGGGATGATGAAAAGGAGACCAATGTGCGGGTCGCGCAAGACATTCTCGAGCGCATCCCCGCGCCGGTTGCCTGGTCGCTCTGGAAGCGCGATGGTCTTTTCATCGAGGACGATCGCAAAACCTTCCGGATCACCTCGGGGCGTAATGTCGACGCCGCCGTCGACGCGCCTGGTTGCCAATGCCGCGAATGGAGCGGTCGCGATGAAGCGGCGGGCGAGTTCGTCCACCCGGTCTATGACTTTTTCCTTAGTCCGTGGGCTTGGCTCGCCGAGTATCTCACGGAACGCAGACCTGTCAGTTATGGTGCGTTCGACCTCGTGTCCGTAGATATTTGGCATAGCATGCCCAATCAAGTAATCACGTCTTCATGAAGTCGTAGTAGATCGGACGACAGATTTGTCAACTCCTTCTCTGCCCCAAGCTCTTGTACATAGTCGTCCATCAATGACGCAGACGCCCTCACGTTAGCTGTTTCAATCGCGGTCCCGGCATAAGGACTGGGATCAGATCAACGAGCGCCGACGCGTGTTTTCCCGTGGTAATGGATTGTCTTGCGAGACTATTCTCAAATGATCGGCAGATTTGATCATCTTTTCTCGGGAAAGAGCATGCCGATTGGCACGAGCAGTGCCTCAACAATCGGCATGAGAATTGTACCGATTACAAACCCTACAATTGCGTCCAAGAGTGCAGTTGTGAGCCAAGCTGCGAAAGCTGACGCGCCGCCATTTGATACATAGTCGGCTACGGCCTTAATACTTTCGTATGGCCACGACAAATGAAGTTGGTGCAGCCCGTGAACTATGATGCTTCCCCCCACCCACAGCATTGCTGCTGTCCCGATCACGGTGATCACAGCTAGTACGGTGGGCATGGCAGTAACAAGACTTCGACCGAAGGCGCGCGTTGCCTCAAGTCGCCCGGTCTTTGACAGGCGAAGACCAAAGTCATCGATCTTGACCAAGAATGCGACGACGCCATAGACGAGAATAGTCATCATCACAGCTACGACAGCAAGGACGGCAACGCGGATCCAAAAGTCCGTGTCATCGATTGAGGCGAGCGCGATAGTCATGATTTCGGCCGAAAGAATGAAATCCGTTTTGATAGCTCCGGCAACGCGTTGCTCTTCCAGATGCGCTGCATCAAGCGTCGTGGCTTGCTGCGGACCTGGGTCCTTACGATGGGTGAGTGCATGCCAAACCTTTTCGGCGCCCTCAAAACAGAGATAGGTGCCACCGAGAATCAAGAGTGGCGCAATGGCCCAAGGTGCTACCGCCTGCAATATAAGCAGAGCGGGCAGTAGTATAACAAGCTTATTGAAGAGTGAGCCTCGAGCGATCTTGGCGACAATTGGGATTTCGCGCGCGGCCGGAAGGCCGGTAACATATTTGGGTGTTACCGCCGCGTCGTCGATGACAAGACCGGCAGACTTGCTCCCGGCTTTTGCCGCGTGGGCCGCAATATCGTCGAGTTGGGCCGCCGCTAATTTCGCGATGGCCGCGATGTCGTCCAAAAGTGCGAGTATTCCACTCATAACGAGTTCGCCCCCCCATCATGCAGATCGTGAATAATTAGACTTGCAATCATTCAAGTTCGGGATCATCGAGTATACTGTAAAAGGTGCTCTGATTTCGCGCGATTAAAGTACTTTCGAGGGTCGCCGGCAATACAATGTTGTTCGGCCGGAAAGCCTTCCAGATTTTTAGTATCTCCAAGCTGAACCATTTCTGCAAACTTGGCCACAGCAAAGTCTTGACCGGCAGCATTTGCCACGGTGAGGCGATATCCGATCACCCATAGCGCCCCGACGGACCAATCCAACTTTGATAGTCTTCTCCTGAATGCCCACGTCAGCTCACAGTTTCTGGCGTGGGTGGATCCTTATTGGGATCTCTCAAACTACAGCGACCGGTGCGCGTGGTCGCATGCCTCGCAAAGGCTCTTTCTATGAGCGGAATAGTGCTGCCCTCCAGGCTGCACAATAGTACGATGAGATCCCCAGCCTCAGCAATTGAGGCGGTTGATTTCAGCCCGCGTTCGTAATCGCCAGCAAGTTCAATCGCAGTTGATTTGACGCCACTTGCCAGCAGACCCGATTTGAGAAGATTATTGATTTCACCGGGGGCGCGGCCCCGCCGGTACTTTCCGTGCTCGTAACATACAAAATGGTCAAAATGCTTTGCTATCGTTTTCGCGTAATCTTGAAAATGCCAGGCCTGTCGATTGCCCGCTGTAGTGCACATGCAGATGCGACGCCCTGAAACCTGAACCCGTTCTAAGCTGTCTACGAGGGCCATCGCGGATGGTATCGTCACGGCCATGTCCAGAATCAGAGTAAGTGAATAGCCCTCAACAATAGTGAAGCGGCCGAGCTGTCGCTCGAGTGAGCTATGAAAGGAGGTAAGTCCGGCAACTACAGCCTTTTGTTCAACTCCGAGTCCTTCCGCCATCGCTGCCGCGGCCATGGCATTTGCAATGTTATGGCGCACCACTCCGCCAAAAGTTGAGGGCAAGTTTGCAACCGGGACGACTGGCCGTCTTTCGCCGCCCCTCATTCGCACAATGAGAGGGGGACCGGACTCGTCCAAACAAAAAGCTACGCCGCCAGCACTGACCTGGAGTTTTACGGGGTCGGAATCAGGAAAGAACGAGAATATGGAGGTCCGATCGATTGGAAATTGATCTATGAGTCGGCAACAAAAAGGATCATCGGCATTCAAAACTACTGCTCTTTGGGCAGCTTCAATAACTTGCCGTTTGACCGCCGCCATATCTTCAATGGTATCGATGCCATCAATACCAATCTGCTCGCGCCCGACATTCAAGAGAGCTGCTACGTGGCATCGATCGATGTAGAGACCATCGGTCAACAGGCCACCGCGAGCCGTCTCCAAGACGGCTGCTGAGATACTTGGATTGTTCAAGACGGAATGATGCCCCCAATAGCCGGCCCAATCTCCCTCCTTGATCAATCTCCCAGCTATGTCCACGTTGTCCGTTGTCGCCAATCCGACGGTGAATCCACTCTGCTTCAAAATGTGAGCTAGCATCCGGCTAGTCGTTGTCTTGCCGCTGGTTCCAGTTATCATCGCGGTCGGGAGCGCTTCATACCGGCGACGTCGCAGAGGCAGAAGTATCCGGCGCCGCCAAGCCAGCTGTATTTTTTTGGATTGGGTATCGAAATATTTCTTCAGTCGTCTGCGCATGTGCTCGCCCCATTTGGCGCGAAGGTGGGGGCAGATGTGAACATGCTGCGAACCGTGCCTTGGTCGAGATCGTCGACCTATGCCATCAGCCCGTTGGCGTCACGTCTTTGGCATGTTGAACTTATAAGTGAGCAACTATTCGGACAAGCTAAGCGCCGCAGCAGAGTTCAGGTTCTCCCCACTTGACCTTACTCTTCGACAAAGTAATGCGCCGCGTGCCCGCGTACAACTTTCTGGGCAGAGAAATAGCGATATGAACTCAATCGACGCAAGTCGGAGCAATCTGTGGCGTTCTTGCCTCACGCTGCATCGATTGATGTCAACTCCAATTGTCCCAGCTCAACTCCATAAGTCGCAAGACGGCGTCAAAATAGAGTGAAATCGCGCATTGCTTGGACGCCGACATGATTGAGCCAGACTGGCCAAGGCTGGTTTAAGGC